>NZ_CATKPN010000045.1:0-64934 GCF_949767245.1 Pseudomonas sp. IT-P176
GTAGATTTCCTCTACCGACTTACTGTAAACGGCCATGTTCAAACCAAACAGTCTCAAGTGAGTACCGGTCAGCATGATGCGTGCACGCAATGGTTGCCATCTGATGGCATGGTTGAATACTTTATTGAATGTTGCTAAAAAATCCACTGCCCGAAATCCGTCCCCCCCGTCGTGCAGATCGCCGAAACTCAGGTAACGTTCAACATCGCCAATGGTTTGTGGAAGTGCCAATCCGGCTGCTTCATACTTTCTAAGATCAATGATCTGTTTTTTGGTGAGCAACAACCCTGCCGGGCGAATAACCTCACTCGACGAGCCGCTCGACAAGGACAGCATGCCCTTGGGAACCGCCGCGGCAAAACTGGCAATTTCTTCCGTGGTTTTATCTTTTAACGAGGCTTCCCACAACTGCACGTCCATAACAACTCCTTTTGATATGAAAAACCAATCACTGGCTTAATTGTGCCCATCAAGTGAAGTAACGACTCCACTTAGCAGACACCATATTCAAAAGATTAGACAGCCAACACGACACTAAGCAAGCCAGAAAAAAAGCGCTTTGTATGCACATATTCCAGAAGCGCTAGCACAAACAAAATCTTAATATTCACACCAACTTAAACCGACATAAGTGGAATGCAGCAGGCTGGACAACAACCTGGCTAGCTCAGGTCGAGTCGAGCCTACTGCTTGTCCTTATACGCTGGCCGGCTCCAGCACCAGTTCGGTCGCCTCTGGACGCTTGAGCAGCGCATACACCACTGCCGTCAACAGGCTACCCGCGACAATTGCCAGCAAGTACAACAGGGCATGGTTGATCGCGTTGGGGATCAGCATCACGAACAGCCCGCCGTGGGGCGCCATCAGTTTGCAGCCGAAGTACATCGACAGCGCACCGGTCAGGGCGCCCCCGGCGATGCTCGCCGGGATCACCCGCAGCGGGTCCTTGGCGGCGAACGGGATCGCCCCTTCGGAAATGAAACACAGCCCCAGCACCAAAGCCGCTTTACCCGCCTCGCGCTCAGCCTGGGCGAACTTGCGCCGGGCGATGAAGGTGGCGATACCCAAGCCGATTGGCGGCACCATGCCGGCGGCCATGGTGGCGGCCATCGGTGCATAACTCTGCGAGGCCAACAGCCCCACCGAGAACGCATAGGCCGCTTTGTTGATCGGCCCACCGAGGTCAACACACATCATCCCACCCAGTAGTACCCCCAGCAGGATCGCATTGGTGGTACCCATGCTATCGAGGAAGTGGGTGAGTCCGGTGAGCATCCCGGCCACCGGCTTGCCCACCACGTAGATCATCACCAACCCGGTGAACAGGCTCGCCAGCAGTGGAATGATCAGGATCGGTTTCAGCGCTTCCAGGCTTTGCGGCAAACGAGCATAACGATTGATCGCCTGCGCGGCGTACCCGGCGATAAAGCCGGCAATGATCCCGCCGATGAAACCGGCGCCCAGAGTGCTCGCCAGTAAGCCGCCGATCATCCCCGGCGCCAGGCCCGGACGGTCGGCAATCGAATAGGCGATGTAACCCGCCAGCAAAGGCACCATCAACTTGAACGCGGTTTCGCCGCCGATCTGCATCAAGGCCGCCGCCAGGCTGCCCTGCTCCTTGAACGCCTCGATGCCGAACACGAAGGACAAGGCGATCATCAGGCCACCCGCCACCACCATCGGCAGCATGAACGAGACGCCAGTCAGCAAGTGTTTGTAGACGCCAGTCTTCTGCGTCTTGACCGGGCTACCCGCCGCGGCCGCTGCACTTTCCAGCTTGCCTTCGGCCAGCGCCTTGTTCAGGGTCGCCTCGGCTTGCTTGAGGGCGATGCTGGTGCCACAACGGTAGATTTTCTTACCGGCAAAACGCTCGGTTGGCACTTCAATATCTGCCGCCAGCAGCACCACGTCGGCCTCACTGATCGCCTGGGCGCTCAACGGATTGCGCGCTCCCACCGAGCCCTGGGTTTCCACTTGCAATTCGTAGCCCAGGCGCTTGGCCGCTTGCTGCAAGGCCTCGGCCGCCATGAACGTGTGGGCCACGCCCGTCGGGCAGGCCGTGACCGCTACCAGGCGCGGCGCTGACTGACTGGCGCTGACTGGCTCGGCAATGGTCAGCGGCGCGCTGTAGACCTGAGCCTCCTCGGCGCCCCGGCGCAGCACCCCATCGACATCCTGCAGGGCCTGGGACGGCGTGCTCTGGAACAGGCGCTTGCCGACGAACCGCGACAGGTCTACCGCACCGGTGCTGACCAGCAACACCCATTCGGCATCATCGATGACGGCAGCCGACAGCTGACGCTCCGGGTGCGCCCCATCGTGCACTTCGACACTGGTGCTCCAGCCCTGGCGCTGCGCCGCAGCGTCCAGCAGCCGGGCGCACAGCACACTGGTGACCATGCCATTGGGGCAGGCAGTAACAATGGCTAACTTCATGACCAACCCTCTTATTGTTCTGTCAGGGGGCGAACACGCACCGCCTGTTCAAGCTGCGCCAACTGCGCCGTGTCGTGGATGCCAAAACCGATCTGGGTCACCGCCTGCGCCGCAATCGCGGTGGCGGTTCGCAGTGTCTGCTCCGGGGTGTCGGCACTGAGCAGGCCGTGCAACATGCCCGCCAGCAAGGAATCGCCGGCCCCCACCGTGCTGGCCACGCTGACCCTGGGCGGTGTGGCATGCAGCGCCGAGCCGACACTGAACCAGTTGACCCCATCGGCGCCGTGGGAAATCACCACGTGCTCGATACCTTGCGCGTGCAAGCGGCTCGCCGCCTCGGCCTGGGCCGCCAGCGACAGCTCCGCGCAATCGAGCACCTCAGCCAGCTCTTCGCTGTTGGGCTTGATCAACCATGGTCCGGCTGCCAGCCCTGCGCGCAGCGCTTCGCCGCTGGTGTCCAGGGCGACTTTCAAGCCCTTGGCCTTGAGCCGGCGCAACAGTGCCTGCAACCACTGGGCGCTGACGCCACGAGGCAGGCTGCCGGCAACCACCACCGCAGCATGCCCGGGGGCAATCTGCTCCAGCCGATCAAGCAACGCTTGCTGCGCCACCGCACTGATCACCGGGCCTGGACCATTGAGGTCGGTGATGCGTCCGTCGTCTTCGGCCACCTTGATATTGCTGCGGGTTTCCCCTGGAACGCGGACAAAGGCATCGACAAAACCACGACGGGCGAACAACGCCTCGAACGCCTGCAGGTTGTCCTCGCCGAGAAAGCCGCTGACGGTCACTTGGTGCCCCAGGTCGGCCAGCACCTGCGCCACGTTCACGCCTTTACCGGCAGCGTGGGTGTGCATGGCGGTGCTGCGATTGACCTGGCCGGGCGCCAGCAGCGGCAACTGCACCGTGAGGTCCAGGGCCGGATTGAGGGTCAGGGTTAAGATGCGGGCCATTACAGCGTCTCCACTAATTCACGCACTTGCTGTGCGCTGCCCACGGCCAATGCCTGTTGGGCCAATTGTTGTACCTGCGCCAGGCTCAGTTCACGCACCCGCGCCTTGACCTCGGCGATGCTGCGCGCGCCGACGCTCAATTCGTCCACCCCCAGGCCGACCAGCACCGGTACCGCCAGCGGATCCGCCGCCAGCTCGCCGCACACCCCCACCCATTTGCCATGGGCATGGGCGGCACGCACGGTGATGTCGATCAGTTGCAGGACCGCCGGGTGCAGGCCATCAGCCTGGGCCGACAAGGTCGGGTGACCGCGGTCGATGGCCAGGGTGTATTGGGTCAGGTCGTTGGTGCCGATGCTGAAGAAGTCGACTTCGCGGGCCAGGACCGGCGCCAGCAACGCAGCCGACGGCACCTCGATCATGATCCCCAGTTGCAGGTCGGCTACCGGGATTTCCAGGCGCAGGCGCTCGGTCATGTCCCGCGCCTGCCGCCATTCGTCGACGCTGCCGACCATGGGGAACATGATCCGCAGCGGGCGGTTGTCGGCGGCGCGCAACAAGGCGCGCAACTGCCCCTCCATGATTTGCGGACGCTGCAGAGTCAGGCGAATGCCGCGCACGCCGAGGAAGGGGTTTTCTTCCTTGGCGATCGGCCAGTAAGGCAGCGGCTTGTCACCGCCGACATCGAGGGTGCGCACCACCAGCGGACGTGCGCCCAAACCATCGAGCACCCGCCGGTATTCTGCTTCCTGGGTGGCTTCATCAGGGGCTTGCGGGTGGGCCATGAAAATCAGTTCGGTGCGCAGCAAGCCGATACCTTCGGCGCCCTGCTCCACCGCGCTGGCCACTCCGGCGCTTTCGCCAATGTTGGCGAACACTTCCACGGCATGCCCGTCGCGGGTCAGTGCCGGTTGATGGCGTTGTTCGGCGGCAGCCTTGAGGCGTTGCTCACGGGTATCGCGCTCCTGGCTGGCGCGCTGCAAGGTTGCGGCATCGGCGTCGACATGCAATCGCCCACGCTGGCCATCGAGCAGCAACGGTGTGCCCGGGGCCAGCAGCAACACCGCCGCGCCGGCACCGACCAGCGCCGGGATTCCCAGTGCACGGGCGACAATGGCGCTGTGGGCGGTGGCGCCACCACGGGCGGTGAGAATGCCGGCCACGCGGGCCGGGTCCAGGCGGGCCACATCCGAGGGACCGACTTCATCCATTACCAGGATGTAGGGTTGCTCTGGCTCGCTTGGGGTCGGGATGCCACACAGTTGCGCCAGCACCCGGCGCCCGATGTCGCGCAAGTCCGCGGCCCGCTCGGCGAGCAAGGCATCCTGCAACGACTCCTGCTGCCGGGCCGCAGCCTCGATCACGGCCATCCAGGCCGCTTCGGCGCTTTCGCCCTGCTTCAGACGCGTATCGACTTCGTCCGTCAGCTCCGGGTCGTCGAGCATTTCCTGATGGGTAATGAAAATCTCGCGAATGGCCTTGGCCTTGCTGCGCTGGATCAGGCCTTCGATGTCGCGGCGCACCTCGGCCAGGGCGGCGTGCAGACGCTCGCGCTCTGTCGCCGTGGACTCGCCGCGCAACGGGTATTCGATGGTTTGCTGGACCTGGATATGGGCAGGACCGATGGCGATTCCGGGGGCGGCGGCGATCGCTTGGATCAGGCTGCCGGAAGCCGGTGCGACCAGCACCTCGGTGATATCGGCGATGACTTGCGGCTGTGCGCTGATGGCGGGCAAGGGTTCAACCTCTTCACCCAGGCCCTCTTCGATCGCCGCCAACAAGGCCGGTAGCGCGTCGCTGGCAATGCTCGGCTCGGCGATCAGCTCCAGCACCTGGCCACGACGGGCACCCAGGCTCAGCAACTTGCTCAGGCTTTTCACCGAGACGGCACTGTCCTGGCCATCGACGATGCGCACGCGAATCTCACCCTCAAAACTCTTCGCCAACTGCGCCAGGATCTTCGCCGGGCGGGCATGCAGGCCGTGGGCGTTGGCCAAGGCGATCCGAGCGCTCGGCCAATCGGCCGGCAGCTCGCCGCCCAGCACTTCCAGCACCGCGCGCCGGCTGGTAGCGCGGCCCAACTCGTGGCCACGACCTTCAATCAGCAACGCGCACAAGCGTTCCAGCAAGGCCTGGTGGGCCTCGCCGAGGCTGGCCAGGCAAAACAGCCCGCTCAGCGGTTGGCCCAGATAACGAATCGGCTTGTCCGGGGTGACAAACGCCAGGCCCGGACGCTTGACCGTTTGCTCACTGTGCAACCACCACAACCCATCGCCCAGCGGCAACGCCTCGACCTGTTGCAAGACCGCCGAGAAGCCGTTGCTCACGCAGTCGGCCTGGCGCAACAAGCGCGCGCCGCGCCATACCAGCTCTTCAAAATCGTCGGCGGACACGCCCAGGCCGATCATTTGCGCATCCAGCGCCAGTTCCTGCGGCGCCCCCTGCAGCAGTTTGAGCAACGCTTCGGCGCTACTGGCGCGGCGCAGGGCCTGGCCCAGGTCGGTTTCGCCGAGGGCGCGGGTGAGCAATTGCAACAGGCGCAGGTGCTCATCGGACTTGGCCGCAATACCGATCGCCAGGTACACGATCTGCCCATCGCCCCAGTCCACGCCTTCAGGGAACTGCAACAGGCGCACGCCGGTGGTGTGCACCAGCTCGCGGGTATCCGGGGTGCCGTGGGGGATGGCAATACCTTGACCGAGAAAGGTCGAGCCCTGGGCTTCTCGCGCCTGCAACCCGCTGAGGTAACCCTCGGCCACCAGGCCATCGGCGACCAGTTTGTCGGCCAGCAGGTGCAATGCAGCGGCTTTATCCACAGCGCTCTGGGCCATGGATATCTGCTCTATGGTGAGCTCGAGCATCGGGTCTCCTTTTTGGTGCCTTGGGGCACCAGGTATTGTTTTGAATGAATCAGCTTAGGCTTTTATCCGTGCACTTTTTCAGGGCATTGTTTGGCAGTTACGCGGCAGTCCGGACAAAAGAGCCAATAGTGCAGAAAATACGCCTGCTGAAACGTTTAATCTAGATTGGATGGCACGTTACTCGATAATCTCTCAGGCTTGAAGTCCAACCGGTCGGTTGCGTGCGACATTGGTCGGCTGCCTTATTCAGGTAGGATTGGCGAAAATGTCGGGGCACGCTCGAAAAAACAAGGAACTCCCGAGTTGAAACTCAGTGATATCGCCCAGCTCGCCGGTGTGTCCGTGACCACCGCCAGCTACGTCATCAATGGCAAGGCCGAACAGCAGCGCATCAGCAGTGCCACCGTCGAGCGCGTGCGCGCGGTGGTCGAACAGCACGGCTTCACCCCCAATCCGCAAGCGGCCGGGTTGCGCAGTCGACATACCCGCACCCTGGGTTTCATTCTGCCGGACCTGGAAAACCCCAGTTATGCACGCATCGCCAAGCTCCTGGAGCAAGGCGCGCGGGCCCGTGGCTACCAGCTGCTGATTGCCAGCTCCGACGACGCCCCGGACAGCGAGCGCCAGTTGCTCCAGCTGTTTCGCGCACGCCGCTGTGATGCGTTGTTTGTCGCCAGTTGCCTGCCGGCCAGCGACGACAGCTATCGCCAGTTGCAGGCCAAGGGTTTGCCGATCATTGCCATCGACCGGGTGATGGAGCCAGAGCATTTCTGTTCGGTGATCAGCGATGATCGCGAAGCCAGTCTGCAGCTCACCCGCAGTCTGCTGACACCGGCGCCCCGGCAGATCGTACTGATCGGCGCACGGCCCGAACTGAGCATCAGCCAGGAGCGTGCCGCCGGGTTCAAACAGGCGCTGGTCGACTTCCAGGGCCAGGTGCTGATCGAGCACAGCGAGTCGTTCAGCCGTGATGGCGGCCGGCAGTTGATGGAGGAGTTGCTGCAACGCCTCGGGCATTTGCCGGATGCACTGGTGACCACCTCCTACGTCCTGCTGCAAGGCGTGTTTGATGCCCTGCATGACTTCCCGCTGAAAAGCCGCCCGCTGCGCCTGGGCACCTTTGGTGACACCCAGTTGCTGGACTTCCTGCCCCTGCCGGTCAACGCCATGGCGCAGCAGCATCAACTGATTGCCGAAAAGGCCCTGCAACTGGCCCTCGCGGCCATCGAGGAAGCCCACTACCAACCCGGCGTCCAGGCCATCGCGCGGACTTTCAAGCAGCGTATTCATCAGGACTGAGCCGTGGAGCTGATCGACAGCCACACCCATCTGGACTTTGCCGACTTCGACGCCGACCGCCTGGCGCTCCTGGCGCAAAGCCGTGCGCTGGGGGTCAGGCGCATGGTGGTGCTGGGGGTGTACCAGGCTAATTGGCAGCGCGTCTGGGACCTGGTGCAAAGTGACCCGGACCTGCACGCCGCATTCGGCCTGCACCCGGTCTATCTCGATCAGCATCGTCCCACCGACCTCAACGAACTGGCGGACTGGCTGACCCGCCTCGCCGGTCATCGGCAACTGTGCGCAGTGGGCGAGATTGGCCTGGATTTTTTTCTGCCAAGCCTGGATCGCCAGCGCCAGCAAGTGCTGTTTGAAGCACAACTGCAACTGGCCAAGGATTTTGCGCTACCGGCGCTGCTGCACGTGCGCCGTAGTCACGCTGCGGTCATCGCCACCTTGAAGCGCTTCAAGTTACCCCGCGGCGGGATCATCCATGCCTTTGCCGGCAGCCGGGAAGAGGCCCGCGAATACCTGAAGCTCGGCTTCAAGCTCGGCCTGGGCGGGGCCGCCACCTGGCCACAAGCCCTGCGCATGCACAAGGTGATCGCCGGGTTGCCGCTGGATTCGGTGGTACTGGAAACCGATTCGCCGGACATGGCGCCCGCCATGTACCCCGGCCAACGCAATAGCCCGGCTCACTTGCCGGCGATTTGCGCGGCGCTGGCCGCAATCATGGCCATCAGCCCCGAACAACTGGCCGCGGCCAGCACCGCCAATGCCTGCCAACTCTTCAACTGGTAACCGGCTAAGCGTGTGCCCTGGCGGCCTGCAGCACCAACTTCAAGTGTTGCCGTTGCCGCGCATAACGCATCGCCACGAAATAGATGAACAGCGCCAGTAGCGACACATTCAGTTGCTCGATTCCCGTCAACAGCCCCAGCCATTCCATCACCAGGGCCACCAGCAAGGCGCTGGCGATCATCACCCGCAGACTCGCGCGCAGCATGGTCAGTGAATCCAGGGCCTTGAGGCGCTTGAGCTCGGCAGGACCGCTGAGCTGCAGGCTTTTCTGGCAGTGATGACAGGTAAACGTCTCGTTGATCGCCATGGCATTCAGTTGCCAAGGCTTGAGCATCAGGGTGACCTGGCAATGAACACATTGCCCGGTGATTCCCTGGGAGGTGGCCGTCATGAGTTTGATCCTCGAGGCAGTGGCACATTCGCGGGTGCCAGTAAGCGCGCGAGCCACTGCTTATTGAAGACTAAAACCGCAGGCGCGCATTGGTTTCGGACCGAAGCCACAGGCGGAAGGAACTTGTACTACAGAGCATTCGAAGTCAGGCCGCCCCAGTCGACCTGACTCTGAGCATCACACGCGAAAGGCACTGATCAGATGTTTCAACTGCACCACCTGGGCCGACAACGCACGGCTGGCGTCCTCGGTCTGGTGCGCCCCTTCGGCGGTGCGCTCGCCGGCGCGGTTGATCTCGACGATGTTGCGGTCGATATCGTGGGCCACCGCCGTCTGCTGCTCGACCGCCGCGGCAATCTGCTGGTTCTGATCGACAATCATACCCACCGCCCCAAGGATGTTGGCCAGGGCCTTCTGCACCTTGTCCGACTGCCCCACCGTGCCACTGGCCATCTGGTGACTGATCCCCATGGCCTTGACCGCCGCGCCCACGCCACTGTGCAACCTGGCGATCATCTGCTCGATTTCTTCGGTCGATTGCTGGGTACGCTTGGCCAGGGTGCGCACCTCATCGGCCACCACCGCGAACCCACGCCCCTGCTCCCCGGCACGAGCGGCCTCGATGGCCGCATTGAGGGCCAGCAGGTTGGTCTGCTCGGCGATGCTCTTGATCACTTCCAGCACCCGACTGATGGATTGGCTGTCACTCGCCAACTGGTTGATCACCAGCACCGACGCGTCGATCTCATGGGCCAGTTGCGCAATGCTGCCCTGCTGGGACTCCACCAGCCCACGGCCACTGATGGTTTCGTCGTTGACACTTTGCGCGCTGTTCACCGCTGTCGCGGCACTGCGGGCGACTTCCTGGGCGGTGGCTGACATCTGGTTCATCGCCGTGGCCACCTGCTCGATCTGCGAGCGCTGCCCGGCCACTGCCTGATTGCTGCGGGCCGAGACCGTCTCCACTTGGCCGGCCTGACGCTCGACTTCGTTGACGGTTTGCCCCACCAGCTGGATCAGGTCGTGAATTTTTGCCACGGTGGCGTTGAACACCTTGCCCAGCTCCCCCAACTCGTCGCGGCTGTGCGCGGTGAAGGTGACCGTCATGTCGCCTGCGGCGACTTTGTCCATCACCGCCCCGAGGCGCTTGAGGGTGGTGCGCGTGGAAACGTAGAAACCGCCGTAGAGGTAGAAAATCAGCACGAACACCACCGACAGGGCCACGGCCTGCAGGATCATGTGCGTGCGGTTCTGCTCCAGGCGTTGCTGCAACTGCACGCCGAGAAAGCTCAGGGTCGCGTCGTTGAGTTGATAGGTCTGTTGCATCAGGGCGCTGACCTGGTCGTAGAATCCCTGCCAGGGCGCATCGAGGGTATCGGCCATCACCACTTGCTCTTCGAACAGCTCGCTGGCTTGCTTGAGCGTGGCCTGGCTGGCAGTGGCTGCCGGCTCCAGCACCTCACGCGCGGCATTGCTGGCGCCCAGCGCATCCTGCAGCTTGAGGGCGTACTCGGCCTGGAGTTTTTCCATCTGCACCAGCAGCTCATCGAAGCGGGTGGAGGATGCCGAATTGAGGAACCCCTGCCCCAGGGAAAATGCGCCCATGGCCCGGCCGTCGCCGAGGATCTGGGTAATGCGGGGGGTGACGCTGGTCAGCAGTTCGCTCAGTTGGCGGATATCGCTCTGGTTATCGCGGCTAAGGCCCGCCTGGCTGCTGATGATCTGACCAAAGATCTGCGCGTTGCTCAGCAGCTTGGCGATCATCGCGCTTTTGCTCTGCAGGGACTTTTCCGTCTGCTGGGCCTTGAACGCGGCAAGCATTTCATCGCGCTTGGCCTCGAACACGCTGACGTGCTCCGGGTCGTCGCTCATGGCGCTCAGGCCCTGCAGGCGGGCCAGGACCTGTTGCTCCAGGGCGCTGATTTTCGTTTCGATATCGCCAGCCTTGCCGGACTGCCCCAGGGTCGAGTTGATCTGCACCAGGTTGTTCAGGGTCTCCAGGTCGCGCCGCAGAGCCAGGCCACTGCCCAGCAGGTCGAGACTCTGCAATTCAATGCGGGTGCCCTGGAATTCGCGATAGGAGTCGCGCACCAGGTAGAAGTTGGTCACCAGCATCGGCAGCAGGAACAGCACACTGATCAGGCTGAACTTCATGCCGAAGCTCAGGCGATTCATCAGTGCCACGGCGGGATAGAGCAAACTCTTCACAAGAAGTCCCCCTTTTCATTTCTTATTTTTATCGGCAGGCACGCAAAGAAAGCAGATAGCCACTACGGCGCGCTGCTTCTGTATAGCTTAAATCGGCAGGAGTTTTTGTAACTTAAGGTTAACGAGCCGCAGACTGGGTTGGCGACCGCTTCGCGATCGGACGCAGCCTGCGGGATCGAATTAGAGCAGGACGGTCCAGAGGGCGAACCCGGCGTACCAGACCACGGCTGCGCGCAGCAGCAATTCCCACAATTGGTCCAGGCTGTTGATGCCCTCGGGGCCCGCTACGGGTGCCGGGATTTCACCCGCGACCTTGCCGGTTTTCTCGATCAACTGCGCGGCGCCGATGTTCCAGTTGAGCAATTCATGCAGCATCACCCGGCTGACCGCGACAAAGTTGCCCACCAGGGCAAAACTCGCTGCCAGCAGGCGCACCGGCAACCAGTCGAAGGCATGGCGCAACTGCGCCGCACGCTCGGCCAGTGCCGGCTGCTTGCTGTGCTCGGCCGCCAGGGCCAGCAAGCGATAACTCAAGGCCGCGACCGGACCGAGCAGGAAATACCAGAAAATCACCGCAAAAAAGCTCTGGTAGGCCTGCCACAACAAGCGGGCTTGCACCAGTTGCAGCAACTGCTCACCGCTGTCGGCACAAATCCCCAGGTCACGCTGGGCGACATGGGCGGCTGCTTGCAGGTCTTCGCGGCGCCAGGCATCGCGAAACGGCCCAAGCTCACCCAGAATGTCGCCCCGGCCCAGGCTGTAGATCACCACCAGCAAATGCACCGGCAAGGCCAACAGGCCATAGGCGACCGGCTCCAGCACCAGCAACAGCAAGCCGAGCAAGGCCACCGGCAACAACACCAGCAGGGCCAGCACCAGCCAGGGTTGGCGGCTCAGCCGGGGATGGCTTTCAAGCTTGGCCAACTCGCGCAGCCAACCGCTGTCGCGTTGTACCCGGTGGCGCAGTGCCGAAAACTTCTCGATCCATACGGCCAGCAGTAACACCACAAAACTCATTGTCCTTCCCCTTGTGCCAGGGCGGCGCGGTATCGCGTCCAGTCGAACGCCGGCCCCGGGTCAGTCTTGCGTCCAGGCGCGATATCGCTGTGACCCTGGATACGTTCAGTGGAGATCGCCGCAAACGCGCCCTGCAACTGCAGGGTCAAGGCTGTCAGCGCCTGGTACTGGGTGTCGGTGAACGGCAGATCATCGGTGCCCTCCAGCTCGATGCCCAGGGAAAAATCATTACAACCTTCGCGCCCCTCGAACAGCGACACACCCGCGTGCCAGGCCCGCTCAAGACAAGAGACAAACTGGGTGACGCTGCCGTCACGTTCGATCAGGAAATGCGCAGACACGCGCAGGTGAGCGATCCCTGCAAAATAGGGATGTTCGGTGACATCCAGGCGGTTCTGGAAAAACTCCTGCACCTTGCCCGTGGCGAACTGCGCCGGCGGCAGGCTGATGTTGTGGATCACCAGCAGGGAAATTTCGCCCGAGGGGCGCGCATTGAAGTTGGGTGACGGGCAATGACGCACACCTTCAAACCAACCACTCGCGGGGTCCAGCTGCATACAGGTTCCTTCAACAACGGCTTTGACAGGCTCCAGTATGCCGCGATCACCCCACGGGTGCGATCACTTGCCGCGATTGAGGCGCTGTCTGCGGCGTAATGCCCCGGCCAGGCATTTGTGATCTTGGGTTCACTCCCGGCATGGCCCTATAATCGTGACACTTTGTTTGTGGAGCCCGTTATGCCGAATCTACGCCTCGCCGACCTGACTGCCGAAATCGAAGCCAATGTGCGCCGTGCGCTGCTGGAAGACATCGGTAGCGGCGACATCACTGCACAACTGATCCCGGCCGAGCGCCTGGCCAAAGCCACCATCATTACCCGTGACGCGGCCGTCATCAGTGGCACCGCATGGGTCGATGCCGTGTTTCGGCAACTGGACCCGCGCGTCGCGGTGCACTGGCAGGTGCGCGACGGTGAGCGGGTGAACCCCAATCAACCGTTGTTTCATCTCGAAGGCCCGGCCCGTTCGCTACTGACCGGTGAACGCAGTGCGCTGAACTTCCTGCAGTTGCTGTCGGGGGTCGCCACCCGCGCCCAGTACCTGGCCGACTTTGTCGCCCAGACCCAGGTCAAGCTGCTGGACACCCGCAAGACGCTGCCTGGCCTACGCCTGGCGCAAAAGTATGCGGTGACCTGTGGTGGTTGCCATAACCACCGTATCGGCCTGTACGACGCCTTCCTGATCAAGGAAAACCATATCGCTGCCAGTGGTGGCATCGCCCAGGCCATTGCCGCCGCACACAAGATCGCCCCGGGCAAACCGGTGGAGGTGGAAGTGGAAAGCCTGGCGGAGCTCAAGGAAGCGCTGGCGGCCGGTGCCGACATCATCATGCTTGATGAGCTGAGCCTGGATGATATGCGCGAAGCGGTACGCCTGAACGGCGGCAAGGCGAAACTGGAGGCCAGCGGTGGGATCAACGAAAGTACGCTGCTGCCCATCGCCGCGACCGGCGTTGACTACATTTCGATTGGTGCGCTGACCAAGGATGTGAAGGCGATCGACCTGTCGATGCGCTTGAGCCTCTGAACACAGGTACAAATTGTAGGAGCGAGCGCCCGCTTGCGGCCTGCTCGCGATGTACCCGAGAGCGCCACGTTTAATCAATAAGCTCGCGTAATCGTTAACGACCATCGCGAGCAGGCCGCAAGCGGGCGCTCGCTCCTGCATTTCGGGTCAAACCACCAGATTGTTCATCTCGCAGTACTCCTGCCACTCGACACCCAGCACTTCGGCAGCCTCCTTGTGCAGCACCAGGCGTGCAGCCTCGAACTCTTCAGGGGTTGAGGTGTACTTGAGCGTCAATTCCCACGGCTGCAAGCCCTGGGATTCTGCCTCGTCTTCGAAAGCCCACTGGATCTGGTCTTTTTGATCGTCGGCACTCAGGTCCTTGATCTCTTCAGCCAACTGGGGCGACTCCTGCAGATAGGACTGCAGCGCTTGTTCGTGCCTGGCTTCTTGGGTCAATGCGTTAACGGTCATGGCGTTCTCTTTGATCTGGGGAATGGAAGATGGATCTGGATCATCAAGGATCTCTCTGACGCAAATAAACCGCGTGTTGCTTGGTGTATCTGGCCTTCAGAACCATTCGGGATCATTGGAAAACAGGTACTGCCTGGTGCCCGAGACAGGAATCGAACCTGCGACCTTCGCGTTACGAGTGCGCTGCTCTACCGACTGAGCTACACGGGCGGTGGGCTAAACCTAGCACTGACTTTGGGGTCAGGCAACTTCCCCAGTGGTGTCAATTTCTTGCAGGCAAAAAAATGCCCCGCAGCTTTCACTGCGGGGCATTTCTCGGAACGTTGAAGCGGTCAGGCGCAGGGCGTGATTAAACGCCCGAAGCCTTGGCTGCTGCTACGTCTTTGATGGACAGCTTGATACGGCCGCGGTTGTCCACGTCCAGTACCAGTACTTCCACTTCCTGGCCTTCTTTGAGGATGTCGGTCACTTTCTCTACGCGAGCGTCGCTCAGCATCGAGATGTGAACCAGACCGTCCTTGCCCGGCAGGATGTTGACGAATGCGCCGAAGTCGACGATGCGCTCAACCTTACCGACGTAGATCTTGCCGATCTCGGCTTCTGCGGTGATGCCCAGGACGCGCTGACGAGCAGCTTCAGCAGCTTCCTTGGTTTCGCCGAAGATCTTGATCGAACCGTCGTCTTCGATGTCGATCGAAGCCTTGGTTTCTTCACAGATCGCACGGATGGTCGCGCCGCCTTTACCGATGACATCACGGATTTTGTCGGTGTCGATTTTCATCGCGATCATGGTCGGAGCATTTTCCGACAGCTCAGTGCGGGACTGACCAATGATCTGGTTCATCTGACCGAGGATGTTCAGGCGCGCTTCCAGGGCTTGGCCCAGAGCGATTTCCATGATTTCTTCGGTGATGCCCTTGATCTTGATGTCCATCTGCAGCGCGGTAACACCTTTGGCGGTACCGGCTACCTTGAAGTCCATGTCGCCCAGGTGGTCTTCGTCACCCAGGATGTCGGTCAGGACGGCGAATTTCTCGCCTTCTTTAACCAGACCCATGGCGATACCGGCAACCGGTGCCTTCATCGGTACACCAGCGTCCATCAGGGCCAGGGAAGCGCCGCAAACGGAAGCCATGGAGCTCGAACCGTTGGATTCGGTGATTTCCGATACCACGCGGATGGTGTACGGGAACACATCGGCAGCAGGCAGCATGGCAGCGATCGAACGACGAGCCAGACGGCCGTGACCGATTTCGCGACGACCAGCGCCACCCATGCGACCACACTCACCTACCGAGAACGGAGGGAAGTTGTAGTGCAGCATGAACGGGTCTTTTTTCTCGCCTTCCAGGGTGTCCAGCAGTTGTGCGTCACGGGCAGTGCCCAGAGTCGCGACTACCAGGGCCTGGGTTTCGCCACGGGTGAACAGAGCCGAACCGTGAGTCTTGGGCAGAACACCGACTTCGATGTTCAGAGGACGTACGGTCTTGGTGTCGCGACCATCGATACGTGGCTTGCCGTTGACGATGTTTTCGCGAACGGTGCGGTATTCGATTTCGCCGAAGGCCGCTTTCACTTCGCTGGAAGAAGGCTGGCCTTCTTCACCGGACAGCTTGGCTACAACCTGATCCTTCAACTCGCCCAGGCGAGCGTAACGGTCGGCCTTGACGGTGATGGCGTAAGCCTGGGAGATAGCGTCGCCGAACTCGGCACGGATAGCGCCCAGCAGTACAGTGGCTTCAGGCGCAGGAGCCCAGGTCCAGGTTGGCTTGGCAGCTTCGGCAGCCAGTTCTTTAACAGCGTTGATCACCACCTGGAACTCGTCGTGAGCAAACAGTACCGCGCCCAGCATCTGGTCTTCGGTCAGCTCTTTGGCTTCCGATTCAACCATCAACACGGCTTCCGAAGTACCGGCAACGACCATGTCCAGGCTCGAAGCTTTCTGTTGTTCGTAAGTCGGGTTCAGCAGGTAGCCGGTGCTTTCGTGGAACGCAACGCGGGCAGCGCCGATCGGGCCATCGAAAGGAATGCCGGAGATGGCCAGGGCAGCCGAGGTACCGATCATCGCAGCGATGTCCGGATCGGTCTTCTTGCTGGTGGAAACGACGGTGCAGACAACCTGCACTTCGTTCATGAAGCCTTCTGGGAACAGCGGACGGATCGGACGGTCGATCAGTCGGGAAGTCAGGGTTTCTTTCTCGGAAGGACGGCCTTCACGCTTGAAGAAACCGCCAGGGATCTTACCGGCAGCGTAAGTTTTTTCCTGGTAGTGAACGGACAGAGGGAAGAAGCCTTTGCCTGGATCGGCTTGCTTGGCACCGACTACAGTCACCAACACGCTGACGTCGTCGTCAACGGTGACCAATACTGCGCCGGAGGCCTGACGGGCGATACGGCCAGTCTCGAGGGTAACGGTCGACTGACCGAACTGGAATTTTTTGATTACCGGGTTCACGGTGTCCTACCTTCTTTGTGGCTCTTGGGGAACTTGTCTTCTTGCGAAATTCTTGGGCAATGTCGGGAATCGGCCCAACGCCTGTCCAGGGTAAAACGTGTATCCAGATAAAACTTGAGGCTGGGAGCCTGCCATGCGCCAGCGGGAATCCCACTGACGTACGACAGACAACCAACCTCTAGCGCAATCGCTTATTAGCGACGCAGACCCAGGCGACCGATCAGAGTCTGATAACGACCCAGATCCTTGCCTTTCAGGTAGTCCAGCAGCTTACGACGCTGGTTTACCATGCGGATCAGACCACGACGGGAGTGGTGATCTTTACCGTTGGCCTTGAAGTGACCTTGCAGCTTGTTGATGTTGTGGGTCAGCAGTGCAACTTGCACTTCTGGCGAACCAGTGTCACCAACAGCTTGCTGGTAGTCAGCTACGATTTGTGCTTTTTCTTGAACGTCGAGAGCCATGAGGCAATCCTTTTATCAGGAAACCACCCAAAGGGCAGTTTCAACAGGCCAGGGACAAATCCCTGTATCTAAAAATGAGTAGTGACCGTGCCTGTTAACAGCCACCCTCGTCCGGTCATTCTGACCGAATCAGTCGACGTGGCGCGATGCGCCCGTCTTCGCTCACTTCACCGATACCGATGAAGCGACCGTTGTGATCCTGTACCCGTACCATGCCGAACTTCGGTGCATCCGGGGCGCGAACCGGCTGGCCGTTGAGCCAGTAGAACGAGCTGTGCTCCGAAAACTGCAGCAGCGGCCAATCCAGCAAGCCGCTGTCCGATGGCATCAGGAAACGGTCAACCGCTTCGTTGCCGCCTTCGGCATGTACCGCTTCCAACTCTTCCAGCGTGACCGTCTGGGCCAGGCTGAATGGACCGGCCTGGGTACGTCGCAGTTCTGCCACGTAAGCGCCACAGCCGAGCTGTTCACCAATATCCTCCACCAGGGTACGGATATAGGTGCCTTTGCTGCAATCTACGGCAAAGCGCGCAGTGTCACCTTCAAAGGCCAGCAATTCCAAGCGCGCAATAGTAACAGATCGCGGTTCGCGCTCCACCACTTCGCCTGCTCGTGCCAGCTTGTACAACGGCTGGCCATCGCGTTTGAGTGCCGAGTACATCGGCGGTATCTGACTGATTTTCCCGCGAAAACTGGGCAATACAGCTTCGATATCGGTGCGACCAACGGTCACCGGGCGTTCCTGCAAAACGTCACCCTCGGCATCCGCCGTGGTGGTGGTCTTGCCCAATTGCGCCAGGGTTTCATAACCCTTGTCGGAATCAAGCAGGTATTGCGAGAACTTGGTCGCCTCACCGAAGCACAGCGGCAACACGCCGGTGGCCAACGGGTCGAGACTGCCGGTGTGGCCAGCCTTTTCGGCATTGAGCAACCAGCGCACCTTCTGCAAGGCAGCGTTGGAGGTGAACCCCAACGGCTTGTCGAGCAGGATGATGCCGCTGACGTTACGACGGATACGTTTGACCTGAGCCACCGATTACTCCTTGGTGTCTTCGGTTTCTGCCGCGACCGGGTGCTGATTGTCTTCAGCCACGGCGCGCTCGATCAATGCCGACAGATGAGCACCACGTACGACACTTTCGTCATAGTGGAAGTGCAGTTGCGGAACGCTACGCAGCTTCATCTCGCGAGCCAGCTGCATGCGCAGGAAGCCTGCAGCCGAGTTCAGCACCTTGATGCTTTGTGCGATGTCCTCGGCACTGTCCTGGCCCATCACGGTGATGAAGATCTTGGCGTGACCGACGTCACGGCTGACTTCAACAGCGGTAATGGTGACCAGACCAACACGCGGGTCTTTGACTTCACGACGGATCAGTTGTGCCAGCTCACGCTGCATCTGATCGCCGATACGTTGGGTACGGCTGTATTCTTTTGCCATGTCTTGTTACCTGTTACTGCCTCACGGTGAAACCCGTGTGGTCTGAAAGCGGCAAACGCCCGGCCTGACAGAAGCCAGACCGGGCGTTGCGTTTAGAGTCCGGGCGATGCGCCGTGCATTTGCATGCGGCTGCCCATCACGGCTCTTGAAGTGCGCGAGTTAGAGGCTGCGAGCAACCTGAACCTTCTCGAAGACTTCGATCTTGTCACCGACTTTGACGTCGTTGTAGCTCTTCACGCCGATACCGCATTCCATGCCAGCACGTACTTCGGAAGCGTCATCCTTGAAGCGGCGCAGGGATTCCAGCTCGCCTTCGAAGATAACGATGTCTTCACGCAGTACACGGATTGGACGGTTACGGTGCACGATACCTTCAACAACCATGCAACCGGCGATCGCGCCAAACTTCGGCGAACGGAACACGTCGCGGACTTCAGCAATACCCAGGATGTTCTCCCGGACGTCGCTGCCAAGCATGCCGGTCAGGGCCTTCTTGACGTCTTCGATGATGTCGTAGATCACGTTGTAGTAACGCATATCCAGGCCTTCCTGCTCGACGATCTTGCGCGCGCCAGCATCGGCACGCACGTTGAAGCCGAACAGTACAGCGTTGGAGGCCAGTGCCAGGTTGGCGTCGGACTCGGTGATACCACCGACACCGCCACCCACTACACGCACTTGCACTTCGTCGTTACCCAGGCCGTTCAAGGCGCCGTTCAACGCTTCCAACGAACCACGAACGTCAGATTTGAGGACGATGTTAAGCGTCTTCTTCTCTTCCTGGCCCATGTTCTCGAAGATGTTTTCCAGCTTGCCTGCGTGAGCACGAGCCAGTTTGACTTCACGGAACTTGCCTTGACGGAACAGAGCCACTTCACGGGCTTTCTTCTCGTCGGCAACCACGCTCATCTCGTCGCCAGCGTCCGGGGTACCGTCCAGGCCGAGGATCTCGACAGGGATGGAAGGACCGGCTTCCTTGATTGGCTTGCCGTTCTCGTCGAGCATGGCACGTACACGGCCATAGTTCGAACCGACCAGGACCATGTCGCCTTGGCGCAGGGTACCGTCTTGAACCAGAACGGTTGCAACCGGGCCACGACCTTTGTCGAGACGCGATTCAACCACAACACCGCGACCTGGGGCCGATGGGGTTGCTTTCAGTTCGAGAACTTCGGCTTGCAGCAGGACGGCTTCAAGCAGTTCGTCTACACCGGTACCGACTTTCGCCGAAACCGAAACGAATGGCGTATCACCGCCCCACTCTTCGGACGTCACGCCGTGAACCGACAGTTCGCTACGGATGCGATCGAGATCGGCGCCCGGCTTGTCGATTTTGTTCACTGCAACGACCAGAGGAACACCAGCGGCCTTGGCGTGCTGGACAGCTTCAACGGTCTGCGGCATCACGCCGTCGTCCGCTGCAACTACCAGGATCACGATGTCGGTCGCCTTGGCACCACGGGCACGCATGGCGGTAAACGCGGCGTGACCTGGGGTGTCAAGGAAGGTGACCATGCCGCGTTCGGTTTCAACGTGGTATGCACCGATGTGCTGGGTGATACCGCCGGCTTCGCCTGCAGCTACCTTGGCACGACGGATGTAGTCGAGCAGCGAGGTCTTACCATGGTCAACGTGGCCCATTACGGTCACGACTGGCGCACGGGAGAAGGTCTCGCCTTCAAACTTCAGGGACTCAGCCAGGGAATCTTCCAGGGCGGTGTCGCTGACCAGGGTCACTTTGTGGCCCAGCTCTTCAGCAACCAGTTGAGCAGTTTCCTGATCAAGCACTTGGTTGATGGTCGCTGGAGTACCCAGTTTGAACATGAACTTGATGATTTCAGCAGCCTTGACCGACATCTGCTGGGCGAGATCGCCCACAGTGATGGTCTCGCCGATCTTCACTTCACGCACGACAGGGCCGGTTGGGCTCTGGAAACCGTGGGCGTTGCGTTTTTTCAGCTTGGCCTTGCCGCGACCACCACGACGGAAGCTGTCGCTTTCTTCGTCGGTAGTACGTGGCGCAACACGTGGAGCAGGCGCTTTTTCCTTGACCGAAGCACGATGCGGAGCGTTTTTGCGCTCACCATCGCCACTGCCACGACGACTGTTGTCGTCTGCACGTGGTTTGTCCGGACGGCGCTGTTCGTTCTGCTTGTTGCGAACGTCAGCAGACGGTGCTGGAGCAGCAGCCACCGGTGCGCTCTCACGCACTGGCTCGGCAGCCGCAGCAGGCGCTGCAACAGCGCCGGAAGTAGCGGTTTGCGCAGCAGCAGGCTGGCGACGCGCTTCTTCTTCGGCGCGACGCTTGGCTTCTTCTTCAGCCTTCTGACGTGCAGCATTTTCTACTGCGCGACGTTCTTCCAGTTCGCGTTTGCGCTCGGCTTCGATTTCTTCCGGGCTGCGCTGTACGAAGACTTTCTTCTTGCGTACTTCAACGCTGATGCTTTTGCTGCCAGCAACACGCAGGGTGCTGGTGGTTTTACGCTGCAACGTGATCTTGCGCGGTTCTTCCACTTTCGCCTTGTGGCTGCTTTTCAAGTGAGTCAGCAAAGATTGCTTCTCACTGTCGGTCACATGTTCCTCGGCGGCGGTGTGCGGCAGACCTGCCTCACGCATCTGCTGCAGCAGGCGCTCTACCGGTGTTTTGACCTCATCGGCCAGTTGTTTCACCGTGACTTGCGTCATGCACTTCTCTCCTCAGGCCGCGCCTATTACTCGAACCAATGGGCTCGGGCGGCCATGATCAACTTGCCGGCACGATCATCGTCAATGCCGTCGATGTCGAGCAGGTCGTCAATAGACTGCTCGGCCAGGTCTTCGCGGGTAATTACGCCGCGCACCGCCAGTTCCATCGCCAAATCCTTGTCCATACCCTCAAGCGAGAGCAGGTCTTCGGCCGGATGGGCGTCTGCCAGCTTTTCCTCAGTAGCGATGGCTTTAGTCAACAAACGATCCTTGGCCCGAGCGCGAAGCTCGTTGACGGTGTCTTCGTCAAAGCCGTCGATGTTGAGCATTTCTTCCAACGGTACGTAGGCAATCTCTTCCAGGCTAGTGAAGCCTTCATCTACCAGCACCTGTGCCAGGTCTTCGTCGACTTCCAGCTCGTCGATGAAGTTGCGCAGGATATCGCCGGTTTCTGCTTGCTGCTTAGCCTGGATGTCCGATTCGGTCATCACGTTCAGGGTCCAGCCAGTCAGCTGGCTAGCCAGACGCACGTTCTGACCACCGCGACCGATGGCCTGAGCCAGATTGTCTGCGCCAACGGCGATGTCCATTGCATGGGCATCTTCGTCAACGATAATTGCCGCAACCTCAGCCGGGGACATGGCGTTGATCACGAACTGCGCTGGGTTGTCGTCCCACAGGACGATATCCACACGCTCACCGCCCAACTCACCGGACACTGCCTGGACACGCGAACCGCGCATACCAATGCAAGCGCCCTGCGGGTCGATGCGTTTGTCTTTCGAGCGGACTGCGATCTTGGCACGCGAACCCGGGTCACGGGAGGCAGCCATTACTTCGATCAGGCCTTCAGCGATTTCCGGCACTTCAATGCGGAACAACTCGATCAGCATTTCCGGCGCGGTACGCGACAGGATCAACTGCGGGCCGCGGTTTTCAGTGCGGATTTCCTTGAGCAGCGCACGCAGACGCACGCCCACCCGGAAGGTTTCGCGAGAAATGATGTCTTCACGGGCCAGCAACGCCTCGGCGTTGTTGCCCAGATCGACGATCACGTTGTCGCGGGTGACTTTCTTCACGGTCCCGGAGATGATTTCCCCCAGGCGCTCGCGATAGGCATCAACCACTTGTGCGCGTTCTGCTTCGCGAACTTTCTGCACAATGACTTGCTTGGCAGTCTGTGCCGCGATACGGCCGAACTCGATCGACTCGATCTTCTCTTCGACGACATCGCCTACCTGGGCGCCCGGATGCGTTTGCGCAACCTTGCTCGGCCAGGTTTCGATGGCCGGGTCGTCCAGGTCTGCTTCTTCGACGACCGTCCAGCGACGGAAAGTCTCGTAAGCACCGGTGTGGCGATTGATTTCCACACGCAGATCGACTTCGTCCTCGAACCGCTTCTTGGTAGCAGTGGCCAGGGCCAGCTCCAGCGCTTCAAAAATTACGTTAGCCGGTACGCCCTTTTCATTGGATACCGACTCAACAACCAGCAGTACTTCTTTGCTCATCGTACGCCTCGCCTTTCGCAAGCCATTGGATCCGCGGGATCCGCAGTTTCTGGCACGTCTCAGTCAAAACTGGGAATAATGTTGGCCTTGTCGATCATATCGATCGGCAACAGGAACTCATGGTCTTCAACCTGCACCACGACGTCCTGCTCTTCTACGCCGCGCAGAAGGCCCTGAAAGTTGCGTCGACCTTCAAAAGGCGAGCGCAGCTTGATCTTCACTTGTTCACCGGCAAATTTTGCAAACTGCTCAATAGTGAACAGCGGGCGTTCCATGCCAGGCGAGGAAACTTCAAGGGTGTACTCAACGGCGATTGGATCTTCAACATCCAGCACACCGCTGATCTGACGGCTGACGATGGCGCAATCGTCCACCAGCACGCCGCCCTCTTTATCGATATAAACGCGCAACATGGAGTGACGACCTTGAGCCGAAAACTCAATACCCCAGCATTCATAGCCTAGGGCCACGACCACCGGGGCCAGCAAGGCCTGCAACTGTTCTAGCTTGCTCGACACCTGAACCCCCTCGTGCATGTATGTGCATGCTTTGCAAAATAAAAAAATGGGCGAAAAGCCCATCCCTGAAACGCCGTCGAATAGCGGCGTTGAAAGTGTCCAGCTAACAAAAAGCCCCTTAAAAGGGGCTCCTGAAACTGGTTGCGGGGGCCGGATTTGAACCGACGACCTTCGGGTTATGAGCCCGACGAGCTACCAGACTGCTCCACCCCGCGACAAAGCTGGGGCGGAAGTATACGACCGATCCCTGACAGGGTCAATGTAACCTTCCACCTACAAGAAAGCCCGCAACAGCGGGCTCTCCTGATAATTGGTACCGAGAAGGGGACTCGAACCCCTACACCCTATGGGCACAACCACCTCAAGGTTGCGTGTCTACCAATTCCACCACCTCGGCAATACTACGTTTGAAACCCTTCTTACTTTTGCTCTTGAGCTGGAGGTACGTCAGTCGCATTGGTTGCCGACTTTTGCTCTTCAAGCACCGGTACATCATCAGAAGCCGGTTTTTGCACTGGTACTTCAAGAACCGCTGGGTTTGGCAAACCTACCTGAGTCAGCTGTTGAGCTTTCTCTTTAGCAAAGTAACCTAACCCTAAGCTGGTTATGAAGAAACCTGCGGCAAGTATAGCAGTAAACTTACTAAGAAAGGTAGAGGAACCTTGGCTTCCGAACACAGTATTTGAAGCACCTGCTCCGAAAGACGCGCCAGCGTCCGCACCCTTACCCTGCTGCAGCAATACCAGAGCAACTACGCCCAATGCACCCAGCAGATGAAAAACGACTACGACTGTTTCCAGCATTTTCTCAGTTTCCCGCGGCACGAATAATCGCACCGAACTCATCTGCATTCAGGGAAGCTCCACCAATGAGCCCCCCATCGATATCCGGCATGCCGAACAGTTCGACCGCATTGGCCGCCTTCACGCTGCCGCCGTATAGAAGCCGCACACCTTGTGCGACTTCAGAATTCTTTGCCGCCAACTGCGCGCGAATGGCTGCATGCACATCCTGCGCTTGTTGCGGCGAAGCAGTCAGCCCGGTGCCAATGGCCCAGACCGGCTCGTAAGCAATGACTGCCTTGGCAAAGACACCAACACCCAGCTCCTCGATGATGCTGTCCAGCTGACGCCCGACAACTTCAAGAGTTTGTCCGGCTTCACGCTGCTCGAGGGTTTCCCCTACACACAACACCGGAGTCAAGCCACATGCCTGTGCCGCTGCGAACTTGCGAATCAGCATCTCGTCGCGCTCGCCCATTATCTGGCGGCGTTCGGAGTGCCCTACAAGCACCAGGGAACACCCTGCATCCACCAACTGACTCGGCGCAACTTCACCCGTCAGTGCACCTTGCATGGCTTCCACCGCAGAATTCTGCGCGCCGACCGAAATCGACTTGCCTTCCAGGCCATCAACCACTTGGTTGATAAACAAGCAAGGTGGGAATACCGCGACATCAACACCGCTCGGCAAGGCCAGACCACCGAGACCTTCGATCAGCTCAGCGACGCTGGCGCGGGTACCGTGCATCTTCCAGTTACCAGCTACCATAGGGCGACGCATGCTTTACCTCGTCGGTCAAAGTGGGCGCAGATGTTACCCAACCACATCATTGCTGGCAAGCCGAATTCAGGCAGAAACTTCACCAACCAGTTTTGCCAGCTCTTCAGCGTATCCACGAACCAGAGTTTCATCCTCGCCTTCGACCATCACACGCACCAGCGGCTCGGTGCCGGACTTGCGCAGCAAGACCCGACCACGCCCTGCCATTGCCTTGGTAACACGGGCGCTCGCCTCCTTGACGGCCGCGTGCTCGACAGGATTTACCCCGCCCGCAAAGCGCACATTGATCAATACTTGAGGGCATTTGCGCAGCGCCTGGCGCGCCTGGGCGAGACCTTCGTCGCGATCTTTCAAGGCCATCAACACCTGCAACGCAGCAATGATCGCATCACCGGTGGTGGTGTGATTGAAGCAAACGATATGCCCGGAGTTTTCACCCCCGACCTTCCAGCCGCGCTCCAACAGGTCGGCAATCACGTAGCGGTCACCGACATTGGCCCGCACAAACGGGATCTTCAGCTCTTCCAGGGCCAGCTCCAGCCCCAGGTTACTCATCAGCGTGCCCACTACCCCGCCCTGCAGGATTCCACGCTCGTGCAGATCGCGGGCAATGATGAACAACAGCTCATCGCCGTCGACGATCGCACCCGTGTGATCAACCATCAGCACCCGATCGCCATCACCGTCGAAGGCGATACCCAGGTCGGCTTGCTCGGCCAGGACCGCAGCCTGCAACTGCCCCATATGGGTCGAGCCGCAGTTGTCATTGATGTTCAGGCCATTGGGTTGTGCAGAGAGCACCACCACTTCGGCGCCCAGCTCGCGAAAGACACTCGGCGCGACCTTGTACACCGCGCCATGGGCGCAATCGATGACAATCTTCAGCCCGGAAAAACTGGTACCGGTCGGCACACTGCTTTTGCAGAACTCAATGTAGCGGCCGGACGCATCGTTGATGCGCGACACTTTGCCGATCTTGCTGGACTCGACTACCACCATCGGGGTGTCGAGCAGCTCTTCGATCATCAGCTCGATGTCGTCCGGCAGCTTGGTGCCCTGTCCGGAGAAAAACTTGATGCCGTTATCGTCATGAGGATTGTGCGAAGCACTGATCACGATGCCGGCTTCAGCATGAAAGGTACGCGTCAGGTAGGCGATGGCGGGCGTAGGCATCGGCCCCAGCAGCATCACATCCGCCCCGGCAGACGTCAGTCCAGCCTCGAGCGCCGATTCGAACATGTATCCGGAGATACGCGTGTCCTTGCCCACCAGGACTTTGCAGGCGCCCATTTTCCGGAACGCCATGCCAGCAGCCCAGCCGAGCTTGAGCATGAAGTCAGGAGTAATCGGGTAGGTACCGACCCGACCACGGATACCGTCGGTGCCAAAATATTTTTTAGTCATAAGTACTCCAACATTCTTATTCGGCTGATTCTACCGCTGCGATCATTCGCACTACGTCCACAGTTTCGGCGACGTCATGCACGCGCAGGATTCGCGCGCCCTTGACCATCGCCAGCGCTGCGAGCGCGAGGCCGCCATGCAGTCGCTCGCCCACCGGGCGATTAAGCGCCTGCCCTATCATGCTTTTGCGAGACACCCCAACCAGCAGCGGGCGCCCCAATGCATGCAGGGCCTCCATATGCTTGAACAGACTCAAGTTGTGCTGCAGGTTCTTGGCGAATCCGAAGCCGGGATCCAGAATAATCCGCTCGACCGGGATACCGACTGCAACACACTGCGCCATGCGCTCGGCGAGAAATCCTGCGACTTCGCGCGTTACATCAGCATAGTGGGGGTTGTCCTGCATATCTCCCGGCTCGCCGAGCATATGCATCAGGCATACCGGCAGGCCGGTAGCTGCTGCAGCGTCCAGCGCACCGTCTCGCCGCAGCGAGCGAACATCATTGATCAACCCCGCACCCAGGCGCGCAGTTTCACGCATCACCGCAGGCGTGGAGGTATCGACCGAGATAATCACATCTAGTTCACGGTGCAGGCGCTCGACAATCGGCGCTACGCGCTCCAGTTCCTCCAGCGGCGAGACCGCCCGCGCACCTGGCCGAGTCGACTCACCGCCGACGTCGATCAAGGTAGCGCCCGCGGACACCATCGCCTCGGCGTGCTTCAGGGCAGCATCGAGCTGACTGAAACGACCGCCGTCGGAGAAAGAATCAGGAGTGACATTGAGAATGCCCATGACATGCGTATGGGCCAAATCAAGAACCCGGTTGCCGCAAGGCAACCGGGTTGAGGACTGTACAAGAGTCATTTCAAACCTTAAACGTCAGCAGCCGGGCCGCCGATAGGGGTTTGCGGACGCTCATCCTGGACTACAGGAGGAGTACCGGAAGTGCCCGTGCCACCAGACCAGTCACGCGGTTCACGCGGCGAGCGGCCCGCCATGATGTCGTCGATTTGATCGGCATCGATGGTTTCGTACTTCATTAGTGCGTCGGCCATCGCGTCGAGCTTGTCGCGGTTGTCCGTCAGGATCTGCTTGGCGGTGCCATAGCACTGGTCAATGATGCTGCGCACCTCGGAGTCGATCAGCTTCGCCGTCTCGCCCGAGAAACTGGCGTGCTGACCGCCGCCGCCACGACCGAGGAATACCTCACCCTCTTCTTCGGCGTACATCAGAGGACCGAGTTTTTCCGACAGACCCCACTTGGTCACCATGTTCCGTGCAATCTGGCTGGCACGCATGATGTCGTTCGAAGCACCGGTGGTGACACCGTCGAAGCCCAGGGTCATTTCCTCGGCGATACGGCCACCATACAGCGAGCAGATCTGGCTGATCAGCGCACGCTTGGACAGGCTGTAGCGATCTTCTTCCGGTAGGAACATGGTCACACCCAGCGCACGACCACGGGGAATGATCGAAACCTTGTAGACCGGATCGTGCTCAGGCACGACACGACCGACAATTGCGTGACCCGCTTCGTGATAAGCAGTGTTGCGCTTCTCTTTCTCGGACATGACCATGGATTTGCGCTCGGCGCCCATCATGATCTTGTCCTTGGCCAGTTCGAATTCCTTCATCTCGACGATGCGCTTGCCAGTACGGGCAGCGAACAGCGATGCCTCGTTCACCAGGTTGGCCAGGTCGGCACCGGAGAAACCCGGGGTACCACGGGCGATCACCGCTGGAGCGACGTCGTCACCCATTGGCACTTTACGCATGTGAACCTTGAGGATCTGCTCGCGACCACGGATATCTGGCAGGCCGACCACCACCTGGCGGTCGAAACGGCCCGGACGCAGCAGCGCCGGGTCGAGTACGTCCGGACGGTTGGTCGCGGCAATGACGATGATGCCGTCATTCATTTCGAAGCCGTCCATCTCTACCAGCAACTGGTTGAGAGTCTGCTCACGCTCGTCGTGACCACCGCCCATGCCAGCACCACGATGGCGACCGACAGCGTCGATTTCGTCGATGAAGATGATGCAAGGTGCGTGCTTTTTCGCCTGTTCAAACATGTCACGAACACGGCTGGCACCCACACCCACGAACATTTCGACGAAGTCGGAACCAGAGATGGTGAAGAACGGCACCTTGGCTTCGCCAGCAATGGCCTTGGCCAACAGGGTCTTACCGGTACCTGGCGGGCCAACCATCAGCACACCACGGGGAATGCGGCCACCCAGGCGCTGGAACTTGCCCGGATCACGCAGGAACTCGACCAACTCGCCGACTTCTTCCTTGGCTTCGTCGCAACCAGCAACGTCAGCCAGGGTGGTTTTCACCTGATCTTCGGAGAGCAGGCGCGCCTTGCTCTTGCCGAAGCTCATCGGCCCGCCCTTGCCGCCTGCACCGCCTTGCATCTGGCGCATGAAGAACATGAACACGGCAATGATCACCAGGATCGGGAAGCTGGCAACCAGCAGTTGGGTCCAGATACTTTGCTGTTCCGGCTGCTTGCCTTCGACTACCACGTGGTTATCCACGAGGTCGCCGATCAGACCGTTGTCCTGAATGGCCGGACGAATGGTCTTGAAGCTGTCGCCATCATTGCGCTTGCCAGTGATGACATAACCGTCCACGGCTACGCGCTCGACCTTGCCATCCTTGACCTGCTGGATGAAGTCGGAATAGTTGAGGGTCTGTGGCTCGTTAGGGCTGGAGAAGTTGTTCATCACCGTCACCAGGACAGCCGCGATGATCAACCACAGGATAAGATTCTTTGCCATATCGTTCAATTAACTACCCTCTGAAGCAAGCTCCGCAACTGGCGCGCGCTTCGCATGATATTCACCGGCCTAACTTACTACATTACCTACAGCTCTGGCAGGCGCCGTCTGTAACCCTTTGTGAAACATTGACTACACAATATTCGCTATTGCTTGTGGGGCGAAATACTAAAAACCTATCGCCCCGCAAAAAAACCTCGTTTTACTCACTACGGCCGCGGTAGCCCCAAGCCAGCATATATTGCTCGCGGGAACTGCCACGGGAAGAGTCCGGCTTGATCATCTGGACCTTGTCGAACTTCTGACGAGCGTCCTTCACGTAAGCGTCAAACCCTTCACCCTGAAAAACCTTGATCACGAAATTGCCACCGGGCTTGAGTATCCGGGCGGCCAAATCAAGCGCCAGCTCACAAAGAAACATGGCTTTTGGCATGTCTACCTCAGGCGTACCACTCATATTGGGGGCCATATCGGAAATCACAAGGTCCACCTGCGAATTACCCACGGCCTCAAGGATCTGCGCGAGCACTGCGTCCTGAGTGAAGTCACCCTGAATGAAGGTCACGTCCGGAATGCTGTCCATTTCCAGGATGTCCGAGGCGATCAGGCGCCCCTGACCACCGATCAGCCGACTGGTGACCTGCGACCAGCCACCGGGCGCCGCACCCAGGTCGACAACGCTCATGCCCGGACGGATCAGCTTGTATTTCTCCTGGACCTCCAGAAGCTTGTAACTGGCACGCGAACGGTAGCCATCCTTCTGCGCCTGCTTCACATAGGGATCATTGACATGTCTTTTCAGCCAACCAAGGCTTGTCTTGGAACGCGCCATTGGGCACCTCGATGATAAGGGTCGTGATTAATTGGGCGGATCCACGCACCCTCGGGTAAAATGGCCGCCATTTTACAGAATCCAGACTAAAGGGTCAGATTATGCCGCTCACTCAAGAGCAGAAGAAACAGTACAAATCCATTGGCCACCATCTGAAACCAGTTTTGACGGTGGCTGACAACGGTTTGACTGAAGGTGTGTTAGCCGAACTGGAACGCGCATTGGGCGATCACGAGCTGATCAAGATCAAGCTCAACATCCTCGATCGCGAATCGCGCCTGGCTGCCATTGCCGAACTGTGCAAGGTCGGCAAGGCGGACCTGGTACAGGTCATCGGCAAGATGGCGCTGATTTACCGCAAGAACTTCAGCGTAAACAAGCAACTGTCGAACGTCCACCGCTTCAAGTGATGAAACGGGTCAAGGGTGTGCTTCGCGCACCCTGCCACCCCATCCTGGCACCGGCTGCAGCACCAGCAGCAAACCGGAAAACCCCAGCACCAGGTAGCTGAACAACAGCCAATGCTCCGCCTCCGGCCATTGCATGCGTACCACCAGGTACATCGTGCTTGCATACAACGCCATCAACAGCAGTTGCCCGCGAATATCGCGCCATAGACTGACAAGGCCCTTGGCCTGAACCAGCACCAAAACCTGAGAAACCACGCACGCCGCTGAAAAACCCACCAGCAGCGTACTCAGCATGCTTGAAATTTCATTGATCAGCAGCGGCGCCAGGCCAATCTGGCCCAGCACCGGCAGCAAACCCAAATGCAGCAGCCACAGGCCGCCAACCCACAACATCTGGGTCAGCTGCCAGAGCATGGCGCCCGCACGCAGCGGGCGCCAGCCTTCAGATATGGCGGACTTCGACAATCTCATACTCGATCACGCCACCAGGCGTCTTGACCGCCACCACATCACCCTCTTCCTTGGCAATCAAGGCGCGGGCCAAGGGCGAACCGACGGAAATCTTGCCGAGTTTGAAGTCAGCCTCGTCCTCACCCACGATGTGGTAAGTAACGCGCTCATCCGTCTCGACGTTGGCGATTTCCACGGTAGTGCCGAAAATCACTTTGCCGGTGTGCGGGATGCTCGTGACATCGATGATGACCTGGTTCTGAATCCGGCCTTCAATGTCACGAATCCGCGCCTCGACCATACCCTGCTGCTCGCGGGCAGCGTGGTACTCGGCGTTTTCCTTCAAGTCACCCAGCTCGCGGGCCGTACCGATGTCCTGGCTAAGCTTTGGACGTACGACCTTGGTCAGGTGAGTGTGCTCTTCTTCCAGGGCGCGCGCGCCCTGGACGGTCATTGGGTATTTGATCATGCCTTCAATCCTGCGTGTAGATCCTGCAAGCGGCGCACGGTCTTCTCGGGACCGAACTTCAACGCTTCGCAGATGGCTTCGCCAGCAGCAATGGTAGTGGTGCAGTAGATCTTGTGCTGCAAGGCATTACGACGAATGGAATAGGAATCAGCGATCGACTGACGGCCTTCGGTGGTGTTGATGATCAGCGTGACTTCGTCATTCTTGATCATGTCGACCACGTGCGGACGACCTTCGGTCACCTTGTTCACACGACGCACTTTCAGGCCAGCAGCTTCGATCAGCTTGGCTGTCCCGGCAGTGGCAACCACTTCAAAGCCCAGGCTGATCAGATCACGCGCTACGCCGGCAACCAGTGGCTTGTCGTCGTCACGCACGCTGATGAACGCGGTACCGCCGGTCGGCAGCACTTCGCTGGCGCCCATCTGGGCCTTGGCGAACGCTTCACCGAAGGTGTCACCCACGCCCATCACTTCACCAGTGGACTTCATCTCTGGGCCCAGGATCGGGTCAACGCCAGGGAATTTGGCGAATGGGAACACCGCCTCTTTCACGCTGTAGAAGTTAGGAATGATTTCCTTGGTGAAGCCGATTTCCTTCAGGGTCTTACCGGCCATCACGCGAGCCGCGATCATGGCCAGGGAAACACCGATGCACTTGGACACGAACGGCACGGTACGCGAAGCGCGTGGGTTGACTTCGATCACGTAGATGTCGTCGCCTTGCAGCGCCAACTGTACGTTCATCAAGCCGACCACCCCCAGTTCCAGGGCCATTTTCTTGACCTGTTCGCGCATCTCGTCCTGGATGTGCGCCGGCAGCGAGTACGGCGGCAGCGAGCACGCGGAGTCACCGGAGTGAACGCCGGCCTGCTCGATGTGCTGCATGATCGCGCCGATCACCACGTCGGTGCCGTCACAGACCGCATCCACGTCCATTTCGATGGCGCAGTTGAGGAAGTGGTCGAGCAGCACTGGGCTGTCGTTGGACACTTTCACCGCGTCACGCAGGTAGCGCTTGAGCTCTTCTTCTTCGTAGACGATTTCCATCGCACGGCCGCCCAGTACGTAGGACGGACGCACCACCAGCGGGTAACCGATCTTGCCGGCGGCGCGAATGGCTTCGTCTTCGCTGCGCACGGTAGCGTTAGGCGGCTGACGCAGATTCAGGCGCTCGACCATCTGCTGGAAGCGCTCACGGTCTTCGGCGCGGTCGATGGCGTCAGGGCTGGTGCCGATGATCGGTACGCCAGCCTCTTCAAGAGCACGCGCCAGTTTCAGCGGGGTCTGGCCGCCGTACTGGACGATCACGCCTTTAGGCTTCTCGACGCGGACGATTTCCAGCACGTCTTCCAGGGTCACCGGTTCGAAGTACAGGCGATCGGAAGTGTCGTAGTCAGTGGAAACAGTTTCCGGGTTGCAGTTGACCATGATGGTCTCGTACCCGTCGTCGCGCAGCGCCAGTGCCGCGTGAACGCAGCAGTAGTCGAACTCGATGCCCTGGCCGATACGGTTTGGACCGCCGCCCAGGATCATGATCTTGTCGCGACCCGATGGCGCAGCCTCGCACTCCTCCTCGTAGGTCGAGTACAGGTAGGCGGTGTCGGTGGCGAACTCGGCCGCGCAGGTATCAACGCGCTTGTAGACCGGGTACACCTCGAGCTTGTGGCGGTGACGGCGCAGGGCCTTCTCGGTCACACCCAGCAGCTTGGCCAGGCGCATGTCGGAGAAGCCTTTGCGCTTGAGACGGAACATCAGGTCGCGGTCGATGCTGGTCAGACCCAGGGTCTTGACCTTCTCTTCGTCCTTGATCAGATCTTCCATCTGCACCAGGAACCAACGATCGATCATGGTCATGCTGAAGATATCGTCAACACTCATGCCGGAGCGCATTGCGTCCGCCACGTACCAGATACGCTCGGCACCCGGCACGGTCAGCTCGCGCTTGAGCACGCTCATGCTTTCCGGGTTGCTCAGGTCAACTTTCTCGTCCAGGCCGCAGACGCCGACTTCCAGGCCGCGCAGGGCTTTCTGCAGGGATTCCTGGAAGGTCCGGCCGATGGCCATGACTTCACCAACCGACTTCATCTGAGTGGTCAGGCGCGCGTCAGCCTTGGCGAATTTCTCGAAGGCGAAACGCGGCAGCTTGGTCACGACGTAGTCGATGGACGGCTCGAAGGACGCCGGGGTCTTGCCGCCGGTGATGTCGTTCGACAGCTCGTCGAGGGTGTAGCCAACCGCCAGCTTGGCCGCGACCTTGGCGATCGGGAAGCCGGTAGCCTTGGAAGCGAGTGCCGAGGAACGGGACACACGCGGGTTCATCTCGATGACAACCATGCGGCCTGTGTCCGGGCAGATACCGAACTGTACGTTGGAACCACCGGTTTCCACGCCGATCTCGCGCAGTACCGCCAGGGAGGCGTTACGCAGGATCTGATATTCCTTGTCCGTCAGGGTCTGTGCTGGCGCAACAGTGATCGAGTCACCGGTGTGCACGCCCATCGGGTCGAAGTTTTCGATCGAGCAGACGATGATGCAGTTGTCCTTCTTATCGCGGACAACCTCCATTTCGTACTCTTTCCAGCCGATCAGGGATTCGTCGATCAGCAGTTCCTTGGTCGGCGACAGGTCCAGGCCACGGGCACAGATTTCTTCGAACTCTTCACGGTTGTAAGCGATACCGCCACCGGTGCCGCCCATGGTGAAGGACGGACGGATGATGCACGGGAAGCCCAGCTTCTCGAGGACCGCATTGGCCTCTTCCATGCTGTGGGCGATACCGGAGCGCGGGCAGTCCAGGCCGATGGATTTCATCGCCTTGTCGAAACGCGAACGGTCTTCAGCCTTGTCGATGGTGTCGGCGTTGGCGCCGATCATTTCCACACCAAATTTTTCCAGAACGCCTTCGCGCTCCAGGTCCAGGGCGCAGTTCAGCGCGGTCTGGCCGCCCATGGTTGGCAGCAGTGCATCTGGACGCTCTTTCTCGATGATCTTGGCAACGGTCTGCCACTTGATCGGTTCGATGTAGGTGGCGTCAGCCATGGCCGGGTCGGTCATGATGGTGGCTGGGTTGGAGTTCACCAGGATGACGCGGTAACCCTCTTCGCGCAGGGCTTTGCAGGCCTGGGCGCCGGAGTAGTCGAATTCGCAGGCCTGGCCGATAACGATCGGGCCAGCGCCGAGAATCAGGATGCTTTTAATGTCTGTACGTTTTGGCATGGGTTTGTCACTCAAATCCGCAGGTCAGTCGGCAAGCCGTCTTGTTCAATCTGTGAAGCCTTGAGGGGGTCACCGCAGCGGTGGCCACCCTCAGGCTTTGCTACATCTAGGCCCGCGCTCAGCGACGCTTGGCCATCTCGTTGATGAAGCGATCGAACAGTGGCGCTACGTCGTTCGGGCCAGGGCTGGCTTCAGGGTGACCCTGGAAGCTGAAGGCGCTCTTGTCGGTACGCTCGATACCTTGCAGGGTGCCGTCGAACAGCGATTTGTGGATCGCACGCACGTTGGCTGGCAGGGTCGCTTCGTCCACGGCAAAACCGTGGTTCTGGCTGGTGATCATCACCACACCGCTGTCCAGGTCCTGGACCGGGTGGTTGGCACCGTGGTGGCCGTGGCCCATTTTCAGGGTCTTGGCACCGGAGGCCAGGGCCAGCAGTTGGTGACCGAGGCAGATACCGAACACCGGGATCTCGGTTTCAAGGACTTCCTTGATCGCCTGGATCGCGTAGTCGCAAGGCTCCGGGTCACCCGGGCCGTTGGACAGGAACACGCCGTCTGGCTTGAGGGCCAGGACGTCGGCCGCCGGGGTTTGCGCCGGCACCACGGTGACGCGGCAGCCGCGCTCGACCAGCATGCGCAGGATGTTCAGCTTGACGCCGTAGTCGTAAGCCACCACGTGATGGGGCAGCTCGCTGGCTTCGATGGTCGCGTGGCTGTCGGTTTTCAAGTCCCAGACAGTCGAGCGCCATTCATATTGCTCTTTGGTGCTGACGACTTTCGCCAGGTCCATGCCCTTCAGGCCTGGGAAACCGCGCGCTGCTGCCAGAGCGGCTTCTTCAGAGATATTGTCACCAGCCATGATGCAGCCGTTCTGCGCGCCTTTCTCACGCAGGATGCGTGTCAGGCGGCGGGTGTCGATACCAGCAATAGCCACCACATTGTTGGCTTTCAGGTAGTCGGACAGGGACATGGTGTTACGCCAGTTGCTCGCAACCAGAGGCAGGTCACGGATGACCAGGCCGGCAGACCATACGCGGTCGGACTCGGCATCTTCTGGCGTGGTGCCAGTGTTGCCGATATGCGGGTAAGTCAGGGTAACGATCTGTTGGGCGTAGGAAGGATCGGTAAGGATTTCCTGATAGCCGGTCATGGCGGTGTTAAACACCACCTCTCCAACGGTTTGACCGTCGGCTCCAATGGCTTCGCCGCGAAAAATGCTGCCATCAGCAAGGGCGAGTATGGCTGGCTTAGTCAAGAAGACCTCCCGTAAATAAAGCCTGAAGGGGCGATCGCAGGTTGTAAAAAAGCGGAGTGACGTATGGACACGTCACCCCGCTTCTTCACTGAATTATTCTGCGCGCTTTTAGTGGACACACTAAAGCTGTAGCTTACAGAAAAAGGCATTTTTGGTCTACCGCCAATGAGCCTGAAAGGCTAGAGAATGCGACAGGGCGTCGCTTGGCGGGGAAAAACGGGCTCGAACGCAGGGCTCGAACCCGATTTCGGGCACATCTTAACGCAAATCGAGCACGTCTTGCATGTCATACAGGCCCGGCTCGCGACCATCGAGCCATAGCGCAGCACGCACCGCGCCCTTGGCGAAGGTCATGCGACTGGAAGCCTTGTGAGTCACCTCCAGGCGCTCACCCTCGCAGGCGAACAGCACTGTGTGATCACCCACCACATCACCACCGCGCACGGTGGCAAAGCCGATGGTCTCGCGCTCACGAGCGCCGGTATGGCCTTCACGACCGTAGACCGCGACTTTCTGCAGGTCACGCCCCAGCGCATCGGCAATCACCTCGCCCATGCGCAGCGCCGTGCCGGATGGCGCATCGATCTTGTGCCGGTGATGAGCCTCGATGATCTCGATATCGGCATCATCACCCAACACCCGCGCCGCCATATCCAGCAGCTTGAGCGACAGGTTGACCCCGACGCTGAAGTTGGCCGCAAACACGATCGGAATATCCTTGCCCGCCTCGGCCAGCACCTGCTTCTGCGCGGCGTCCAGGCCCGTCGTGCCGATGACCATGGCCTTGCCTGCCTTGCGGCAGAACGCCAGGTTCTTGAGCATGACTTCCGGCAGCGTGAAGTCGATCAACACATCGAACTCCTGCGCCACGACCTCCAGGTTGCCCACCAGCGACACCCCGATCCGACCCAGCGACGCCAGCTCACCGGCATCCACGCCGATCAGCGTGCTGCCAGGGCGCACGATGGCCGCCGTCAGGCCAGTGAGCGGTGCGCGCTGCTGCACCGCCTCCACCAGAATCTTGCCCATGCGCCCAGCAGCGCCCATCACAGCTATACGTCGCATACCAGATTCCTTACAGGTCGCCGAAGAAACGCTTCACGCCTTCGAACCAACCCGTGGTTTTCGGCGAGTGGCTGTTGTCATCCGCCAGGGAGCTGCGGAACTCTTCCAGCAATTCACGCTGACGACGACTCAGGTTGACCGGAGTCTCGACCGCCACACGGCACATCAGGTCGCCAGCACCACCGCCACGCACCGGCGCAACGCCTTTGCCACGCACGCGGAACTGCTTGCCGGTTTGCGTACCCTCAGGGATCTTCAGCTTGACCCGACCATCGAGAGTCGGAATCTCCAGCTCGCCGCCCAAGGCAGCATCGACAAAGCTGATTGGCACTTCACAGAACAAGTGCTTGCCGTCGCGCTGGAAGATCGAGTGCTCGCGCACGTTGATCACCACGTACAGGTCGCCGGTCGGCCCACCCTGGGTCCCCGCCTCACCCTCACCCGACAGGCGGATGCGATCACCAGTATCAACGCCCGCCGGCACTTTCACCGACAGGGTCTTGTACTCTTCGACACGCCCTTCGCCATTGCAGGAGTTGCACGGGTCGGAAATGATCTTGCCCTGGCCGTGGCAACGCGGGCAGGTTTGCTGCACCGAGAAGAACCCTTGCTGCATGCGCACCTGGCCGATACCGCCGCAGGTTGGGCACGTCACGGGCGAGGAGCCCTTCTTCGCGCCCGAACCGTCGCACGGCTGGCAGTTGACCAGCGTCGGAACCCGGATATTCACGGTCGTGCCGCGCACCGCTTCTTCCAGGTTCAGTTCCAGGGTGTAGCGCAGGTCGCTGCCGCGCTGCGCGCCGCCACGGGAACCGCCACGACCACCACCAAAGAAATCACTGAACACATCACCAAAGATGTCAGAGAAGTTCTGCCCGCCGAAACCGGCACCGCCGCCACCCATGCTTGGGTCGACACCGGCATGACCATACTGGTCGTACGCCGCGCGCTTGCTGGAATCGGACAGTACTTCGTAGGCCTCGTTGGCCTCCTTGAACATTTCTTCCGACGCTTTGTCGTCAGGATTACGGTCCGGGTGATGCTTCATCGCCAAGCGACGGTAGGCCTTCTTCAGGTCTGCTTCGCTCGTGCCACGCTCGACACCCAACACTTCGTAATAGTCACGCTTTGCCATAAGTCTTTGCACTCTTAAGGACGTCCGGCAAACCCCTCCTGAGCCTTGCCAAACTCGTTGAGCCCCAATACAGGCCCGGACCCAACTCACGTCAATTCAACGATCCTGGTCTTTGATTCGATACGGTACTTGCGGCTCGAAAAGCAGGAGCATTCCCGGCCATACCATCCGCAGGCGAACGTTGTCGCACGCGGTAAAAATTCGTGTACTCCAGACACGCCAACGCGGGAGCAAGCTCCCGCGCGGCGACATCCTACCAGTCACCGCACAAAGGCAGTCAACCGGCCGACCAACAACTTACTTGTGGTCTTTAACTTCTTCAAACTCAGCATCGACAACGTCGTCAGCCTTTTGCGCCGATTCACCTTGTGGTGCTGCGCCTTCAGCTGGCTGAGCCTGTTCGGCGTACATCTTCTGCGCCACTGGCGCGGAGACTTTCGACAGCTCCTCGACCTTGGCGTCGATGGCAGCCTTGTCGTCGCCTTTGACGGCGGCTTCCAGGGCAACCACTGCAGCTTCGATGGCAGCCTTCTCTTCGGCAGTCACTTTGTCGCCAGCATCTGCGACCATCTTGCGAGTCGAGTGCACCAGCGCATCACCCTGGTTGCGGGCGGACGCCAGCTCTTCGAACTTGCGGTCTTCGTCGGCGTTGGTTTCAGCATCACGAATCATCTGCTGAATTTCTTCCTCGGACAGACCGGAGTTGGCCTTGATCACGATCGACTGGGTCTTGCCGGTGGCCTTGTCCTTGGCGCCTACGTGCAGGATGCCGTTGGCGTCGATGTCGAAGGTCACTTCAATTTGTGGCACGCCACGTGGTGCTGGTGGAATCTCAGCCAGGTCGAACTTGCCCAGGGACTTGTTCTGGGCAGCTTGCTTACGCTCGCCTTGCAGCACGTGAATGGTCACAGCGCCCTGGTTGTCGTCGGCAGTCGAGAACACTTGCGATTTCTTGGTAGGAATCGTGGTGTTTTTCTCGATCAGCGCGGTCATCACGCCACCCATGGTTTCGATACCCAGGGTCAGCGGGCTGACGTCGAGCAGCAGAACGTCTTTCACGTCACCGGCCAGTACCGCGCCCTGGATAGCAGCACCCATGGCAACCGCTTCGTCCGGGTTCACATCTTTACGGGCTTCTTTACCGAAGAAATCGGTAACAGCCTTCTGCACCAGAGGCATACGGGTCTGACCGCCGACCAGGATCACGTCGTTGATCGCGCCAACGTCGATACCCGAGTCTTTCAGCGCAATGCGGCAAGGCTCGATGGTGCGTTGAACCAGGTCTTCTACCAGCGCTTCCAGCTTGGCGCGGGAGATTTTCACGTTCAAGTGCTTAGGACCGGTCGCGTCTGCAGTGATGTACGGCAGGTTGACGTCGGTCTGCAGGCTCGAAGACAGCTCGATCTTGGCTTTTTCAGCGGCTTCTTTCAGGCGCTGCATGGCCAGCGGGTCACCCTTGAGGTTCATGCCGCTTTCTTTCTTGAATTCGTCGACGAGGTAGTCGATCAGACGAATGTCAAAGTCTTCACCGCCCAGGAACGTGTCACCGTTGGTGGCCAGTACTTCGAATTGGTGCTCGCCATCGACTTCAGCGATTTCGATCACCGAAACGTCGAAAGTACCGCCGCCCAGGTCATAAACGATCACGGTGTGATCGCCCTTGGCCTTGTCCATACCGTAAGCCAGTGCAGCTGCGGTTGGTTCGTTGATGATGCGTTTTACGTCCAGGCCAGCAATACGGCCGGCGTCTTTGGTCGCCTGACGCTGGCTGTCGTTGAAGTAGGCTGGAACGGTGATCACCGCCTCAGTCACTGCTTCGCCGAGGTAGTCTTCGGCGGTTTTCTTCATTTTCTTGAGGATTTCAGCCGAGATCTGTGGCGGCGACATTTTCTGGCCGTTCACTTCAACCCAAGCGTCGGCATTGTCTGCCTTGACGATCTTGTAAGGGACCATCTGGATGTCTTTCTGAACCACTTCTTCTTCGAAGCGACGACCGATCAAACGCTTCACCGCGTACAGGGTGTTATGCGGATTGGTCACTGCCTGACGCTTGGCCGACTGGCCAACCAGGATTTCGCCATCGTTGGCGTAGGCCACGATCGACGGAGTGGTACGCGCGCCTTCGGCGTTCTCGATAACTTTTACGTTGCCGTTTTCAAGGATGGAGACGCAGGAGTTGGTAGTCCCCAGGTCGATACCGATAATTTTGCCCATGTTAACTCTCCCGAAACTTTGGATTTGGTTGCCGCAGCAGTGGTGGCTAACTGCGGTAGCACTTAAACGCTTGACTTATAAATGGGGGCCTTGCGGCGGATTTCAAGCCTGCTCGTCAATCGAGGGCGAAACCGGCGCCGGGGCCTTGCTGACCACAACCATGGCCGGGCGCAGCAGGCGACCATTGAGCACGTAGCCCTTCTGGAACACCTTCAGCACGCTGTTGGGTTCCATGTCGGCGCTTTCCTGCATCGCCATCGCCTGATGGTGCTCGGCGTTGAACGGCTCACCTTCCGGATCGATCGCTTCCAGCTGATAACGTTTCAGGGTGTCCTGGAACATTTTCAGGGTCAGCTCGATCCCTTCACGCATCGGACGAATGCTTTCGTCGTCCGGATTGGACAACTCCAGGCCGCGCTCCAGGCTGTCGATGATCGGCAGCAGGTCGCCAGCGAATTTTTCCAGCGCGAACTTGTGAGCCTTTTCTACATCCTGCTCGGCGCGACGGCGGACGTTCTGCAGATCAGCTGCAACACGCAAAGCCTGATCCTGAGCGCCAGCCAGTTGCTCTTCGAGCACTTGTACACGAGCCACCAGGTCTTCACCCGATGCTTGGGGAGCCTGATTGGCGTCTAGATTTTGCGTATCCAGCGTCTGTTCGTCAGCCATAGATTTCTCCTTTCAAAATCGTGCGCGAACTCGACTCGCGCTTCTGTTCCGGTATATGGGGTCGCAATTTGCAGGTTCAAGGGCCTGCCGTGTGCAGAAGCGCATTACCCACACAAAAACCGCTGAATTGGCCTGGCGCCAGGTTTTAAAAAAACACCGACACCAAGCAAATCGAGCTAAACGAGGGCATTGTCAGGGGTAAATAAACTACTGTATAAATAACCAGACCTTAAGCCTGGGAGCGGCCTTTATGCTGGTGCACCTGTCCGTACACAACTACGCCATCGTTGAACATCTCGATCTCGAACTGGATCGCGGGATGAGCGTGATCACAGGGGAAACCGGCGCCGGCAAGTCGATCATGCTCGACGCCCTGGGCCTGACCCTGGGCGATCGCGCCGACAGCGGCGTGGTACGCCCGGGCGCGGAAAAGGCCGACATCCTCGCCACCTTCGACCTGGTTGATATCCCCGAAGCCCGCACCTGGCTCGCCGAGCGCGACCTGGACAACGACGGCCCGTGCATCCTGCGCCGGGTCATCACCGCCGAGGGTCGCTCGCGCGGCTACATCAACGGCACGCCCTGCCCCCTTGGCGACCTCAAGGCCCTCGGCGAACTGCTGATCGACATCCACAGCCAGCACGAACACCAGTCACTGCTCAAGACCGATACCCATCGCCGCCTGCTGGACGAGTATGCCGGCGCCACCGACCTGGCCCGCCAGGTCCAGCTCGCCGCCCAGCGCTGGCGCCAGACCCGCCAGGAACTCGAACGCCTGTCCAACTCCGGCGACGAACAGCGCGCTCGCCACCAGTTGCTCAGCTATCAACTCGAAGAGCTGGAAAACCTCGGCCTCGGCGACAACGAGCTGGAGCAGCTTGAGCAAGAGCATAAAAACCTGACCAACGCAGAAACCCTGCTGGGCATTTGCCGACAGGTGGTCGAGCAGTGCAGCGAAAGTGACTCCGGTAATGTGCTAAACGCCCTGACTGCCAGCCTCAATCGCCTGTCCAGCGTCAACAACTCGGTCAACGCCCTGGGTGAAGCCACCAACTTGCTCACCAGTGCGCAGATCCAGGTCGAAGAAGCAGTCGGCGAACTGAACCGGTTCCTCGACAACTTCGACGCCGATCCAGCACGCCTGCAGCAACTCGAAGAGCGCCTGGACACCATCTATACCCTGGCACGCAAACACCGGATCCAGCCGACCGAGGTAGCCGACCTCCAGCAACGCCTGCTGGACGAGCTCGAAACCCTGAATGCCAACGATGAGTCCATCGAGCGCCTCAGCGAAGAACTGGGGGCTTTCGCCCGCCACTACCAAGAGAAAGCCCGGGAACTGAGTGACTTGCGCCACCAGGCTTCTTCCAGCCTGGCCCACGCCGTCGAACAGGAAATCCAGCGCCTGGGCATGCCGGGCGGGCGTTTCAGCATCGAACTACGCGCCAACACCAGCGCCGAGCTGCTGCCCAATGGCCTGGAACAGGTAGAACTGCTGGTCAGCGCCAACCCCGGGCAACCGCTCAAGGCGCTGGCGAAAGTCGCCTCGGGGGGCGAGCTGTCGCGCATCAGCCTGGCCATCCAGGTGATCACCGCGCAAACCTCGCGCATACCGACCCTGGTGTTCGACGAAGTGGACGTGGGCATCGGCGGCCCGACCGCGGAAATTGTCGGCCAACTGCTGCGCCGCCTTGGCGAGCGCGGCCAGGTCCTGACGGTCACGCACCTGCCGCAGGTGGCCTCCCAGGGGCATCAACACCTGTTTGTGCACAAGGTCCGCGGCGACCAAGCCACGCGCACTGCTGTATCCAAACTGAGCAAGAACGAGCGAATAGAAGAAGTAGCACGAATGCTGGGGGGTATCGACCTGACCAAGGAATCCCTGGCTCACGCGAAAAAAATGGTGGTAACGGCCAAAAGTTGAATCGGCCAGACAGCACGAAGGCGACCCTTGGGTCGCCTTCGTTCGTTTCGCGGACCTGAGTCCGCGCGACATGCTTACTTTTTAGTACGTACGTACAGCACCAAGTTGTGATCCACCAACTCGAAACCGTGCTTCTCGACGATCGCCTTCTGAAGCTTTTCGATTTCTTCGTCGAAGAATTCGATCACTTCACCGGAATCCACGTTGACCATATGGTCGTGGTGACCGCCGTCAGCCAGTTCGAAGACCGCGTGGCCGCCGTCGAAGTTATGACGGACCACAAGACCAGCGGCTTCGAATTGAGTCAGTACACGGTAAACCGTGGCCAGACCGACATCCTCGCCAGCTTCCATCAGTGCCTTGTAGACATCCTCGGCACTCATGTGACGCTGCTCGGCGGAATCGAGCATTTGCAGAATTTTGACCCGTGGCAGGGTCACTTTAAGGCCGGCTTTGCGTAGTTCGCTATTTTCAACCATGGTCAGCTTTCTCGCGATGCTGCTTCGCAGCTTCTCTTAATGCGGGTATGATCGGCGTTTACGTTGTCCCAGCCAAGATAGTGGAAGTCGCCCACCGATGCAAAACACCAAGCTCTTGCTAACCAGTTTCACCTTCGTGGGACTGCTCGCACTCGCCGGTTGTTCATTCCCCGGGGTTTACAAAATCGACATCCAGCAGGGCAATGTCGTCACGCAGGACATGATAGACCAGTTACGCCCGGGAATGACCCGTCGGCAAGTACGGTTTATCATGGGCAACCCTCTGCTGACCGACACGTTCCATGCCAATCGCTGGGATTACCTGTACAGCCTGCAGCCTGGCGGCGGTGAACGCCAACAGGAACGCATCAGCGTTATCTTCAATCCAGACGACCAACTCGTCAGCTTGTCGGGCGACTTCATGCCTGGCGTAAGCCGTGATGAAGCCCTGATGGGCAAGGACAGCGGCACCAGCGTGTCCGCCCCAGTGGAAAACGTCGAACAGCCAAAACCAGAGAAACCGGTCAAGCCGGGCTCACTACTGGACCAGATCCAGAAAGACGTCGACGGCGTAGAAACCGTACCCGTACCAACACCAGAGCCGTTGGACACCACGCAGTAACATTATGCGACACAAGAAAAAGCCCGGCATGCCGGGCTTTTTTATTGCGTGTCAAAAGTGCCTCGCCGTAAGGGCGAAGCCCTAGGTGGCCGTTACCGCAACAACGAATATACCCCCCAAAAAAACCTCAATCCCCCCTAGCCCGCGCCGCCTTAGCCGCCCGCAACCGACGAACCTCCTTGGGATCAGCCAACAACGGCCGATAAATCTCAATCCGATCCCCCGCCCGAACCAGGCAGTGCTCAGGATCAACCACCACCTTGCCAAAAATACCCACGGCGCAACTCGCCAGATCCAGCTCCGCAAACTCCCCGGCTATCCCCGACAACTGCAGTGCCGAACGCACGCTACACCCCGCAGGTACCTGAACCGCCAGCAACACCTGACGATCAACGGCGGCATACACCACCTCGACGTCCATCATCGACTCAACCATGCAGTTGCTTGGCCCGCTGACAGAACGCATCCACCAGGGTATTGGCAGCCTGATTGAACAGCGGCCCCAGTGTCGCCCGCACAATCGGCCCGGCGTAGTCGAACGTCAGGTCCAGGCTGATCTTGCAGGCCTTCTCGCCCAAGGGCTTGAACACCCAGAGACCATGCAGCTGGGTGAAAGGCCCTTCCTCAAGGTTCATCTCGATCGAATGCCCAGGCACCAGCGTGTTACGCGTAACAAAATGCTGGCTGAGCCCACCCTTGGCCACCCCGACGCTGGCACGCATATGCTCGGCGGAGCTTTCCATCACCTTGGCCTCGGAACACCAGGGCAGGAACTCCGGATAACGCGCCACGTCATTGACCAGGTCATAAAGCGCTTGCGCCGGATACGGCAACAGGGCCGAACGTTGAATATGGGTCGTCATGTCAGCGTCACTTCCACAGCTGGGCGGCAAACACTACAAGAATGCCGATGGGCGCCACATAGCGCATCAAAAACAAGGTCAGGGCAAACAGCGCCGGATTGCGGATCGACAATTCGTCGCGCACCGCTCCCCGATTCATGACCCAACCCGCAAACACCACAAAACACAAACCACCGAGCGGCAACATGATCCGCGAGGTGAAGAAATCGATCACGCCAAAGAAGTCCAGGCCGCTGTGCGCACCCCATTGGTAGAGGTGGAACCCGGCGCCGTCGTTCACAAAAAACTTGGCCTGCTTCCAGATATTGAAGGAAAACACCGTCCCCAGGCCAACAAACCAGCAACTGAAGGCCAGCCAGAACGTCACCCAGCTCCGGCGGATTTTCGTCCGCTCAACCAGATACGCGACCATCGGTTCAAGCAGCGAGATCGCCGAACTCCAGGCGGCAATGGCCACCAGGACAAAAAACACCACCCCCATCACCTGGCCGAACGCCACATTACCAAAGGCAAAAGGCAGGCTGACAAACATCAGCCCAGGCCCCTCACTCGGGTTCAAACCGCCGGCAAACACAATCGGAAACAACGCCAGGCCGGCCAGCAGCGAAACAAAGGTGTCCAGCAGGGCAACCCCGACCACGGTGCCGGAGATCGACGAATCCTTGGGCATATACGCACCGTAGATCATGATCGAGCCCACGCCCACGCTCAGGGAAAAGAACGCATGTCCCATGGCGGGCAACAGGCCGCCAAGGACTTTCGCCGAATCGAAGTCGAACATGAAATGCACGCCCTCCATGAAATGCCCGGTGGTCATGCTGTAGCCCAGCAACACCAGGAGCATCACGAACAGCAGCGGCATCATGATCCGCAGGCTGCGCTCCAGCCCCGCCACCACCCCCTTGGCAATGACCGCCGCCGACAGCAGCATGAACAGGCTATGCCAGAGTGTCAGGCGCCACGGGTTGGCGATCACCCCCTCAAAGTAGGCGCCGACCTGATCGGCCGCCACACCCTGGAAATCCCCCCGACCCATGCTGATGATGTAATCCAGGGACCAGCCACCGACCACGCTATAAAAAGACAGGATCAGCAACGCCGTGATCATCCCGGCAAATGCCCCCCAGGACCATTTCGCCGAATGCCCCGCCTCCAACGCCAGCACCTTCAAGGCGTTCGCCGGACTTTGCCGGGCTCGGCGGCCAATCAGGGTTTCCGCCAGCATCACCGGCAGGCCGATCAACGCGATACACGCCAGGAACACCAGGACAAACGCACCGCCGCCATAGACGCCGACCATGTAGGGGAATTTCCAGATGCTTCCCAGGCCCACGGCCGAGCCGGTTGCAGCGAGTATGAATACCCAACGGCTCGCCCAACTACCGTGGACTGAAACCTTGTCTGACGACATCGACACTACGCCCAACCACTAAAAAAGAGGGCGCATTGTCCGGGATTCACTCAATGCGCTCAAGCACGCAGGATCCCCGTAGCCGACTCGCGCGCAACTGCCTATAATGCCGCCCCTATGGCTAAACAGAAGAAACACCCAACAGGGACCATCGCGCAGAATAAAAAGGCGCGACACGATTACTTCATCGAACATCGGTTCGAGGCTGGTCTGGTCCTGGCCGGCTGGGAAGTAAAAAGTCTGCGGGCGAGCAAGCTGCAACTGGTCGACAGTTATGTGCTGCTCAAGGATGGCGAGGCCTGGCTGCTCGGCAGCCACATCACGCCCCTGATGACCGCCAGCACCCACGTCATTGCCGACCCGGTGCGCACTCGCAAATTGCTGCTCAACCGGCGCGAGCTGGAAAAGCTGGCAGCTGCCGTGCAGCAAAAAGGCTATGCGTGCGTATGCCTGTCCTGGTACTGGAGCAAGCACATGGTCAAGTGCGAGATCGCTCTGGGCAAGGGCAAGAAGGAATACGACAAGCGCGATACCGAGCGCGAACGTGATGCCGGCCGCGAGCTGCAGCGCGCGGTGCGCAACAAGGGCAAGGAAGACTAACTTCTTGCCTTGAATTGATCGTGCCCACGCCCTGCGTGGGAACGATCATGATCACATCCCCTTGCGCCGCTCCGCCCGGGCTTCGCGCTGCACTTGCTGCCGCACCTCTTCCAGCACCTCCTGCACATACAGGATATGGCGACTGGAAACCTCTCTTGCCTGTTCGGCGCGCCCTTCGATAATCGCCAGGTACAACTCCCGGTGCTGAGTGATCAGCATGTCGCGGGTTTCCGTGCGTTGCTGGTACATACCGCCGATGTTGGTCACCACGTTGCGCTTGAGCAGATCAAACAGCCCACGAATGGTGTGCAGCAACACCGCGTTGTGGCTGGCCTCGGCAATCGCCAGGTGAAACCTGGCGTCCGCAGCCCCCTCCTCCGCCCGACTCACTTCATCGTGACGGGTGTAGCAGTCCTGCAACTCATCGAACGCCGCCGTCAATCGCTGACGGTCGACCTCAGTCGCCCGCAACGCCGCGTAGTAGGCGCATGAAGCTTCCAGGGTGTGACGAAATTCCAGCAAGTCACGCTGGGCTTCGGGGTTGCTCTCCAGCAGGTGCAGCAGGGGATCGCTGAAGGTCGAGCCCAGGGATTCGACCACATAATTGCCGCCGCCCTGGCGACTGACCAGCAAGCCCTTGGCTGTCAATTTCTGGATCGCCTCGCGCAGCGAAGGCCGCGACACCCCAAACTGTTCAGCCAGGGCGCGCTCTGCCGGCAGCCGCTCCCCAGACTTCAGCGTGCCCTCGAGAATCATCCCTTCGAGCTGCTCGACAATATCGTCAGACAAACGGCGCTGACGAACCTGATCAAACCCCATAACTCATTCTCCACCATCCCGACGGCTCGCCGGGCTCTCTATTCTGGCCTATTGACGCCGCGCCAGCACCTACCAGAGCACATTTGATCGAGCGGATCAGATGGCCCCTGCACCGCTCATTCGACAAAAGTTTTAGGGCGGCAAATTGACACACCACCCACAAGGCTTTTAACCTAGCCCACAGCGATTGTAAATTGGTCTTACCAATTATCCAAGTACGCGTTCAGTGCCTGACCAACAACAATTAGGGGCCACCCCATATGCAAACCTGGCAACAGCTCTACAGCCCGCTCGGCAGTCTCGGCTTGTCCGCGCTCGCGGCCGTTATCCCCATCGTATTTTTCTTCCTGGCCCTGGCCGTGTTCCGCCTCAAAGGACACGTCGCCGGCAGCATCACTCTGGCGTTGTCGATCCTGGTGGCAATCTTTGCCTTCCAGATGCCGGTCGATATGGCCTTCGCCGCCGCCGGTTATGGCTTTGCCTACGGACTGTGGCCGATTGCCTGGATCATCGTGGCCGCCGTGTTCCTCTACAAACTGACGGTCAAGAGTGGCCAGTTCGAAGTGATCCGCAGCTCCGTGCTGTCGATTACCGATGACCAGCGCCTGCAAGTGCTGCTGATCGGCTTCTGCTTCGGCGCTTTCCTCGAAGGCGCGGCAGGCTTCGGTGCACCGGTGGCCATTACCGCTGCCCTGCTGGTGGGCCTTGGCTTCAACCCGCTGTACGCCGCCGGCCTGTGCCTGATTGCCAACACCGCACCCGTGGCGTTTGGCGCACTGGGCATCCCGATCATCGTCGCCGGCCAGGTTACGGGCATCGACGCCTTCAAGATCGGCGCCATGACCGGCCGCCAGCTGCCGCTGCTGTCGCTGTTCGTGCCGTTCTGGCTGGTGTTCATGATGGACGGCATGCGCGGCGTGCGGGAAACCTGGCCAGCCGCCCTGGTGGCCGGCCTGAGCTTCGCCATCACCCAGTATTTCACCTCCAACTTCATCGGCCCGGAACTGCCGGACATCACCTCGGCCCTGGCCAGCCTGATTTCCCTGACCCTGTTCCTCAAGGTCTGGCAGCCTAAACGTACCGCTGGCGCGCAGATCGCCGGTGTCACTTCGGACGCCGTAGTCACCGCCAGCGTCGGTGGTTTCGGGCAGAAACGCAGCAGCGTGGCTTCGCCCTACAGCCTGGGTGAAATCATCAAGGCCTGGTCGCCGTTCCTGATCCTCACCGTGCTGGTGACCATCTGGACCCTCAAGCCCTTCAAGGCGATGTTTGCCGCTGGCGGCTCGATGTACAGCTGGGTGTTCAACTTCGCCATCCCGCACCTGGACCAGATGGTGGTCAAGGTCGCCCCGATCGTCACCAACCCGACGGCCATTCCTGCGGTGTTCAAGCTGGACCCGATTTCGGCGACCGGCACGGCGATTTTCTTCTCCGCACTGATCTCCATGTGGGTATTGAAGATCAATTTCAAAACTGGTCTGACCACTTTGAAAGAGACCTTCTACGAACTGCGCTGGCCGATTCTTTCGATCGGCATGGTGCTGGCGTTTGCCTTCGTCACCAACTACTCGGGCATGTCGTCGACCATGGCCCTGGTCCTGGCAGGCACCGGCGCGGCGTTCCCGTTCTTCTCGCCGTTCCTCGGCTGGCTGGGCGTGTTCCTGACCGGCTCGGACACCTCCTCCAATGCCCTGTTCAGTTCGCTGCAAGCGACCACCGCGCACCAGATCGGCGTCAGCGACACCTTGCTCGTGGCCGCCAACACCAGCGGCGGCGTAACCGGCAAAATGATCTCGCCACAATCGATCGCCGTAGCCTGCGCCGCGACCGGCCTGGTGGGCAAGGAATCGGATCTGTTCCGCTTCACCCTCAAGCACAGCCTATTCTTTGCAACCATCGTCGGCCTGATCACACTGGCCCAGGCCTATTGGTTCACTGGCATGCTGGTGCACTAAACAAAAGCGAAAGAACCGACGCCGTGGCCCGCCTGCGGCGTCTGCAACTCACAACCCGGTCTGCAAGGTTGCTGAAAGCTTGTCGCTTTACAGTCAGCAACCGCAGCAGACGGATAACCGGGCCCACCCGGAGACACGCCTGATGAGCGAGCTTTTCTACAACGCGGTGCCGAACGCGACGCGGGTTGCCCCGCCACTGCCTGAACCGCGCCAGTACCCCAGCGTAAAACCGCCACGGGTCTACCTGTTCGGCACCTGCGTGGTCGACCTGTTCTATCCCGAAGCCGGGATGGACGCGATTCACCTGCTGGAGCGCGAAGGCATTCGCGTGGAGTACCCGCAAGGCCAAAGCTGCTGCGGACAACCGGCCTACACCTCGGGTTACACCGAGCAGGCACGGACCGTGGCGCGCTCGCAACTGGCGTTGTTTGCCGGGGATTATCCGGTGGTGGTGCCGTCGGGTTCCTGCGCCGGCATGCTGCGCGAACACTACGCCGACTTGTTCAAGGACGAGCCGGACACTTTGCTGCACGTCCAGGCGCTCGCCGCCCGGACATATGAATTGGCCGAGTTCCTGCTGTTTGTCTGCAAGGTGCAGCTCAAGGACAGCGGCGCACCGGTCAAAGTGGCCCTGCACACGTCGTGCTCGGCACGCCGCGAGATGAACACCCACCTGCACGGTCGCGAGTTGTTGGCGCAACTGAGCAACGTGGAACGGGTCAACCACGATCACGAAAGCGAATGTTGTGGCTTTGGCGGGACGTTCAGCGTCCGTATGCCAGACATTTCCGGCGCGATGGTGGCGGACAAGACCCGGTCGTTGAAGGAATCCGGCGCCCACCAGGTACTCAGTGCCGACTGCGGTTGCTTGATGAACATCAACGGCTCGCTCGAGAAACAGCAGGCAGCGCTACGTGGCCAACACTTGGCCAGCTTCCTCTGGCAGCGAACCGGAGGTGCCCGATGAGCACTTCCACGATTATTCCGACGGTCAGCGTCGACGAAGATTTTCGCGCCCGGGCTCACAAGGCTTTGGACGACCAGCAACTGCGAAACAACTTTCGCACTGCGATGGATTCACTGATGACAAAACGGGCAGCGTCCTTCAGCGATGCCCACGAAAGAGAACATTTGCGCGCGCTGGGCAATGCTGTCCGCGCCCGCGCGTTATCCAAGCTGCCCGACCTGCTCGAGCAACTTGAACAGAACCTGACCCGCAACGGTGTGACAGTGCACTGGGCGGAAACGGTGGACGAGGCCAATGGCATCGTCCTCAAGATCATCCGCGCTCACGAGGCGCGGCAAGTGATCAAGGGCAAATCGATGGTCAGCGAAGAGATGGAGATGAACCATGTCCTCGCTGAACAGGGCATTGAATGCCTGGAATCGGACATGGGCGAGTTCATCGTCCAGCTCGACCACGAGAAGCCTTCACACATTATTATGCCGGCGATCCACAAGAATGCCGGTCAGGTCGCGTCCTTGTTCCACGACAAACTTGGCGTGGAGTACACCAAGGACGTTGACCAACTCATTCAGATCGGGCGCAAAGTCTTGCGCCAGAAATTCTTCGAAGCCGACATCGGCGTCTCCGGCGTCAATTTCGCCGTGGCTGAAACCGGCACCCTGCTGCTGGTGGAAAACGAAGGCAACGGCCGCATGTCGACCACCGTACCGCCGGTGCATATCGCCGTCACCGGGATCGAGAAAGTCGTCGAGAACCTGCGCGACGTGGTCCCGCTGCTGTCGCTGCTGACCCGCTCGGCCCTCGGCCAGCCGATCACCACCTACGTCAACATGATCTCCGGTCCGCGCCAGGCCCACGAGCTCGACGGCCCGCAGCAAGTGCACCTGGTGCTGCTGGACAACGGCCGCAGCCAGGCCTTCGCCGACAGCGAACTGCGCCAGACCCTCAACTGCATCCGCTGCGGTGCCTGCATGAACCACTGCCCGGTCTACACCCGCATCGGCGGCCACGCCTATGGCGAGGTCTACCCTGGGCCGATCGGCAAGATCATCACCCCGCACATGGTCGGCCTGGCGAAAGTCCCCGACCACCCGAGCGCGTCCTCCCTGTGCGGCGCCTGCGGTGAAGTGTGCCCGGTGAAAATCCCGATCCCGGCCCTGCTGCGCCGCCTGCGCGAAGAGAACGTCAAGGCACCCGACACCCCGCACCAGGTCATGCGCGGCCAGGGCAGCAAGTACTCGCGCAAAGAGCGTTTCATCTGGAACGCCTGGGCCAGGCTCAACAGCTCGCCAACCCTGTATCGGTTGTTCGGCTTCTTCGCCACCCGTCTGCGCGCCCTCACGCCGAACAACCTTGGCCCCTGGACGCAAAACCACAGCGCGCCAAAACCGGCCGCCCGCTCACTGCATGACATGGCCCGCGAGCATCTGGGCAAACAGGGGGATCGCTGATGAGTGCCAAACAGAACATTCTCGCCAAGCTGCGCCACAGCCTGACGGGCACCACACCCGTGCCCGACAACTTTGATGAAGCGCTGGTGACCGAGCCCTACACCTACACCGCCGAACAACGCATCCCACAACTGCGCAAGCTGATGGAAGCGGTGCACACCGAAATCCACCTGACCTCGGCTGACGGCTGGCCGGCATTGCTCGCGCAGCTGTTGGCCGAGCGCCAGTTACCCAGCCTGTTGATCGCCCCGACCACCGCCCACGGGCAACGCGTCACCCAGCACTGGGCGCAACATCCCGGGTTGCCGACGCTGAAAGCCTACGACCGACCGGTAGAGGAATGGAAAGCCGAGTTGTTCAACGACACCCCGGCCAGCCTGACCGCCACCCTCGGCGCCATCGCTGCCACCGGTAGCCTGATCCTCTGGCCGACCCGCGAAGAACCGCGCTTGATGAGCCTGGTGCCGCCGGTGCATTTCGCCCTGCTCAAGGCCAGCGAAATCCGCGACAACTTCTATCAGGTACAACGCGAGTTCAACTGGGCCCAAGGCATGCCGACCAACGCGCTGCTGGTGTCCGGCCCATCGAAGACCGCCGATATCGAGCAAGTCCTGGCGTACGGCGCCCACGGTCCGAAAGACCTGGTGGTACTGATCCTGGAGGACCAATGACCCTACCGACGGCTTTCCTGCGCGATGTGCAGCAACTGATTCCCCGCGAGCGACGTTTCGACGACCCGCTGTCGACCCTGGCCTTTGGCACTGACGCCAGCTTCTACCGACTGATCCCGCAACTAGTGATCCGCGTCGAGTCCGAAGACGAAGTGGTCAGCCTGCTGCAATTGGCCCAGCGCGACCGCGTCCCGGTAACCTTCCGCGCGGCCGGCACCAGCCTGTCCGGCCAGGCCATCAGCGACTCGGTACTGATCGTGCTGGGGGATAATTGGAACGGCCGCGAGATTCGCGGCCAGGGTACCCAGATCCGCCTGCAGCCGGGCGTCATCGGCGCTCAGGCCAACGCCTGGCTGGCTCCTTTCGGGCGCAAGATCGGCCCGGACCCGGCCTCGATCAACGCCTGCAAGATCGGCGGCATCGTCGCCAACAACGCCAGCGGCATGTGCTGCGGCACCGCCCAGAACACCTACCACACCCTGGCCGGGATTCGCCTGGTGCTGGCCGACGGCAGTCGCCTGGACAGCGAGGACCCCGCCAGCGTCGCGGCTTTTCGTGTCAGTCACGCCGACCTGCTGGAGCGCCTGGCGACCCTGGGTCGCGAGACCCGGGCCAATGCCAGCCTGGCGGCGAAAATTCGCCATAAATACCGTCTGAAAAATACCACCGGCCTGTCACTCAATGCCCTGGTGGACTACGACGAGCCTGTGGATATCTTGAGCCACCTGCTGGTGGGCTCCGAAGGCACCCTGGGCTTCATCAGCGCGGTGACCTACGACACGGTGATCGACCATCCGCACAAAGCTTCGGCGCTGATCGTCTTCCCCGACGTGGAAACCTGCTGCACCGCCGTCACCGTGCTGAAAAGCCAGCCGGTCTCGGCGGTGGAACTGCTGGACCGCCGCAGCCTGCGCTCGGTGCAGGACAAACCCGGGATGCCGGCGTTCGTCCAACAACTGTCGAGCCAGGCTTGCGCCTTGCTGATCGAGTCCCGCGCCGCCACGTCGGCGCTGCTGGAGGAACAGTTGGCGCAGATCATGAGCTCGTTGGCGCCCTTCCCGGTGGAAAAGCAGGTCGACTTCACCCAGGACCCCGCGGAAAACGCCAAGCTCTGGGCGATCCGCAAAGACACCTTCCCCGCCGTCGGCGCGGTCCGCAAAACCGGGACCACGGTGATCATCGAAGACGTCACCTTCCCGGTGGAGCAACTGGCAATCGGCGTCAACCGCCTGATCGAGCTGTTCGACAAACACCACTACGACGAAGCGATCCTGTTCGGCCACGCCCTGGAGGGCAACCTGCACTTCGTCTTCACCCAGGGCTTCAACAGCCCGCAAGAAGTCGCCCGCTACCAGGCGTTCATGGACGACGTGGCGCAACTGGTGGCCGTGGAATTCGGTGGCTCGCTCAAGGCCGAACACGGCACCGGGCGCAACATGGCACCCTTCGTCGAGCTGGAATGGGGCAGCGATGCCTACCAGTTGATGTGGCAGCTCAAACGCCTGCTCGATCCCAACGCCATCCTCAACCCGGACGTGGTCCTCAGCGAAGACCCGCAGATCCACCTCAAGCATCTCAAGCCCTTGCCGGCTGCCGACGAGATCGTCGACAAATGCATCGAGTGCGGCTTCTGCGAGCCGGTCTGCCCGTCCAAAGGCCTGACCCTGAGCCCGCGCCAGCGCATCGTCATTTGGCGCGACATCCAGGCGAAAAAACGCGCCGGCATCGACACCCGCGAACTGGAAGAAGCCTACCAATACCAAGGCCTCGACACCTGCGCGGCGACCGGCCTGTGCGCGCAACGCTGCCCGGTGGGCATCAACACCGGCGAGCTGGTGAAAAAACTGCGCAGCCGCAGCGCCACCCATGTGAAAACCGCTAGTTGGCTGGAAGGACACTTCGCCACGGCCCTGCAAGGCGCGCGCTTCACCCTGCACGTGGCCAACGGCGCGCGGATGCTGCTCGGCGCGCCACGCCTGAGCAAACTCTCGGCCCGCCTCAGCCAACTGTCGAAAGGGCAGATTCCGCAGTGGAGCAACGCCATGCCCCAGCCGGAACGGGCGATCCGTTTCAGCCCGACGGTCAGCGATGCACGCCCGCGAGTGGTCTACCTGGCGGCCTGCGTCTCACGCGCCATGGGCCCGGCAGCGGGCGACAAGGAGCAGACCTCGCTGTACGACAAAACCCGCGGCCTGCTGGAAAAAGCCGGCTACCAAGTGGTGTTTCCGGACAACCTCGACAACCTCTGCTGCGGCCAGCCGTTCGCCTCCAAAGGCTATGCCGAACAAGCCGAACACAAACGCCAGGAACTGCTCGGCGCCCTGCTCCACGCCAGCCGCGGCGGGCTCGATCCAATCTACTGCGACACCAGCCCCTGCACCCTGCGCCTGATGCAGGACCTGGGCGACACGCGCCTGGACCTCTACGACCCGGTGCGTTTCATCCGCAGCCACCTGCTGGAGCGCCTCGACTTCACCCCGCAAGACGCCCCAATTGCCGTGCACGTGACCTGCAGCACCCAGCACCTGGGCGAAAGCCAGGCGCTGATCGACCTGGTCCGGCGTTGCAGCAACAACGTGGTGATCCCCGAAGGCATCCACTGCTGCGGGTTTGCCGGCGACAAAGGCTTCACCACCCCCGAGCTGAACGCCCACTCACTGCGTACCCTCAAGGACGCCGTGCAGCATTGCAGCGAAGGCATCTCCACCAGCCGAACCTGTGAAATCGGCCTCAGCCAGCACGGCGGGATCGACTACCACGGCCTGGTCTACCTGGTAGACCGAGTGACCCAGGCCCGCCCGGCATAGGGCCTACCTGGGGTGGGTGTCTGTAATGTGGGAGCGAGCCTGCTCGCGATGAACTCAACAAAAAACCGGTGCTGACTGATTCAACCCACCAGCCCCGAGTTCATCGCGAGCAAGCCGCCAGCGGGCACCCGCCCCTACCGTCTCGGCAAAACCGCAAAAAAAAACCGAATTCCTGCGTGCGTCTATAGTCATCTAGCTAAGCCCTGCAAAAGAGCTTAACCCCCTCGGCCAGCAGCCCCATCGACCGGCAGCACCGAGCCCTCATGCACAAGGAGATACCCATGAAGCACTCTGCAATTGCTGGATTGTTCATCACCGCTGCACTGTTGGCCTCGCCGGTGTTTGCAGCGGATGAAGACCTGTGCGATGGCAATATCCAGAAACTCCAGGATGCCATCGCCACCGCGCCCGCCACCTCGGAGAACGCCATGGACAACGCCAAGGCGGCGCTGAAGAAAGCACAGGAAGCCAAGGCTGCCGGTAACACCAAAGATTGCATCGACATCACCACCGGGACCCTGACCAAAATCCAGACCCGTACCCCCGACAAGGGCTGATGCGCGCTCAAGGCCAACCTTCGGGTTGGCCTTATCGAACGCGTTGGCGTACACTGCACAGGCTTGCTGCTCAAATTGATCCACAGAGCAGTGGGCTCGGGGCCGTTTAGGATTCGACGCCGGTTGCGAAACTTTAGGTGCATGCCGAGTTGGTAACAGAACTCGTAAATCCACTGTTGCAACTACTTATAGTTGCCAATGACGAAAACTACGGCCAGGAATTCGCTCTCGCTGCGTAAGCAGCCTTAGCCCTGAGCTTCTGGTACCTTCGGGTCCAGCAATCACCAGGGGATGTCTGTAAACCCAAAGTGATTGTCATATAGAACAGAATCGCCGTGCAGTACGTTGTGGACGAATCGGCTAAAACTTACACAACTCGCCCAAAGCACCCTGCCCTTCGGGTCGCTGAGGGTTAACTTAATAGAAACGGCTACGCATGTAGTACCGACAGCGGAGTACTGGCGGACGGGGGTTCAAATCCCCCCGGCTCCACCACTTCATCATCTAAAGACGTCCACGGACGTCTTTTTTTGTGCCTAAAATCCAGTGAAATCAAGGGTTTGAGCGCTACTTGGCTCCATAGAACGTTTTTGAGTTCCAGCCGACTTGGTATTCCCAGTGGTATTCCCGGCTACCCAGCGCTAATCTTGGGAATACCAAAAGGTGACATGGAGTACTTCTCATGTGCGCTCAAACCGCTCGCCTCTCGGACCGTCAGCTCAAGGCTGTCAAACCCAGAGACAAGGACTACGTCCTCACCGATGGTGACGGGCTTCAGCTGCGAGTCAGGGTCAATCGCTCGATGCAGTGGAATTTCAACTACAGGCATCCAGTAACGAAGAACCGAATCAACATGGCACTCGGTACCTATCCCGAGCTTTCTCTTGCACAAGCCAGAAAGAAAGCGGTTGAGGCCCGAGAGCTGTTGGCGCAAGGCATCGACCCGAAAGCTCAACGCAACGAGCTGGTGCAAGCCAAACGAGCGGAGACAGAACACACGTTCGAGAACGTAGCCACGGCCTGGTTCGAACTGAAGAAAGATTCCGTCACACCGGCATATGCCGAGGACATCTGGCGCTCACTTACGCTGCATATTTTTCCGAGCATGAAATCGACACCCCTCTCGGAAGTCAGCGCCCCGATGGTCATCAAGCTCCTTCGCCCAATCGAAGCCAAAGGCAGTCTCGAGACAGTGAAGCGGTTGAGCCAACGGCTCAACGAGATCATGACTTACGGGGTGAACTCCGGGCTGATTTTCGCTAACCCTCTCAGTGGCATTCGGGCGGTCTTCAAGAAGCCCAAAAAAGAGAACATGGCCGCGCTACGACCCGATGAGCTTTCCGAGCTCATGATCGAAATCGCGAACGCCAGCATCAAGCGGATCACCCGCTGCCTGATCGAATGGCAACTGCACACCATGACCCGCCCTGCCGAAGCGGCTACCACCCGATGGACAGACATCGACTTCGACAAACGCATCTGGACCATCCCGCCCGAGCGCATGAAAAAGCGTCGTCCGCACACCATCCCGCTGACCGAACAGGCACTCGCGTTACTGGAGGCGCTCAAGCCCCTCAGCGGCCACAGGGAATACGTGTTCCCGGCAGATAGAAACCCGCGCACCCACGCCAATAGCCAGACCGCCAACATGGCGTTGAAACGCATGGGCTTCCAGGACCGCTTGGTCAGCCACGGCATGCGCTCCATGGCCAGCACCATCCTGAACGAGCATGGGTGGGATCCGGAGCTAATCGAAGTCGCGCTGGCGCATGTCGACAAGGACGAAGTCCGAAGCGCTTACAACCGAGCGGACTACATCGAGCGCCGGCGTCCGATGATGGCTTGGTGGAGTGAGCACATCCAGAAAGCGGCCACTGGCAACCTGTCGGCATCTGCGATCAATCAAACCAGGGACCACAACGTCGTGCCGATACGGTGAGCACTCGCCGGACGCCGCCGGTAACCGAAAATGACTCCTCAAATGGAGTGATGGTTGATTTGGCGACAGCGGCGACACCGGCGACAACCCGCGCAATACCTGGTTTGCAGCATGGCGACAGACGTGGCGACTGTCGCCGTTGCAAGCTTCACTCTTGGGGCTTTCTCGGCCAAGCCCACGCGAGCGGGAAGGCTCCGCATTCCCACTCGCGTGGGCTCTGCATAATTGCATCTCACTTGACCACCTAATTGCATTGCCACTGACCAGTCGTTTGCATCCGACTTGACCAGTCATTTGCATTCGCGCTGACCAGCCGTTTGCAGTTGATGGGTGTCAGCGGGTGCCACTCAGCGCGAGTGCGTCAGTCAAGCACTGAAGGACTGCAACCGATCCATACCGCTCAGTCGCGGCAGGCAGAAACCGGCCAAAAGCAGACGCTCAAAAGCATCTAAGAAAGCAGGGACGACTCACTTCCCTCTCATTGCCTGGGTATCCAGGCCAGTGATTTCGATACTTTTCGACGCGGAAGCTGACTCATTGCCTAGCCCCAGCCTGCAAGCTAATCTGCGATCAAGCCAGCATGCTGGCAACTATAGTTAGGCCTCACAGGGGAATATTCATGCAAGGGGAAGATTTGAGAGCCATGCTGGATGCAGATCCGCATGCCGTCCGCTTAGAACAGGACAATAACGAATACCTAGTGAGCTACCGCTTTGACACAGGCGCCGAGGTGGCGTTTGACCCTCGTACCACCACGAAGTGCTCTGTTTTCGTCAGCAAACTCCCCGAGCGTATGAAGGCCCGCCTCGGCAAAGTCACGTGCTATCCACCTGAAAACCCCTCGACTGCACTTGCCCGGGTCTCTTCTCAACTCGCAGGCGAACGACAACTGTTTAAGATAGACCTACCCTCATCTGATTCCGCTCGTGACCTACTGACGTGGATCAGGTGGGCTTGAGACCTAACAATTCATTCAAGCCGACGCCGCTTCGCGGCGCGGCTTAATTCAGATATTAGGCCGCTCCCCATGCCAAACATTCCACCAGGCCCCAAGGCAATTCTTCTAAACGGCATTGTCGTCGGTGAGGTGCGATCAACTGGCAACACAGATCAAGACGCGGAGGCTGTGCGTGCCTTCCTTAAAGAAAAAGGGCTGCACAAGGAAGTCACTCCCTTTCAAGCTGTTTTTAACCAAGCAATAGCCTTCGCCAACACTTCGGCGCATATATACGAGAAAAACCTTCGTAGAAGGCCAAGGAATGGCTTTTCCCCTGCGCCTTTCGTCGTCAATGCGACTTTGAGCATCGAACTGTACCTCAAGGCTCTTGCGCAGAAACACGGAAAAGCGCTCCGAGGGCACGAACTAGTCAAATTGCATCACTCATTGCCAACCAAGGCGCATCTCGAAATCAATCAAGTAATACCCAAGTGCGCAGCGCACAGGGCTCTGGGCGAGCAGCCAAATTTCACTGGCTATCTTCAGCATTTGAATGACGCTTTTGTTAAATGGCGCTACTCGTATGAACTTGAAAGGACCGGCACTGTTCACATTGAACCCACATTTTTTGTCATGGAGGTACTGCATGAAGCTTGCCGCCTGCCGTAGCGGTCCAACTGGCTGGTCAAGCACCCACAAGCTCCGCTTGTGGGTGCCCTCCGTGCTTAGTACTCCTCCGCGGCTTACCGCGGCCGGTATATGCCTATGGAGCGAATGAAATGAAGTCTTTCTTAGCTTGTTGTTATGCAGCCTTCTTTATTACTGTATCGCTCCCAGCAGCTGCTGGAGACACAGCAAGTAAACTTCAGGGAATGGTTGGCTGGACGATAGCTGCGGTTACTCAGGTGGAAGATGAATTTGAAGGCTGCGATTTCGACAAGGTAATTAAATTCATGAACGGTATAGCGCTCACTTGCTCAAGCTATGGATACTCATATGCGTTCATGCCCTCTGCCGTCATTTTCACGAAATCGGGAAAGTATGAAGGTCGAAATTTTCATAACGTAAAGGTGCTTATTGATGATGATTTTTATGATATGCAGCCGGTGCTCGAGTAAATTGGGATTTAACTGGTTGCTCTAATACGCATCGGCCGCAAAAAAAGTGGCCTCCACCGGCTAGCCTTCGCTGCGCTTCGGCAGCCGTTTAGCAAGGCGTTAGATATCTAGGCAGGCCGACTTGAGGGGCAGCTATTGGCCGTTCTGTATCTGTCATGACGGGCAAAAGTCGTCACTCTAGGAGCCGTCGGCGGGGTTTTGGGGGGCGCAGGACTACCCAACCTCAAGAACATCAAAATTAAATATACAGAGTTCAAGGCGGAGGAAAATGCTCGGAACAGCGCGCCTACCGGAATGCTTCTCAAACACTTGAGATAAGCTTACCTAGGCGAAGGACAGCTACGGGTTGATTGCGATAGACATAAACGAGACGGACATAAACGGGACGGATTTATTGCCTGAAAGTAAATCCGCACCGTTTCCGTGGTTTTGTTTTCAGATTTTCGGTTATAAAGTCAAGAGAAGGCTAACAAATAAAAAACAGAGGTCACTTGCTCACTTCTCGATCTTTTGAAATAATTGAAAAGAAGTGCCACTTCGAATTACCAATCTCAGAATCACGGGAATCTTCAATAGAGACTCTCCATCTAAAAGCACCTAATTCTACGACCTCAAAAACCATTTTATTATCTTGAGTAACATAACGCCCCGCCGCATGAGCCGCTGGAAGCCACTTACCGTCACCAGAAAGTTTTTCGACCATCACAATAGACTCAGCCTGTTTTTTGACTTCAGTCCAAGACAAAATTACTTCTCCCGACGGAGCAGATAGAGACGCACCATCTTTAGGTGAAAGAATCTCTACCCTTTCTTTTGAATCTATGTATTCCTTGTAGAGTTCAGGAGAAAAGTAGGTGGCAACACCTAAAAGTAGAGTACTTACAATGCTCATAGTCCATGCGCGCATAGGTGACCACTCCTTTTTCATCGGAGGATGTACGCATGTTGCCGGCTCCGCAACAGACAGTTCAACTGCTGTCTCAAACAACCTTTTTAACTTGAACTCATCTGCAATCAGAATCCATGTTTTATAGGCCGTAACGCTTTTAATAAATACAATGTCGGGTGAAAAAATCAGGATCTTAATAAAATCCAGTTCACTCTTGTTCAGGTCGCGATATTTATCGCTAGAAAATATTTCAAAAAGCGCTAAGCCCACTTCAAAAAGGCAATGCACGCTTTCCATTTTTCTTTCGTTATTTCTTTCATCACCGAACTCATAGGCATATCTAGCGAATATGCCCTGGCGGTCGATTAAGATACTGTTTTCATCGACTTGATGATCGATATTTTTCTTCAAAGTATCTTCAATTATTCGAGCCCTGGGATTTCTATGACGAGTTAAGGCCTCAACAGCCACCACATCCGAGATAGAATCTTCACCTAGGCTCTTTTCATAAACTGCCACTGGATAAACTTTTGGAGAAAAACTTTTATAATCAGACCTTCCGTGTCCGAAGCAAATCACAGAACAAACAGCTTTAACTAGATTGTGAAGCCCCGGATGAGACTCCATATCTTGCAGTACTAGAAGGCTGGCAGCGACTCCTTCACGCTGTACAATCAACTTAGAAACCAGTAAAACAACAACCTTGGCTGAGTAAGTATGTATATTTATATTAATGGCTTCTGGCGCGCCAGAACCATTGTCATATTTAAGGGGGAATTTTTTCCCTGAGAAGCCATTGTCGCGCATGGCTGGCTTAATGGCATTATAAAAGACTATCGTTGGATCTAAGGTCTTAGGTGCTATCGGAAAAAATGAAACCCCGCCCATCTTTCTGACAAACATTTTTCCTTGTAGCACATTAAAAAGGCTACAGCTGCTTGTATACTCAATGCCGTTTTGCATAGGTTCAACAAGCACCTTCCAAGACAGATGTACCTTAGAAATAAGTCATACCTTCTAAAAAATGGGTCAGGGGGGGCGGACTCGAACCTCCTTCTAAGAAACGCCCAGCATACGCTTGCGTCCCCCCGATTTTGCGACGCAGTTTACATGCATTTTGCCAACGAAAGCGAAGTGCTTCTGAGCACAGGAATCGAATTTGACCTTCAGGTTGCGGAAACGACCTAAAAATGCGGAAACGATGACCACCACACAGGGGCTTTCGCTGCGTCCGAGCTACGCCAGTGAGCGAGCCCTGCCATATAATCCGCACTTTTCCATAATCAGGTAAGTGCCAATGAGGGTTGTCGCTGTAGTTGTCGGGGTTCTCGTTCTCTGTGCCTTGTCAGCATTTGCTGGGCTGACAGCCGGTATAAACCTAAACCCGCAGTCAACAGTGCGATTCGTTCCAGACTGGGGAAGTGTTGGGGATTGGGTGTCGGGAGTGGGCGCGCTGTTGGCGGTTATCGCTAGCCTGTACATGGTCCAACGAAGCGAGAGATTCCAGCTGGCCAGAGACAGTGAGCAGGTTATGTTGACCCAAGAGCCGAGTATGGCATGGCTCACGCTCCACATAGCATGCAAGGGACTGAGGAGCTGCACGGTAATGGACCTCAGAATAGGTCACGGTGGAAAATGTAGCTCATTGAAGCATGCGCTTTCGGATCGGAACAAAGGGGTATTTCCAGCCCGTCTTGAGCCGGGAGAGATGGTCCAACTGGATTGGAGTGGTAGAGATCTCATCCCAACGCTACAGACAATTTGTCATCTTGGTCTGAAGAATACCGATGGGCTGTATTTTGAAGTTGTGACCGGCATTTCCGTGCATCGTTTTGGCCTCGACACCTTGACACTCGAAGAACTGCAAACCGGGGCCGACGCCTTCGACATATCCCTTACAAAGCGCGAAGACGGACTACCATTTTGAGAGTCTCATAAACAGGAGGAGGCTTACCAAAATCAACCCGAGCCGTGGTTCGAGCATGGGCTCATAACAGAGCTGACCTGGCACGCCTATACGGCCTCATTGGGAAACACATCGATCGACTCCGCATTTGTACAGGTGACATCCACATAGGGGAAACATACGACCACGGATGTGTGACGGTAATTACCGGTGGAGTCGCAGGCCTCTATACAGATATGGAATCAATCGTAATGTTCGGCGAGAATTCCCGCATGTGCTGTGCCTTCATAGATCAGGGCGTGGTTCGTTACTTTTCAAATCGACGTGATTGGATAGACCAGTTACCAGCGGAAGTTGAAACATGGCGGGCGCGCTTCGCTCACAAGGAAATTGTCTTCGAAATATTCAAATTGGATGAAGAGATGTAGCCGTTCAGAGCGCTTTCGGACGGCTTAGGATGGCTGACTTAGGTCGATTGCTGCCTGTCACGACAGGCAGAATTCGGCCAGAAGCGGACAGTTCACTGCCCGGTTAAAGCTTGACTGGACCACCACCCAAGTCGGTTGGCCGCTTGAAGATGCTCCATGGCGTTAGCATAAGCCAGTCAAAGCAGGTTGGCAGAGTAAGTCTGAAAGCGGCATGTTCACTTGTGGTCTGAGGGCATTAGAAAATGCTCGCCACATTTATAGTATAGTGAGGTCACGAATTTCAATTTTTACTATATGCGTGGTACGACATGGAAGAAATCTGCGTGAATTCGGATGCTGCCAAGATGGACGAGCTGATCCTTGGTCACAAATATGAAGAGTTAAAAACGCTCATTGAGCTATTAGAAAATCGGCGATACCAAAGTTCTAAATGCCGCGCTGAAAATTACTACATAATCGGGAACGGATACGCCGTTCTTGCGGATGGCTTTCAGTCCTCTTGGGATGAAAGGGTGGGGCTTCAGGTTAAGTTCTACAAAAAATCGCAGTATGAACAGGGTTTTTCGGAGCTAAGTGACGACTTGCGAAGTAGGGTTTACACGAACTTAGCAAACGCACTCTACAGCCAGGGCCGGTTCTTTGAAGCAGTAAAAGAGTACGATAGAGCTATAGCGATCTTTAATAATCCTTTAGCTTACTTCTCAAAGGGAAGGGCTTTGTTAGAAGTTTCGAGCAGTTTATATGATAAAGATCATGCTGTTTATTTTCAAAAAGAAGCCTATCCGATATTGAAATATGTTTATGAGTGCAAGGAGGTGCTGTTTGATGCAGATCATCTTAAGCTCATAGATGCCGCCACACCCTATATAAAATTCGTGAGCCATTTCGATCAGCACTTCGATTCGATCTGTGAAGAATTTCCACACATTTCAGAATTGAAGGGTGCAGCTGGAAAATCAGATAAGGAGCAATTATATAAACAGTGGTGCCTAGAAAACACTCTTTTCATTAATGACTTGAACGAAATCACAGCCGAGCCAGTAGCCGCTCAGGACGTGATGGGTCTACCCAGTGTTCGCTATTCAGTCAATCCACTGGTTGGGGTAACTGAAAGCCTATGGTTAAGCGGAGGTTTTTCTGAAATAAAACACCAGTATGCGCATGCTAGATTCACTTATTATGAAGCGATTGAAAGTCAGTATTCGCGGCGTGAGGTTTCACATTATGCGAATAATGACCTATTCCTCGTTAACTCGCTAGATTACTGTATCTATCGCCGTGATATTGAACAGGTGAAGGTTTCGTTTCGGTTGCTATACTCCTGCTTTGACAAACTGGCCGTCCTTCTTTTTAAATATCTTGATCCTGGATCCGCGGCTAGAGTTTATTTTTCAAATGTGTGGTATGGAGACAACAAGGGAGTTAAACAGTTTTTTTTAAAGTCTGACAATCCTTACCTTTTGGCGCTGTATTGGTTGTCCAGAGAGATAAATGATAATGAAGCTGAAGGGCATGATCACTGGATGGATTCAAACGCCGCGAAACTGGCGGATATTAGAAACAAGCTAGAACACGGCGGCTTCAGGGTTGTCATTGATGATTTGTATAAAATCACTAATGCTTTTGACAGAAAGTTAGCCGAGGAAAAACATGCGGGAATCTTGGATCGTATTGAGGTGAATAATAAAATCTTAAAGGGTGGGGTCTCGAAAGCACAGCAAAAAACAATTCGAGAGAAAATCAAATCAGATCAGGATTTAATTGATGGGAAAAATAGCTTGAAGGGCTACCCCCTTATTATCACAGATAAAGAGCTGCGGGATCAGACCTTAAGACTTATGAGCAAAGTTCGTTATGCAATCATGTATACATCACTGGCCATTCACTACGAAGAAGAAAAGCTTGATGATTCTGGTGTAATAATCCCTTTTGAAACGCCTCTGTACAGAAATTGATTAGGTCCTTTGAATCGCCCCTATTTTTTAGACGTTGCGAAGCGGCAGCTTTTGGCCGATTGCTGCCTGACGCTAAGAACAGTGATCGACCCAAAGAGGCTATTCGCTTCGTT
>NZ_CATKPN010000046.1:0-334141 GCF_949767245.1 Pseudomonas sp. IT-P176
CTCGTAACTCATTGTTTACCAAGGAGTTTTCCGTTTCGACTGCGCCGGAAGTGGGGCGAATTATAGACACCTGAGATCTGCCGTCAAGCGTTAATTAAGCTTTTGTTGCAGAAGGTGCCTTTTTACCCTTTAGACGCGGAATTCGCCGGGCAATGGCAGGCACACGCAAGACTAATAGCAGTGCACCTATAGAGGCATAGATCGCCCACTCTTTCAGGTCCGCACGAACTATCCATAACATATGCAGCAAACCAAGCCCCAAAATCACGTAGACCAGGCGGTGCAACTTCCTCCAGCGCACACCCAATCGTCGCTGACTGTATCGATTGGACGTTGCCGCCAGCAGGAGCAACCCCACCAGGCCGAGACTGCCAACAATAATGTATGGCCGCTTGCTCAGCTCCACCCCCAACTGCGACCAGTCCAGGCCAAGGATAAATACCAGGTAGGCAGACAGATGCAGTACTGCATAGGCAAAACTCCACAACCCCAGTTGCCGCCTGACCGCAATCCAGCCCGCCCAACCGCTCAATTTCTGCAAAGGCGTCATGCTCAACGTAATCAAGAGCAGCGTCAGGGTTCCCAAACCCAAGCGATCGACCAGCACCTTGCCCGGGTCAGGCCCCAACGCCGAACTCCAGGCTTCATACAACCAGAGCAGCGGCCACACCGCCGCCGCTATGAAGACGGCACTGCGCCACAACACAAACCGCATCAGTAGTTCGTCCTCAAGTCCATGCCTGCATACAGGCCGGCTACTTCATCTGCGTAGCCATTGAACATCTGGGTGGCACGCACATTGGGCTTGAACAATCCGCTGGGCAAACGCCGCTCCCGCGCCTGGGTCCAGCGCGGATGATCGACAGTGGGGTTCACATTGGCGTAGAAGCCATACTCATCCGCGGCAATGCTCTGCCAGGTGGTTTTTGGCTGCTCGCTGACCAGACTGATGCGCACGATGGATTTGACACTCTTGAAGCCGTACTTCCACGGCACCACCAAGCGCAATGGCGCGCCGTTCTGGTTAGGCAATTCACGCCCGTACATCCCGACTGCCAGGATCGCCAGCGGATGCATCGCCTCATCCAGGCGCAGCCCTTCTATATAAGGCCAGTCGATCAGGGCAAAACCGGAGCGCTGGCCCGGCATGCTCTGAGGGTCCTGCAAGGTTTCGAAGCGAATGTACCGGGCCTTGGAAGTGGGCTCGACCTGCTTGAGCAATGCAGAAAGAGGAAAGCCGATCCAGGGGATCACCATCGACCAAGCCTCCACACACCGCAGTCGGTAGATGCGCTCCTCCAACTGATAGGGTTTCATCAGGTCTTCCAGGGCATAACGCCCCGGCTTCCCCACCTCCCCGTCCACCACCACGCTCCAGGGTTCGGTTTTCAAGGCGCCGGCATTGGCGGCCGGATCCCCCTTGTCGGTGCCGAACTCATAGAAGTTGTTGTAGTGGGTCGCATCCTTGAAGGGCGTGATCGACTCATCCTTGACGTTGACCGCCCCCCAACGAGTCGCCGGGAGTTTCTCGTTGAACCAGGCTGGCGCCTTGCCCGGCTCGACGTCCGGGTATCGTGCGACGTCATCGGCGCTGGCCCAGCGCGGCAGACTGCTGGCAGCCATTACGCTGACTGCACTGCCCAGCACGCTGCGGCGAGATATATAGAGGGATTCAGGCGTGACGTCCGACTCAGGGCAGTCGGACGATTTGGGGAATTTGAATAACATGACAACTCCGCAGCATTGGAGGACTGATGCACCAATAGACTGCGGAGTATGGGGGAAATTACCTCACTCGGCTTTTTTGTGCCGGCGAAGGTGTAACAAGTACTGCACCGGACCAGAGGCGGCATAGGCGAGGAACACCAGGAGCAGAATGCGCGGCGGATCGCTGAACACCACGGCAAACACCAGCACCACCGCCAGGATCGCCACAAAAGGCACACGCCCCTTCAGGTCCAGCTCCTTGAAGCTGTTGTACTTGATGTTGCTGACCATCAACATGCCGGCCGCAGCCACCATCAGCGCCACCAGGAAGGACATTTTCGAGCCCTGGATCCCGTAGTCACTGAAGGCCCAGACGATACCCGCCACCACACCCGCGGCAGCCGGGCTGGCCAGGCCGATGAAGTAACGCTTGTCCGCGGTCCCCACCTGGGTGTTGAAGCGCGCCAGACGCAAGGCCGCGCCCGCCACATAGATGAAGGCAACCATCCAGCCGACCTTGCCCATATCGCCCAGGGCCCAGCCGAAGGCCAGCAACGCCGGCGCAACACCAAAGGCAACCATGTCCGACAGCGAGTCGTACTCGGCGCCAAAGGCACTTTGGGTATTGGTCATCCGCGCTACCCGGCCATCCAGGCCGTCGAGCACCATGGCGACAAAGATCGCGATTGCCGCGAAAGCAAAGTACTTGCTCGCGCCGGCAGCATCACCGGCACTCAAGGCGCTCTGCGCGCTCATCGAGTTAATGATGGAGTAGAACCCCGCGAACAGGTTCGCGGTGGTGAACAGATTCGGCAGAAGATAGATACCACGATGCCGGACTTTACGGCCTTCAGCATCATGCCCTTCTTCGATGTGTTCATCGATGGGCAGCAGGCTTTCGGCGTCAGAAGCCTGGTTTGGCTCTTCGGGACGTTCGCTCATGGACAGTACCTTGCAACGGTGTGGAAATTTTTGACAGGTGTCTGCGTCAACGGTTCGCAGCACAAACGATGCAGCTTTATACCAGAACCAGCCCGCCAAACGAAAAAACGCGGCATAAGCCGCGTTTTTCGTACAGGGTCGTGACTTAGTTTTTGGCTTTGTCGACGATCTTGTTGGCACCGATCCACGGCATCATCGAACGCAGTTGCTCGCCGATGATTTCGATACCGTGTGCAGCGTTGTTACGACGCTTGGCGGTCATCGAAGGGTAGCCGGTTGCACCTTCGCTGATGAACATCTTGGCGTACTCGCCGTCCTGAATGCGTTTCAGGGCGTTGCGCATGGCCTGACGGGATTCGGCGTTGATGACTTCAGGGCCGGTCACGTACTCGCCGTACTCGGCGTTGTTGGAGATCGAGTAGTTCATGTTGGCGATACCGCCTTCGTACATGAGGTCAACGATCAACTTCAGTTCGTGCAGGCACTCGAAGTAGGCCATTTCTGGCGCGTAGCCAGCTTCAACCAGGGTTTCGAAACCGGCTTTTACCAGCTCAACGGTACCGCCGCACAGAACGGCTTGTTCGCCGAACAGGTCGGTTTCGGTCTCGTCCTTGAAGGTGGTTTCGATGATGCCGGTACGACCACCGCCAACGCCAGCCGCGTAGGACAGTGCAACGTTTTTGGCATTGCCCGAAGCATCCTGGTAGATCGCGATCAGGTCAGGAATACCGCCGCCTTTGACGAACTCGGAACGCACGGTGTGACCCGGAGCCTTCGGCGCGATCATGATCACGTCTAGGTCAGCGCGCGGCACAACCTGGTTGTAGTGGATCGCGAAGCCGTGGGAGAACGCCAGGGTGGCGCCCTTCTTGATGTTCGGCTCGATTTCGTTCTTGTACAGGGCAGACTGGAACTCGTCCGGGGTCAGGATCATGACCAGGTCGGCAGCTGCAACAGCGGAAGCCACGTCAGTCACTTTCAGGCCGTGAGCTTCAGCCTTGGCAACGGTAGCCGAACCTTTACGCAGGCCAACGGTAACGTCAACGCCGGAATCTTTCAGGTTGCACGCTTGAGCGTGACCTTGGGAACCGTAACCGATGATGGCAACTTTCTTGCCCTGGATGATGGACAGGTCGCAGTCTTTTTCGTAATAAACTTTCATGAAATTCCCCTATATATCCAGGCCGTTCAGGCCATTCGCTAATTTGGTTTAGATGCTGAGTACTTTGTCGCCGCGGGCAATACCGGTTACGCCGCTACGGACGGTTTCCAGGATCGAAGCGGTGCCAATGGACTGGATGAAGCTGTCGAGCTTGTCGCTGGTACCGGTCAGTTGAACGGTATACACGCTGGCGCTGACATCTACGATCTGCCCACGATAAATATCCGTAGTGCGTTTGATCTCGGCGCGCTGGGCACCGGTAGCCTTGACCTTGACCAGCATCAGCTCGCGCTCGATGTGCGCGCTTTCCGACAGGTCGACCAGCTTGACCACTTCGATCAGCTTGTTCAGGTTCTTGGTGATCTGCTCGATGACTTCATCGTGCCCTACGGTGGTCAGCGTCAGACGCGACAGGGTCGGGTCTTCGGTAGGTGCCACGGTCAGGCTTTCGATGTTGTAGTTACGCTGCGAGAACAGCCCGACTACACGCGACAGAGCGCCCGGTTCGTTTTCCAGAAGCAAGGAAATAATGTGCCGCATGATTAAGTACGCTCCGTCTTGCTCAGCCACATATCGCGCATGGAGCCGTCTTTGATCTGCATCGGGTAGACGTGCTCGCTGGTGTCGACCGAAATATCGATCACGACCAGGCGATCCTTCATGGCAAACGCTTCTTCCATCTTCGACTTGAGGTCTTTCGAGTCGGTGATGCGCACGCCGACGTGACCATAGGCCTCGGCCAGCTTGACGAAGTCAGGCAGCGACTCCATGTAGGAGTGCGAATGACGGCTGCCATAGCTCATGTCTTGCCACTGGCGAACCATGCCCAGCACACCGTTGTTGAGGATCACGATCTTGACCGGCAAGCCGTACTGCAGGCAGGTGGACAGCTCCTGGATGTTCATCTGGATACTGCCTTCGCCTGTGACGCAGGCAACATCGACATCCGGGAAGCTCAACTTGATACCCATGGCCGCTGGGAAACCGAAGCCCATGGTGCCCAGGCCGCCGGAGTTGATCCAGCGGTTTGGCTTGTTGAACTTGTAGTACTGCGCCGCGAACATCTGGTGTTGACCCACGTCGGAGGTCACAAAGGCATCGCCCTTGGTCACTTCGCACAGGGTCTCGATCACGGTCTGCGGCTTGATGACGCTGCCGTCGCCCTTGTCGTAAGGGAACAGGCCGCGATCACCGCGCCACTCGTCCACTTGCTTCCACCAACTGGCAACGGACTCCTTGTTAGGGGTCTCGCCGATTTCCTTGAGGATCGCGACCATTTCGTTCAGGACGCTTTCCACCGGACCCACGATTGGCACGTCGGCCTTGATGGTCTTGGAGATCGAAGCCGGGTCGATATCGATGTGGATGATCTTGGCATTCGGGCAGAATTTCGCCGGGCCGTTGATCACTCGGTCATCGAAACGCGCGCCGACCGCCAGGATCACGTCAGCATGGTGCATGGCCAGGTTGGCGGTGTAGCTGCCGTGCATGCCGAGCATGCCAATGAACTGACGGTCGGTGCCAGGGTAGGCACCCAGGCCCATCAGGGTATTGGTTACGGGCAGGTTGAGCATCTGGGCCAGTTCGGTCAGCGGCGCGGAGCCGCCACCGAGGATCACGCCGCCACCTGCGTACAACACAGGACGCTTGGCCGCCAGGAGCATTTCTGCCGCCTTGCGGATTTGCCCGGAGTGACCACGAACAGCCGGGCTGTAGGAACGCAGCTTGGCTTTTTTCGGGAAGACGTATTCGAACTTCTCGGCCGGGTTGGTCATGTCTTTCGGAATATCGACAACCACCGGACCAGGACGACCGGATTGCGCCAGGTAGAACGCCTTCTTCATGACTTCCGGGATTTCCGAAGCGTGCTTGATCATGAAGCTGTGCTTCACGATCGGCCGGGAGATACCGATCATGTCGGTTTCCTGGAACGCGTCGGTGCCGACCATGGTGCTAGGCACCTGACCGGAAATGATCACCATTGGAATCGAGTCCATATAGGCGGTGGCAATCCCGGTAATGGCGTTTGTGGCGCCTGGACCGGAAGTCACCAATACCACGCCGGCTTTACCGGTGGCACGGGCATAGCCGTCAGCCATATGGGTAGCCGCTTGTTCGTGGCGAACCAGGATGTGAGTCACTTCCGGTTCTTTGAACAGGGCATCGTATACATGAAGGAGAGCACCACCCGGGTACCCGTAGATATATTTGACGCCTTCGTCACGCAAAAAGCGGACGAGCATCTCACCGCCAGATAAAAGCTCCACGTTGTTCACCTCTAAAACGCCAGAATACCGCCCACATAAGGGGACGGGTCTTAATAGGTTTACTTCTCAGCAGAGCATGAGCGACGGTGGTCGCCGACTACGTCAGCACTGACTGAGCAAGTATTGGGAGCGTCCCAAGTGTTGCGGGACTTTCCCACCCAGCGCGAGGTAACGCGTTGCGGGTGTAACAGGTCGGCGCGGATGTGCGCCTCATGATCTGCTGAGCGGGCCTGCTTCTGGCAGTCCCTCTACAGCGGACTTTGGATTCTTCTGTTTCGCCCTCTGCAAGTCAAGCCGTCAATGTGCTTAATTCGAACTAAGCGCATGAGAACGCAAGAAAAAACCGCCAAACCCCAGGTCGGATTATTTCAATTGCGCAGTTTTGGCAGGAAAATGGCATACGAACGCACCGGTCGCGGCGTGCAGAGGGGATTTTCTGGGGGGATAGAACGTCACTGCCAGCAGGACGCTGGCAGTGAGCACATCAACGGGAGGCGCTGATCAGTTGGTCGAACTCTTTGAGCAGAACCTGCAACTGACGATCCCGGCCCTGGACATCGCGGGCGGCGAAGACCATTTCGGCCATCTCCTGAATCCCCGAGGCGTTGGGCAAGGGCAGATCCTGTTCGAGGATCAGCTTCATACGTGGCAGGAAGATCCATTGCAGCCACTGCTCGAAGTCCAAGGTGTCGACCGAAAACGGCTCGACGCTGGACAGCGCCTGCGCAGAAGGCGAAACCTCGTCCCACCAGCCCTGGACCCGCAATTCGCGCTCGATCAGCAACAGTTGCTCGGCAATCTTCGGAAAACGTTGATCCATCACAGCGTAACCTTGGCCTTCTGCCGCGCCTGGGCCGCACCGGCGGCATCGCCCTGCTGCTCACGCGCCTGGGCGATCAACCCCCACAGGCTAGCCTGCAAGTCAGGACGGCCATTGGCCAGGGTCAAACCACGACGGGCGAACTGCTCCGCCTGGGGCGCATCGCCTTGGGCCATGCGCACTTGCGCCAGGCGATAGAGCACTTGCGGCTCACGCGGGGCTACCCGCTGGGCCCGCTCAAGGCTCGAAGACGCGCCATTGAGGTCACCACCCGCCTGTTGCTGCTGGGCCGTGGTGAGCAAGGCCAGCACCGGACCGTCCAACTGCTCGTCAGCCGACAGGCCACCGGCCGCGCTGCTGGCAGAAGGCACGCCGCTCGGCGTCGGCGGCAGGCTGTAGCTGGTGCTCGGTACGAGCGGGCCACTGTCGACCGGCCCCGGAGTAATCGGCCCGGAACTGATCGGCCCTGGGGTGATCGGCTGGGTGCTGATCGGCGTCGAGGTCGTGGCGCCGCCCCCTGGCACCATCACCACCACACCGGTATCACCCTGTGGGATGGCCTGGACCTGGCCCTGTGTCGGGCGGGTCACGGTGGTCTTGCGAAAGCCGCCGTTGGCAGAGAGCCGCTCGCTGTTGGACACCGCAGTGCCCGAATCGACCACCGGAATCGAGCCGCGCTGCACGGTCGAGCAGCCACTGAGCAAAGTCAGAGCCGTCAGCGTCACCGCTGGAATAAACCACTTGTTCACTTGAAACCCTCTCTGCTTAATTCATCCAGCCCTTGACCCAGTCCATCACCGATTCGCCTGAGGCGGGGTCTGTGCCACCGCAGGCGGCGCCGGGAGGCGGTTCGCTGCCGCGAATATACGGCATCTGCACCGCGCCCGGGCAACTGGCATCCGAGCCCTGCCCGGTCCGCGAATCGACCCAGGCCTGCACGATGTTGTCCGGCTGTGGCATGTCCAGCGGCAGCGGGTCGGCCTTGCGCATGAAACTGCTCCAGACCTGCAGCGCACCGGTGGCCCCGGTGAACGGCGTCTTGCCGTTGTCATCGCGGCCCAGCCACACCACCGCCAGCAGATCCTGGCTGAAACCTGCGAACCAGCTATCGCGCGAATCGTTACTGGTACCGGTCTTGCCTGCCAGGGTCAACGTCTTGGGCAGCACGTTATAAACCGAACTGCCGGTACCCTCGCGCATCACCCGCTGCATGGCGCTCTGGATCAGATAAATGGACGCAGGATCAAAGCGCTGCTGGATCTGGAATGGATAACGCTTGAGCGGCTCGCCCTCGGCCGTCAGCACGCTGCGAATCCCGCGCATCGGCGTATTAAAACCACCGTTGGCCAGGGTCTGGTACATGGTTGCCACTTCGATCGGCGTCAAGGCACCCGCCCCCAACAACATCGACGGGAAGGCCGGGAACTCACGCGTGACGCCGAGGCGGCCGAGGGTCTTCAGGACATTCGGCACCCCGACTTCCAGACCCAGGCGTGCGGTCGAGAGGTTGTAGGAATGCGCCAGCCCCTGATACAGGAAGACCGTACCGTGGGACCGACGATCATAGTTCTGCGGTTTCCAGACCTGGCCATCGGCGCCTTTTACCGAGAACGAATCGTCGGACAGCCAACTGGTCAGGGTGTACTTGCTCGGCTTCTCCAGCGCCGTCAGATACACCGCTGGCTTGATCAGCGAACCGATCGGGCGCACCGCATCCAGCGCCCGGTTGAACCCGGCAAAGCCGGCCTGGCGACTGCCAATCATGGCCTGTACTTCCCCGGTTTCCGGGTTGGTTACCACCATTGCCGCCTCGACCTCGTCCGCACCTTTGCGTCCGGAAAGACGCTTGAAGGTGTCGTTGACCGAAGCTTCCGCTTTCATCTGCAGGATCGGGTCGAAGCTGGTGAAAATCCGCAGGCCTTCTTCCGTCAAGTCTTCGTCGCGGTAGTCTTCGCGCAGTTGACGCTTGACCAGGTCGATAAAGCCCGGGAACGAACTGTCGGCCAGCTTGCCGCGGGTGGTCACACCCAGTGGCAGTTTTTTCGCGGCTGCCACCTGCTCGGCCGTGGCCACGCCCTGTTGCTCGAGGACATCCAGTACCAGGTTGCGCCGCTCAAGCGCCCGCTCGGGGTTGCGCCGCGGGTTGTAGTAGGACGGCCCCTTGACCATGCCCACCAGCATGGCCACTTGATGCAGTTTCAGCTCGGACAACGGCTGGCCGAAGAAGAACTGACTCGCCAGGCCAAACCCGTGCACCGCGCGCTGGCCATCCTGACCGACGAACACCTCATTGAGGTACGCCTCAAGAATTTCGCGCTTGTCGTAATGCAACTCAAGCAACATCGCCATCATCGCTTCGGTCAGCTTGCGGCTCAGGCTGCGCTCGTTGGTCAGGTAGAAGTTCTTGACCAATTGCTGGGTCAGCGTGCTGCCGCCCTGGGTCATTTTGCCGCCAGAGGTGTTGACCCAGACGGCCCGGGCAATCGATTTGGGCGACACACCCCAGTGGCCGTAGAAATCCCGGTCTTCGACCGCGACCAGGGTTTCCAGCAAATAGGGCGGGACCTGATCGAGCTTGATCAGAATCCGATCTTCGAGATTTTTCGGGTAGATCCCGCCGATCAGCAACGGCTCCAGCCGCACCACGGACAGCTTCGACCCGTTCAGCGCGGACAGCTCGGCCACGTAGTCGCCGGAGAAGCGCACACGCACCGGCTGGGCCGTCTCCATGCCTTCATAGAACTGGAAACCACGGGTATTCAGGTCCACGGTATTGCCACTGACTGCCGCCGCACCCGGGCCATTGGCCACGCTTTCGCGGCGATAGCCCAGGGCATCGAGTTCCGTGAGGAAATCTTGCTTGCTGAGCTTTTGTCCGACGAACAGCTCCAGCGGACGGGCGTAAACCTTGGCTGGAATGGTCCAGCGCTTGCCGGAGAACTTCTCCTGGACCACGGCATCAAGGTAAACAGCAAAGCCTGCCAGCACCACGAGGCCGACCAGACTGAGCTTCAGGGCCCAGCCCAGCCAAGGGCTCAGGCCTTTGGAGGGACGTTTTTTAGCAGTGCGGGGGGATCGGGTACGAGTCATGGCGGCGGATTATACGCACTTTATTCCTGATCAACATGAGCCCCGCGAGGTTTGCGTTGGCCCCGCTTGCGGCCATAATGGCGCCCTTGAATTTTCCCAGACTCTGAAGGATCGCCCGTGAGCCAATCCCTGATCGCTGCCCTGCAAAACCCGGCCCTCTACCCGCATCCGGTAGACGGATTCCAGGTCATCGAGACGCACATCTCCTGGGTGCTGCTCACCGGCCCCTACGCCTATAAAGTGAAAAAACCGGTGAACTTCGGCTTCCTCGACTTCACCACGCTCGACGCTCGCGAGCACTTCTGCGCCGAGGAACTGCGCCTCAACCAGCGCCTGACCAACGACCTGTACCTGGAAGTCTTGCCGATCACCGGCAGCGCTGAAGCCCCCCAACTGGGCGGCAGCGGTCCGGTACTGGACTACGCGCTGAAAATGCGTCAGTTCCCGCAAAGCCAACTGCTCAGCACTCTGCAGGCCAACGGCGAGCTGACCACCGCGCACATCGACGCGATGGCCCAACAGATTGCCCGCTTCCACCTCGAAGCGCCGCGCGTTCCGGCCGACCACGAAGCCGGCACACCGGACAGCGTCATGGCCCCGGTACAGCAGAACTTCGAGCAGATTCGTCCGTTCCTCAACGACAAGGCCGACCTGCTGCAACTCGAAGCCCTGCAAGCCTGGGCGCAAAGCAGCTTCGAGCGCCTCAAGCCGCTGCTGGCCCAACGCAAGGCCGAGGGTTTCATCCGCGAATGCCACGGTGATATCCACCTGGGCAACGCCACCGTGATCGACGGCAACGTGGTGATTTTCGACTGCATCGAATTCAACGAGCCGTTCCGCTTCACCGACGTCTATGCCGACACCGGTTTCCTCGCGATGGACCTGGAAGACCGCGGCCTGAAAAGCCTCGCTCGCCGCTTCATGAGCCAGTACCTGGAGCTGACCGGCGATTATCAGGGCCTGGAGCTGCTGAACTTCTACAAAGCCTACCGCGCCCTGGTGCGCGCCAAGGTCAGCCTGTTCAGCATGCCTGCCGATGCGACCCCCGTGCAGCGGGCCACTACCCTGCGCCAGTACCGCAACTACGCCAACCTGGCGGAAAGCTACAGCACCATCCCATCGCGCTTCCTGGCCATCACCCACGGCGTCTCGGCAGTCGGCAAAAGCCGCGTGGCCATGCGCCTGGTTGAAGCGCTGGGCGCCATCCGCCTGCGTTCCGATGTCGAGCGCAAGCGCCTGTTCGGCGAGCAACAGGTACCCAACGATCCACAAGTCGGCATCTACGGCGCCGACGCCAGCGCCGCCACCTATGCACGCCTGCACGAGATTGCCGACGTGATCCTGCGTGCCGGCTTCCCAGTGGTGCTCGACGCCACGTACCTCAAGCGCGAGCAGCGCGATGGCGCGGCGCACGTTGCCGAGGCCACTGGCGCACCCTTCCTGATTCTTGACTGCAACGCACCCCAAGCCGTGATCGAGAGCTGGCTGGCCCAGCGCCAGGCCGACAAAAACGATCCATCCGACGCCAACCTGGCCGTTATCGCCGCTCAACAAGCCAATCGCGAAGCCCTGACGCCTGCAGAGATTCTCTGCAGCAAACGGGTGCAGACCAACGAAAGCGGGACCCTGGACACCGTCGTCGCCCAGATCCGCCAGCGCCTGCCAGGCCTGTAAGCACGCGAGGTAACCGGCGTGAGGTCGTGATGACCTCACGCCGGTTACGTAGTGGCACTATACTGGCGTCATAAATCCAACACGGTGACGCCCATGAGCCAGCCCACACTGCTCGATACCCCGCTCTACGCCCTGCTGCACAAAGACGACATCCACGGCTTCAATCGCGAACGCCCACAGAACGGCACGATCGACATGGTGGGCGGTGATTTTCGCGGCCTCGACCTGCGCGAACTGAACGCTGCAGGCATTGATTTCAGCGATGCCTACTTCCGCTCCGCCGACCTGCGCGGCATTGATTTTCGCCAGGCCTCCCTGGAAGGCGCGAGCCTGGCCCATGCGCAAATTTCCCGCGCCTACTTCCCGCCCGAACTTTCGGCCGACGAAATCCTTATGTCGATGAACTTCGGTACCCGCCTGCGTTACCGCACCCGCTAATCCGACTCACACCCACTGAGCCTCTGGCGCCGCCACGGGGCCGGACTTGGTGCGTCGTTTTCACGACACCCGCCCCCGTCGCAACGCCTCTCGCAGAGCCATCTGGCACATGGCCTTAGAAGCTTTTGCGTTCAAACCGACCAAAGAACTACGCTTTTCCTACTGACCGCTACACTCCTCAAAGGTCCGCCCAACGCACTCTTCGCCCATCGCAAGGAGGCTTGATGAATGACGAACTGCAACACCTGAAGAATCTTGGCAAGACGTCGGCGCAATGGCTGCATGCCGTAGGCATTCACAGTGCTTCGGATTTGCGCCGGCTGGGGGCGGTGGATGCTTACAGGGCGGTACGCACCCGCGGGTTCCGCGCATCGAAGGTGCTGCTGTACGCGATCGAGGGGGCACTGCTGGACATGCACTGGAACGATATTCCCGCCGAACGCAAAGACGCCCTCAACAAACAACTGGAAGCCATCTCGTCCCGACAAAAGAATTGAGCCCGTTCGACAGCGGGCAACCCCAGGGTTTACAGGGGTTTCAAACAAGCGTTTAGAGAAATGAAAAAGAATTCGAGAATCATCCGTTGACTTAGAAATGAGAATCGTTATGATTATCACAACTGGTCGCGAGATCAGTTGATCTTCTGGAAGACCATTGGTTCGGACTCTCAGATTATCTCCTCATCAGGCTAATCACGGTTATTTGACCCGGCTCTTGCCGGGTCTTTTTTTGCCTGTCGATTACCCACCGTCAGTCGCTCACTGGCGCATTGAGGCGCAATAATCCTGCACCGGCCGGACGGCCGTGTACCAGGCGTAATCCGCCGAGGCCGTTGCCACTGGCTGACCTTTCTCCGCCAGCATCAACACCACCGCTGGCGGGCGCGCTTCGAGATCCGCCATGTGCATCGGCACCCCGAGATCCAGGCGAGCGTGGTAACCACCGGCAAACAAGATAGCGGGCGTCGGTGCAATCATCAGGCGCTCGGCCATTCGCCGATCGCGGTGTTGCTGCACGGCCAGCATCGCCGGCATCTGGCTCTCGGGTAGCAGGCCGCAATGGGATAACGCAATTTGCGCCAGCAACGACGCCCTGACCGAGGCCGCATTCGAGCGCCCACCGCTCAGGGCTGGTGCCTCTTTGTAGAGACGCCGCACCTCAGGCCCATCGAGATTGGCTGCCAGCAAGGGATAAGGCTGGGCCAAGGCATAACGCACAATCGGGCCATACAGACTCCAGTCCCAACCCGGCTGCCAGGCCAACGCGGCCGGCAGATCAGCCGGCCATTGCCCCGGGCTGCGTGCGCGCAGTTGATCGACCGCGGCCTGTTGCCCGGGGGTGAACATTTCCAGCAACAGACTGCCTTGCGCCCGGCGCTGGGCCAACGCGTGCAACAGCCATAGTTGGACCTGGTGGTGATCAGGGTTGTCATGCTGCTCGCCGACGATCACCCGGGGCGCTGCGGCCAAACGCTCGACCAGCGCCTGGGCCGTCAGTGTCTGCCCGCTGCGCAGATCGACAATCTCGCCAGCAGGCTGACCTACGCCTGTCGGCACCCCGCTCTGGCAGGCCGCCAGCAGCAGGCACAACAGAATCAGGATTCGACCCATGAGCTCACCTCAACGAGCAATGATCAGCGGATGCCCACGCTCCGGGTGCGGCTGCACCAACACTTCCAGGCCGAACACCGCCTGCAGCGACTCGGGGCGCAGTACCTGTTGCGGGGTGTCCAGGGCATGGGGGCGACCGTTTTCCAGGAGCAGAATGCGGTCACAGTAGCGCGCGGCCAGATTCAGGTCATGCAGGATCACCAGCACCGCCGCACCGCGATCGGCAAACTGGCGCACGGCCTGCAACGTTGTGTGTTGATGCAAGGGGTCGAGCATCGAGGTTGGCTCATCGAGCAGCAAGGTCTGCCCTGCTTCACCCGGCCATAGCTGCGCCAGCACCCGCGCCAGGTGCACCCGCTGGCGCTCACCACCCGAGAGTGCGGTGTAGCTGCGCCCGCTCAAGTGGGCAACGTCAGCTGCTTGCAAGGCCGCGGCGACAATTTCGTCATCTCGCTGGCGGCCGGTCTGATGCGGCAAGCGGCCCATGCCGACCACCTCCTCGACGCGGAAGGCGAAATCCAGGGTCGAACTCTGCGGCAGCACGGCCAGACGTTGCGCGCGCCGGGCGCCGTCCCACTCATTCAATGGGCGCTGGTCCAGCCAGACGTGGCCATGATCGGCACGCAGTTCCCCGCACAGGGCTGCCAGCAAGGTGCTTTTGCCAGCACCGTTGGGGCCCAGCACACCAAGCACCTCGCCTGGGTTGAGCGCAAGGTCGATGTCCGCCAGGACGATGTTGCCGCCTCGACGGATCTGCAGGTTTTCCACGCGCAGCATCAGGCACGACCTCGCAACAACAGGAACAGAAAGAACGGTGCACCAATGAACGCGGTGACGATGCCGATTGGTAATTCCGCCGGTGCGAGCGCCAGGCGCGCCACCAGGTCGGCCAGCAATAACAGGCTGGCGCCCGCCAGGATCGAGGCCGGCAACAACACCCGATGATCGGGTCCGGCCAGCAACCGCACCAAGTGCGGCACCACCAGGCCGACAAAGCCGATCATCCCCGCCGCCGCGACAGCCGCGCCCACTCCTAGCGCGGTGCAGAACACCAGTTCGCGCTTGAGCCGCTCGACATTGATCCCCAGGTGACTGGCCTCAGACTCGCCTAGCAGCAGCGCATTCAATGCCTTGGCCCGGCGCGGCAACCACAGCGCCACCAGCACCGTCACCAGCAGCAAAGGCCAGAGCCGCGCATAACTGGCGCCATTGAGACTGCCCAGGTTCCAGAACGTCAGGGTGCGCAAGGTCGCATCGTCGGCCAAATAAGTGAACAAGCCCACCGCTGAACCCGCCAACGCCGTCAGGGCGATGCCCGCTAGCAACATGGTCGCGACGTTGGTCTGGCCGTTGCGCCGGCCCAGACGATAAACCAGCGCCGTCACCCCCAGGCCGCCGAGGAAGGCACAGATCGACAACAAGTACGGACCGATCGCCTCCGGCATTCCGCCGAACAGCGAACCACCGACAATCGCGATCGCCGCGCCGAGGGCCGCGCCACTGGAAACCCCCACCAGCCCCGGGTCCGCCAGCGGGTTGCGGAACAGCCCCTGCATCGCCACCCCAGACAGGGCCAGGACGCCACCCACCGCCAGCCCGAGCAAGGTACGCGGCAAACGGATCTGCCCGAGTATCAGCTCGGCCTGCTCCAGACCATCACCCGCAATCGGCAACCCGAGCATACGCAGGGCCGCCCGCAAGGTGTCCAGCAACGGCAAGCTGACGGGGCCCAGGGCCAGGGACAGCCAGGTCGCCAGCACACACAGCAGACCCAGGCCAATGAACAACGAACGCGGTTTTACCAGAGTACTCATTGGGCGGCAGTGGCCTTGGCGGACTCAGCCGGATAGAACCCGGCAGACAGCTTGACCAGGCTTTGCGGCAAACGCGGTCCCAGGCCGCCGACCAACAGCGTCGGGTCGAGCTCCAGGACGCGACCGGCCTTGGCCGCCGGCGTCGAGGCGAGGATCGGGTTCTGCTTGAACAACGCTTCACGTGCGGCATCGCCGGTCAATGCCCGGTCCGAGAACACCAGGACATCCGGCGTTAGCCCCGCCAGGGACTCCACCGAAAACGGCTTATAGCCACTGTGGGTCGCCAGGTTATGCCCGCCGGCCTGTTGCAGTAGCCAATCGGCCGCGGTGTCTTTACCCGCAATCAACGGCTTGCCCCCGGCGTGGCCCAGCAACAGCAGCACACCCGGTGCCTTGGCGCTGGACTGGGCCTGGCTGACCCAGGCCTGCTGCTGCGCAATTTGCTGTTGATAACCGTCGAACAGTGCCGTGGCCTGCGCCTCGCTGCCCAGCAAGCGCCCCAGATGCTGCAAATTGTTCTGCAGGGTGGGCAAGTCCGGCTGAGCCGAAAACAGCTCGACCTGGACCCCGGCACTGCGAATCTGCGACAACACCGGCGGCGGGCCCATTTCTTCGGTGCCGATCAGGATCTGCGGACGCAGGCTCAAAATGCCTTCCGCCGACAGTTGGCGTTGATAACCGATACTCGGCAAGCTCTTGAGTGACTCCGGGTGCTGGCTGGTGGTGTCCACTCCCACCAGCTTGGCCTGCGCGCCCAAGGCACTGACCCACTCCGACAGCGCGCCCCCGGCACTGACCCAGCGTTGCGGCAATTCGGCCGCTGCGGCCCCATGGGTAACCAGAAGTCCGACACAGAGCGCGATAGCGCTGGTACTCAGGCGCATAACAGGGTTTCCTTTCAGGAGTTTTCCCGCACAATCCCAGGCGCTATAGCTAACGCACCTTCGCGGGCGAAGCCGGCATTTGATAATTGTTAGCATTTGCGCGTCAAGCACGGACATATTTGCTAACCAGCGCACGCAGCACATAACCGCCGCAGGCCAGGGTCTTCGGCACCTGAGGATAGTCATGAAGTTTCTTTGTACCAGCGCCGAACTGGTCGATGCCAGCAGCCGTGGCTTCGAGATTGCCGGGCAAAAGGTCTTTGCCGTGCGCCGCGAAGGCCGGGTCTACGCTTACCAGAACCGTTGCCCGCACCGTGGCGTCGGCCTGGAATGGCAGCCGGACCAATTCCTCGACCCCAGCGCCAGCCTGATCCAGTGCGCCACCCATGGCGCACTGTTCCTGATCGAGAGCGGTGAATGTGTGGCTGGGCCTTGCGCAGGCCAATCACTCAAGGCCCTGCAGTGCCGCGAAGACGCCCAAGGCATCTGGGTCCAAGGCTAAACGCCGAGCAGCACCTCAAGACGCCGCTCGACCCTGACTTCCTCGGCGCTCAGGCTCACGCCGTAGGCCAACACTTCAACCCCGGACGCTTTGGCCTGCGCCAGGGCGGCGGCGTAGCCCGGATCGATCTCCACCGCCGGGCGCACTGCCTCGATACCGGTCAGGTTCACGCAATACAACTGCACAGCGCGAACCCCGTCCCGGGCCAGGCACGCCAGCTCGCGCAAATGCTTGGCACCGCGCTGAGTCACCGCATCGGGAAAAGCCGCGACCGCCGAGCCGTCGAACCCCAGGGTGACACTTTTGACTTCGACGAAGGCCGGTCCGTGGGGGTAATCGAGGCGGAAATCGATCCGGCTGTTCTCCTGCCCGTACGGCACTTCCCGCTTGAGCCCGGTAAAGCCGGCCAGCTCGCTGATCAGCCCGGCGCGCAGCGCTTCCTCGATCAACGGGTTGGCCCGCGCCGTGTTGACACACGCCAGGCGTCCTTGCGGGGTTTCGCTGATTTCCCAGGTGCCGGGTAATTTGCGCTTGGGGTCGTTGGAGCGGCTGAACCAGACCTGCCCGCCTTCGACCATGCAATTGAACATCGAGCCGGTGTTAGGGCAGTGAATGGTGAGCATCTCGCCGCTAACAGTTTCGATATCGGCGAGAAAACGCTTGTATCGTCGGATCAGCCGACCTTCTTCCAGAGGGGGATCGAAGCGCATCAGCCTTGCCAGCTCCGCAAGCCACGGGCAATCCGCTCCACCGCTTCCTGCAACCGCGGCAGGCTCTGGGTGTAGGCAAACCGCACGTGATGCCCGGCCTGGTGCCGGCCGAAGTCCAGCCCCGGGGTAAAGGCGATGTGTTCGGTTTCCAGGAAATGCCGACAGAACGCAAAGGCATCGCCACCAAAGGCGCTGATGTCCGCATACAGATAGAACGCGCCTTCGGGCTCTACCGCGATGCCAAAGCCCAGCTCACGCAACGCCGGCAGGAGGAAATCGCGGCGCCGGCCGAATTCGGCGCGGCGCTCCTCCAGAATGCTCAAGGTTTGCGGCTCGAAACAGGCCAATGCCGCGTACTGGGCCATGCTCGGCGCGCTGATATAGAGGTTCTGCGCGAGCTTCTCCAGCTCGCTGACCGCCCCTTGCGGCGCCACCAGCCAGCCCAGGCGCCAGCCGGTCATGCCGAAATATTTGGAAAAACTATTCAGGACAAAGGCACTGTCATCCACTTCCAGCACACTGGCGGCATCGGTGCCGTAGGTCAGGCCGTGGTAGATCTCGTCCACCACCAGGTGACCGTTGCGCCCCTTGATTGCCGTCGACAGTCCAGCCAGTTCGTCGCGGGTCAGAATGGTTCCGGTGGGGTTGGCCGGCGATGCCACCAGTGCACCGACGCTGTCCTGGTCCCAATAACGCTGCACCAGGTCCGGGGTCAGTTGGTAACGCACCTCCGGCCCGACCGGCACCAGTTGCGCCGCGCCCTCCACCAACCGCAGGAAGTGGCGGTTGCACGGGTAACCGGGGTCGGCCAGCAACCAGTGCTTGCCTGGGTCCACCAGCAAGGCACTGGCGAGCAACAGCGCGCCGGAGCCACCTGGGGTGATCAGGATGCGTTGCGGATCGATGTTCAAGCCGTAGCGTTGCTCGTAGAAGCCGCTGATGGCTTCACGCAGTTCAGGTATGCCGCGCGCCGCGGTGTATCGGGTTTTCCCCGCCGTCAGCGCCGCCTGGCCAGCCTGGATGATCGGTTCGGCAGTGGTGAAGTCCGGTTCGCCGATTTCCAGGTGAATGACGTCGTGCCCGGCTGCTTGCAGCTCGTTGGCGCGCGCCAGCAGGGCCATGACGTGGAAAGGTTCGATAGCGCGGCTGCGCGCACTGTAGGGCTGAGCCATTAGCCTTCCTTCAACGGGGTAAAAGAAACGATTCTACCCAAGGCCAGGAACGAGCGAGAAGCTAATGCGGTCACAAGACCAAGGTTCATGTGTCATAGAGCCCATACGCAAGGCGCAGGATTGACTAAAATCAATATTTGATCAGGTCTCCAGAGCCGCCAGACCAGGCTTTGCAACCCTTTGCAAGCCTTATGGGCCGCAGCCTCGACATGAGGGAGTAGCGCGGCCTGATTTGATCTGGTAAGTTCGCCCGCTTGCAGCCGCAGGGCCGGCAGGTGTCGGTGATGGAGCAATCCTGCGCAATGGATTACAAGAGTAGAGGCGGTCCATTTCATGCCCACCCAAGCAAAGCAACAGGCAAATCAGTCGATCAGCGGCTTCGAACCCTACGTTGAGTCCAAGGGCGAGGAGTACATGGGCAAGCCCATGCGCGCTCACTTCACCAAGATCCTGAACAAGTGGAAACAGGACTTGATGCAGGAAGTCGACCGTACGGTTGACCACATGAAAGACGAAGCGGCCAACTTCCCTGACCCGGCCGACCGTGCCAGCCAGGAAGAAGAATTCAGCCTCGAACTGCGCGCCCGCGACCGCGAGCGCAAGCTGATCAAGAAAATCGACAAGACCCTGCAACTGATCGAAGACGAAGAATACGGTTGGTGCGAGTCGTGCGGCGTCGAAATCGGCATTCGCCGTCTCGAAGCACGTCCTACCGCCGACATGTGCGTCGACTGCAAGACCCTTGCGGAAATCAAGGAAAAGCAGGTCGGCAAGTAATCTCGACCTGAACGAAAAACGGAGCGTGCGAACGCTCCGTTTTTGTTTCTGCCTTTTGCCTTTTGTAGGAGTGAGCCTGCTCGCGATAGCGGTGGGTCGGTCAATATCGGTGTTGAATGTCACACCGCTATCGCGAGCAGGCTCACTCCTACAGGTTGACCTGCGTATAGCCTGAAAAGTAGCTTCGTCTCCATGACTGCCAAAACACCCCCCGACTACATCGGGCGCTTCGCCCCCACGCCCAGTGGCCATCTGCACTTCGGCTCGCTGGTCGCCGCCCTGGCCTCCTACCTCGACGCCCGCTCGGTCGGTGGGCGCTGGCTGCTGCGCATGGAAGACCTTGACCCGCCCCGGGAAGAACCCGGCGCCCAGGTGGCGATTCTCAAGGCCCTGGAAAGTTACGGTTTCGAGTGGGACGGGGAAATGGTCCGACAGAGCGACCGGCACGAGGCCTACGTCGAGGTGCTCAACCGCCTGTTCAATCACGGCCTGGCCTACGCCTGCACCTGCTCGCGCAAACAGCTGGAGCCCTATCACGGCATCTACCCGGGCCTGTGCCGCAACGCCGGCCACCCGAGTGAAAACGCAGCGATCCGCCTGCGTGTACCCGAGTTGGAATACCATTTTAATGACCGTGTGCAAGGCGAATACCGTCAGCACCTGGGTCGCGAGGTCGGCGATTTTGTGATACGTCGCCGCGACGGGCTCTACGCCTATCAATTGGCCGTGGTGCTCGACGATGCCTGGCAAGGCATCACCGACATCGTGCGCGGTGCCGACCTGCTCGACTCCACCCCGCGCCAGCTGTACCTGCAGGAACTGCTCGGCTTGCGCCAGCCGCGCTACCTGCACCTGCCCCTGATTACCCAACCCGATGGCAACAAGCTGGGCAAATCCTACCGTTCGCCTCCGCTGCGCGCAGACCAGGCCACGCCCTTGTTGCTGCGCGCATTGCGAGCCCTGGGGCAAACGCCGCCTGCCGACCTGGACGATGCGACGCCGGCCGAAGTGCTCAAGTGGGGCAGCATCCACTGGGACGCGACGCGGATCCCGCGTACGCCGAGCCTGCCCGAAGCGTTATTACGCTGACTAAGCTTGCAGGTTGGCGCCCATCCGTTACCATCGCCGCACGTTTTCGGGCACGCACACAATAAAGAGAGGCCGGGATGTACATCTATCGCTTGGTCCTGCTGCTGGTAGTGGGGATCTATCTGTTCTCCCCCGCCATCATGGACTGGTGGATCGACGCCACTGGCGCCTGGTATCGCCCGTATCTGCTGTGGCTGATCCTGATCGTCGTGACCTTCATCCTGCAGAGCCAAAAAGATGCCGATGAGCTTTAGCCTGACCCAGATGATCCTGATCAGCGCCGCCTACCTGGCGGTGCTGTTCGGCGTTGCCTGGATCAGCGAACGTGGAATGATCCCACGGGCGATCATTCGCCACCCGCTGACCTACACCCTGTCGCTTGGGGTCTACGCCAGCGCCTGGGCGTTCTACGGCACGGTCGGCCTGGCCTATCAGTACGGCTATGGTTTCCTGTCCAGTTACCTGGGAGTGTCCGGCGCGTTCCTGCTGGCACCGGTGCTGCTGTACCCGATCCTGAAGATCACCCGCACCTATCAGTTGTCGTCCCTGGCCGACCTGTTTGCCTTTCGCTTTCGCAGTACCTGGGCCGGCGCGCTGACCACCATATTCATGCTGATCGGCGTGTTGCCGTTATTGGCCCTGCAGATCCAGGCCGTGGCCGACTCCATCGGCATCCTCACTCGCGAGCCGGTGCAGCATCGCGTGGCACTGAGCTTCTGCGCGCTGATCACCCTGTTCACGATTTTCTTTGGCTCGCGACACATTGCCACCCGGGAGAAACACGAGGGCCTGGTGTTCGCCATTGCCTTCGAGTCAGTGATCAAGCTGATCGCCATTGGTGGCGTTGGCCTGTACGCGCTGTACGGTGTGTTCGACGGTCCGCAACAGCTTGAGTTGTGGCTACTGCAGAACCAGACCGCCCTCGCCGCCCTGCACACACCACTGCAAGAAGGTCCATGGCGCACGCTGTTGCTGGTGTTCTTCGCCTCGGCGATCGTGATGCCGCACATGTACCACATGACCTTCACCGAAAACCTCAACCCGCGCTCCCTGGTCAGTGCCAGCTGGGGCCTGCCGCTGTTCCTGCTGTTGATGAGCCTGGCCGTGCCACTGATTCTCTGGGCCGGGCTGAAACTGGGCGCCACCACCAACCCGGAATACTTCACCCTCGGGATCGGCATCGCCGCCAACAGCAAGGCCCTGGCCCTGCTGGCCTATGTCGGCGGGCTCTCCGCTGCCAGCGGCCTGATCATCGTCACCACCCTGGCGCTGTCCGGGATGGCCTTGAACCACCTGGTGCTGCCGCTGTACCAGCCGCCCGCCGAAGGCAACATCTACCGCTGGCTGAAATGGACCCGCCGCGCGCTGATCGTCGCGATCATCATGGCCGGTTATGGCTTCTACCTGCTGCTGGGCGCCGAGCAGGACCTGGCCAACCTGGGCATCGTGGCCTTTGTCGCCACCTTGCAGTTCCTGCCGGGCGTGTTGTCGGTGCTGTACTGGCCGACCGCCAACCGACGCGGCTTCATCGCCGGGTTGCTGGCAGGCATCCTGGTTTGGCTGGTGACCATGCTGCTGCCGTTGGTAGGCAATCTTCAGGGGTTCTATATCCCGCTGCTGAACATGATCTACGTGCTCGACGATACCAGTTGGCACATGGCGGCCATCGCCTCGCTGGCGGCCAACGTGCTGATGTTCACCCTGATCTCGCTGTTCACCAATGCCAGCACCGAGGAAGCCAGCGCTGCCGAAGCCTGCGCCGTGGACAACGTGCGGCGCCCGCAACGACGCGAGCTGCATGCCGCCTCGCCCCAGGAATTCGCCACCCAACTGGCCAAGCCACTGGGTGCCAAGGCCGCGCAAAAGGAAGTCGAGCAAGCCCTGCGCGATCTGTACCTGCCGTTCGATGAACGGCGGCCCTATGCCCTGCGCCGCCTGCGCGACCGCATCGAAGCCAACCTCTCCGGCCTGATGGGCCCCAGCGTGGCGCAAGACATGGTCGAGACCTTCCTGCCCTACAAGGCCGGCGGCGAAAACTATGTCACCGAAGACATTCACTTCATCGAAAGCCGGCTCGAGGACTATCACTCGCGCCTCACCGGCCTTGCCGCCGAACTCGACGCCCTGCGCCGCTACCACCGCCAGACCCTGCAAGAATTGCCGATGGGCGTCTGTTCGCTGGCCAAGGACCAGGAAATCCTCATGTGGAACAAAGCCATGGAAGAGCTGACCGGCATTGCCGCGCAGCGCGTGGTGGGTTCACGCCTGAGCACCCTGGGCGAGCCGTGGAAGGAACTGCTGCAAGGTTTCATCAACCTGCCCGACGAACACTTGCACAAACAGCACCTGGCCCTCGACGGCCAGACCCGCTGGCTGAACCTGCACAAGGCGGCCATCGACGAACCGCTGGCGCCGGGTAACAGTGGCCTGGTGTTGCTGGTCGAGGACCTGACCGAAACCCAGATGCTCGAAGACAAACTGGTGCACTCCGAACGCCTGGCGAGCATCGGTCGCCTGGCGGCCGGCGTGGCCCATGAAATTGGCAACCCGATCACCGGCATCGCCTGCCTGGCGCAGAACCTGCGCGAAGAGCGGGAAGAAGATGGCGAACTGACCGAAATCAGCGGACAGATTCTCGAGCAGACCAAGCGGGTGTCACGCATCGTGCAGTCGCTGATGAGCTTTGCCCACGCCGGCAGCCACCAGCACAATGACGAGCCGGTGTGCCTGGCCGAGGTGGCGCAGGATGCCATTGGTCTGCTGGCGCTGAACCGACGCAACTTCGAAGTGCAGTTCTTCAACCTGTGCGATCCCGAGCACTGGGTCGTGGGTGACCCACAGCGGCTCGCCCAGGTCCTGATCAACCTGCTGTCCAACGCCCGCGATGCAACACCGGCCGGCAGTGCGGTGCGGGTAAAAAGCGAAGCCAGCGAACACACGGTCGACCTGATCGTGGAAGACGAAGGCAGTGGCATCCCGGCGAACATCAAGGACCGCTTGTTCGAACCTTTCTTTACCACCAAGGATCCTGGCGAAGGCACCGGTCTGGGCCTTGCACTGGTCTATTCCATCGTTGAAGAGCATTATGGACAAATCACCATCGACAGCCCGGCTGACATCCAAAGCCAACGCGGCACCCGTATCCGGGTGACCTTACCGCGTCATGTCGAAGCGACGTCCGCTGTGAACTGAGACCGTCGAGAGAATCGAATCAATGCCGCACATTTTGATCGTCGAAGACGAAACCATTATCCGCTCCGCCTTGCGCCGCCTGCTGGAACGTAACCAGTACCAGGTCAGCGAAGCCGGTTCAGTGCAGGAAGCACAAGAACGCTTCAGCATTCCCACGTTCGACCTGATTGTCAGCGACCTGCGCCTGCCCGGCGCTCCGGGGACTGAACTGATCAAGCTCGGCCAGGGCACGCCAGTGCTGATCATGACCAGCTACGCCAGCCTGCGCTCGGCGGTGGACTCGATGAAGATGGGCGCGGTGGACTACATCGCCAAGCCTTTCGACCACGACGAAATGCTCCAGGCCGTCGCACGCATCCTGCGTGACCGACAGACGGCACAGAGCACCGCCAATGAGCGACCGGCCGGCAAGGTCGCCAATGGCAGCGACAAGCCAGGGCTCGACAACAGCAACGGCGAGATCGGCATCATCGGCTCCTGCCCACCGATGCAGGACCTCTACAGCAAGATCCGCAAAGTCGCGCCAACCGATTCCAATGTGCTGATCCAGGGTGAGTCCGGGACCGGCAAGGAGCTGGTGGCCCGCGCCCTGCACAACCTGTCCAAGCGTGCCAAGGCGCCGATGATCTCGGTGAACTGCGCGGCCATTCCGGAAAGCCTGATCGAGTCCGAACTGTTCGGCCACGAGAAAGGCGCCTTTACCGGTGCCAGCGCCGGACGTGCCGGCCTGGTGGAAGCGGCGGACGGCGGGACCCTGTTCCTCGACGAGATCGGCGAACTGCCACTGGAAGCCCAGGCGCGCCTGCTGCGCGTATTGCAGGAAGGCGAGATCCGCCGTGTCGGCTCGGTGCAGTCGCAAAAAGTCGACGTGCGCCTGATCGCGGCCACTCACCGCGACCTCAAGAGCCTGGCGAAAATCGGCCAGTTCCGTGAAGACCTGTTTTACCGCCTCCACGTGATCGCCCTGAAACTGCCGGCATTGCGCGAACGCGGTGCCGACGTCAACGAAATCGCCAATGCCTTCCTTGCACGCCAGAGTGCGCGGGTCAATCGTACCGACCTGAAGTTCGCCCCTGACGCCGAGCAGGCGATTCGTCATTACAGCTGGCCGGGCAACGTGCGCGAACTGGAAAACGCCGTCGAGCGTGCCGTGATCCTGTGCGAGAGCCCGGAAATATCTGCCGAGCTGCTGGGCATCGACATCGAACTCAGTGACCTGGAAGAAGACGAGTTCATTGGCCTGGCACCGCATCAGGGCAGCACCAGCAACGCCAGCCACGAGCCGACCGAAGACCTGTCCCTGGAAGACTACTTCCAGCACTTCGTCCTCGAACACCAGGACCACATGACGGAAACCGAACTGGCCCGCAAGCTGGGGGTCAGCCGTAAATGCCTGTGGGAACGCCGCCAACGCCTGGGTATCCCGCGGCGCAAGACCGGGGTAACCAGCGAGGGCTGAACGTTACCTGTCGACTGTGCAGGTAACAGCTGAAAATGTGAAAAAACTGTTACCGCAGCTTTTTTCGTAACAAAAGCCGGGGCTTAAGGTAACGAAACCCCGGTTTTTTTTCGCCTCGAATAAAGCCCTCTGCCTGGCTAACCCCTTGTTTTACTGGGGATCGCAAAAGTTGGCACGGCTTCTGCTATATGTTTGGTACAAGAACAATAACAAGCAATGCACAAGACAATAAAAATAAGACGAATCGACTCACGCACAATAAAAACAAGACGGCGAGAGGCGTAGCTAACTGATTCTTTTGGAGAGGCGTTGTATTTGGGGCTTGCCCCACAACCAGGCCGAGAACAACAAAAACTGCCCTAAGGCAGAGCCTGAACTGGTTGGATCGATAGATCATTGCAACACAGCGATCAAAGCAATCCGTTTGCTCTTGGCTCCCGATTGGGAGGGTCATGCAGGGAAAACCTCATGACATGGGCGCGACACAAAAACAAGAAGCCCGAAACCCATAATAAAAATAGAGCACGCAACTACTTCTTGGGGAGCTTCGGCTCCCCTTGTAGTTTCTGCCGTTTAGCCGACTGACACTGCACAATTCCCGCCTTCACGACGGCTTCGCCGGCGAACACTGCTTCGCATGGCTCGACAGCTGCTACAGAGAACCGCGCAGCTTCCTACACCATCCCTCGACTAAATGCTAGAATCCCGGCCCATCATGCGGTCATTCTTGGTTATGGCCGAACATTCCTTCAAACAGTGCATCCCATGCTGAAGAAGCTGTTCCAGTCATTCCGTTCTCCCAAGCGTCATACGCAACACATTCGCAGCACGCCTGAAGTGCTCAACAGCGGCCAACATTCGCTGCAAAAGGGCCAATTCAGCCGTTACGCAGTGAATATCGTCGAGCGCCTGCAGAACGCCGGTTACCAGGCTTACCTGGTCGGTGGCTGTGTGCGTGACATGTTGCTTGGCATCACGCCCAAAGATTTCGACGTCGCCACCAGTGCCACACCAGAACAGGTTCGCGCCGAGTTTCGTAACGCGCGCATCATTGGCCGTCGCTTCAAGTTGGTGCACATCCACTTTGGCCGCGAAATTATCGAAGTGGCGACCTTCCGCGCCAATCACCCGCAAAACGACGAAGAGGAAGACAGCAACCAGTCCTCGCGTAACGAAAGCGGGCGCATTTTGCGCGACAACGTCTACGGCACCCTGGAAGAAGACGCGCAACGTCGCGACTTCACCATCAATGCCCTGTACTACGATCCGGTCAGTGAGCGCATCCTCGACTACGCCAACGGCGTACACGATATTCGCAACCACCTGATCCGCCTGATCGGCGACCCGACCCAGCGCTACCAGGAAGACCCGGTACGCATGCTGCGAGCGGTGCGTTTTGCCGCCAAGCTGAACTTCGGTATCGAGAAGCACACGGCCGCACCGATCCGCGACCTGGCCCCCATGCTGCGGGAAATCCCGTCGGCACGCCTGTTCGAAGAAGTGTTGAAGCTGTTCCTTTCGGGGCATGCCGCTGACACCTTTGAAATGCTGGTCGACCTGCAATTGTTCGATCCATTGTTCCCGGCCAGCGCCGATGCACTGGAGCACAACCCGACCTATACCCACACCCTGATCAGTGAAGCGCTGATCAACACCGACCTGCGGATCAAGCAGAACAAGCCGGTGACCCCAGCCTTCCTGTTCGCCGCCCTGCTGTGGCCCGCGCTGCCGGCCCGGGTCCTGCGCTTGCAGGACCGTGGCATGCCGCCGATCCCGGCCATGCAGGAAGCCGCTCACGAACTGATCGCCGAGCAGTGCCAACGGATTGCCATTCCCAAACGTTTCACCATGCCGATCCGCGAGATCTGGGACATGCAGGAACGCCTGCCCCGCCGCAGCGGCAAACGCGCCGACCTGCTGCTGGACAACCCACGCTTCCGTGCCGGCTACGACTTCCTGCTGCTGCGCGAAAGCGCCGGCGAACAGACCAACGGCCTGGGCGAATGGTGGACGGACTATCAGGACGCCAACGACAGCGAACGCCGGGACATGATTCGCGACCTCAGCGGCAAGGATGAAAGTGCCGGCGCAGCCCCACGCAAACGTCGCCGCACCGGTGGTGCCAAGCGCAAACGTGCCGCTGACGGCACGAGCGCTTCAGGCGAGTAAGTCGATGGAACGCATCTACATCGGCATGGGCAGCAACCTCGCGGCCCCGCAAGAGCAACTGCGCAGCGCTGTACAGGCGTTGATGCAGTTGCCCAAGACCCAACTGACCGGGGTCTCGGCCTTCTATCAAAGCGACTCCCTGCTGCCAGGCCAGCCTCGCTACACCAACGCCGTAGCGGCGCTGGAGAGTGCCCTCGCGCCCCTCGAGCTGCTCGATGCGCTGCAAACCATCGAAAACCAGCAAGGCCGCGAACGCCTTGAGCGCTGGGGTCCGCGCACCCTCGACCTGGACATCCTGCTGTTCGGCGACCGCCTCATCGACGAGCCACGCCTCAAGGTCCCCCACTACCAGATGCAGGAACGGGCCTTTGTGCTCTACCCCCTGGCTGAGCTGGCCCCCGCCCAGTTGGAACTGGCGGACGGCCGTCGCTTGAGCGACCTGCTGGCAGCCTGCCCGTTTGTCGGCCTGGATCGCCTGGCCACCGGCGATTAATCCTACAGAGCGCACCGCACTCTGCTGAATCGCATCAGTAACGCCGGTAACACCCAGGCGGTAACACATCCAATTGACTTCCCGAGTTCTCATCACGACTATAGGCGTCCCGCTGCCGCCAACCCGGCACCAAGGGCGCAATCCAGGCTTTTCAAGCACGACAAAAGACCGTGCGCCTGAGTCCATGAAGAATCACGCGCGTTACTCGCAGTAGTTTTCCAAGCGCCTGAACGAGGATCCTTTTCATGCCAGCTATTACTCTCACCACCCTGCAGTCCCTGAAGCAGAAAGGTGAAAAGATCACCATGCTGACCTGCTACGACGCTACTTTTGCCCACGCCTGCAATGAGGCCGGTGTTGAAGTGTTACTGGTGGGCGACTCCCTTGGTATGGTGTTGCAAGGCCATGACAGCACCCTACCCGTCACGACGGCCGAGATGGCGTACCACGTGGCCTGCGTCAAGCGCGGCAACACTGATGCACTGATCCTCGCCGACCTGCCGTTCATGGCCAATGCGACGACCGAGCAAACCATGATCAACAGCGCCCAGCTGATGCAGGCCGGCGCGCACATGGTCAAGGTCGAGGGCGCACTGTGGCTGGCCGATTCGATTCGCTTGCTGGCCGAGCGCGGGGTTCCGGTGTGCGCGCACATGGGCCTGACACCGCAGGCGGTGAACATCCTGGGCGGCTATAAGGTCCAGGGTCGCAACGAGAACCAGGCACGGCAGATGCGTGCCGACGCCATTGCCCTGGAACAGGCCGGTGTCTCGATGCTGTTGCTCGAATGTGTGCCAAGCGAACTGGCCCTGGAAATCTCCCAGGCGGTGAAGATCCCGGTGATCGGCATCGGTGCCGGCAGCGGTACCGACGGCCAGGTGTTGGTGCTGCACGACATGCTCGGCCTGTCGCTGACCGGCCGCGCACCCAAGTTCGTGAAGAACTTCATGGCCGGCCAAGAGAGCATCCAGGCGGCCCTCAGCGCTTACGTCACGCAAGTCAAAGCAGTGACCTTCCCGGGTGCTGAACACGGATTTTCTGCATGATCACCGTCAACACCGTACTTGAACTGCGTGCCGCGGTCGCCCGCGCGCGCAGCGAAGGCAAGCGCATCGGCTTCGTCCCGACCATGGGCAACCTGCACAGCGGCCACATGGCCCTGGTCACCAAGGCCGCCCAGCAGGTGGATTTCGTAGTCGCGAGTATCTTTGTCAACCCGCTGCAGTTCGGTGCGGGCGAAGACCTGGATAAGTACCCGCGGACCCTGGCCGGCGATCAGGAACAACTGCTGCAAGCCGGTTGCCACTTGCTGTTTGCGCCGACCGTCGAGGAAATGTACCCCGACGGTATGTCCGGCCAGACCCGCGTCAGTGTCCCCAACCTGGCAGAAGGCTTGTGCGGCGCCAGCCGTCCCGGGCATTTCGAAGGCGTGGCGACGGTAGTCAGCAAGCTGTTCAACATGGTCCAGCCGGACCTCGCAGTGTTCGGCCAGAAAGACTTCCAGCAACTGGCGGTGATCCGCGCACTGGTGCATGACCTCAACATGCCGATCCAGATCATTGGCGAGCCGACTGTACGCGCCGCCGATGGCCTGGCCCTATCGTCGCGCAATGGCTTCCTCGATGAGCAACAACGGGCCGTGGCACCCGTGGTGTATCGCACCCTGAAAGGCATTGCCGACGCCATCGAGCAGGGTCGACGCGATTATCCGGCGTTGCTCCAGGCGCAGCTCCAGCAACTTGAAGCGGCTGGATTGCGGCCTGATTACCTGGAGATTCGCCACGCACAAAACCTGCGCCCGGCGACCCCCGAAGATCGCGACCTGGTGATCCTGGTGGCTGCCTTCCTCGGCACCACCCGCCTGATCGACAACCTGCACCTGAACCTCGATACCCCCGCCTAAACCCCGCACTTCCCCTTGTAGGAGCGAGCCTGCTCGCGATGACGGCATGTCAGTCAATGAGATGTAGAATCTGACGGCCTCATCGCGAGCAAGCTCGCTCCCACCACAAAGCCAAGACAGATACCCCCCTCAAGGTTTACTGTTGTCGGCCTGCGTTTTTTAATCATGTCTTCGTAGTTTTACCGGATAATATCTGCCGCCCGGCAGGATGTTCCGGGCTTTTCAGTGTCCTAAAGGCAGTTCAAGTAAAAGGAAACCCGCAGCGATGGCGTACTACCGCAACCCTCAAGACGTTACCGCTCTGCCAGCCTGGCAGGCGCTGAATGATCACCGCCAAGCCATGCAGGATTTCAGCATGCGTGAAGCGTTTAATGCCGACCCGCAGCGTTTCACCCAGTTCACCCTGAGCAGCTGTGGACTGTTCCTCGACTACTCGAAAAACCTGATCAACGAGCAAACCCGCAACCTGCTGGTGGGCCTGGCGAATGAAGCCGGCCTGCAGGACGCCATCAAGGCCTTGTTCAGCGGCGAAATCGTCAACGCTTCCGAAGGCCGCCCAGCGCTGCACACTGCCCTGCGTCGTCCGGTGGGCGACAAGCTGTCGGTCAACGGCGTCAACGTGATGCCGGAAGTGCACAAGGTGCTGAACCAGATCACCGACATGGTCGGGCGTATCCATGACGGCCTGTGGCGCGGCTACACTGAAAAACCGATCACCGACGTGGTGAACATCGGTATCGGCGGCTCGTTCCTCGGCCCGGAGCTGGTCTCCGAAGCCCTGCTGTCCTACGCCCAGAAAGGCGTGCGCTGCCACTACCTGGCGAACATCGACGGCAGTGAGTTCCACGAGCTGGCCCAGAAGCTGCGCGCCGAGACCACGCTGTTCATCGTTTCTTCGAAATCCTTCAACACCCTCGAAACCCTGAAAAACGCCCAGGCCGCTCGCGCCTGGTACCTGGCCCAGGGTGGCTCGGAAGCCGAGCTGTATCGCCACTTCATCGCGGTCTCGAGCAACAACGCGGCCGCCGTGGCTTTCGGCATTCGCGAAGAAAACATCTTCCCGATGTGGGACTGGGTTGGCGGTCGTTACTCGCTGTGGTCGGCCATCGGCCTGCCGATTGCCCTGGCGATCGGCATGTCCAACTTCAAGGAACTACTGTCCGGTGCCTACACCATGGACCAGCACTTCCAGAGCGCACCGTTCGAACAGAACATGCCGGTGCTGCTAGCCTTGCTGGGCGTGTGGTACGGCAACTTCTGGGGCGCACAGAGCCACGCGATCCTGCCGTACGACCACTACCTGCGCAACATCACCAAGCACCTGCAACAACTGGACATGGAATCCAACGGCAAGAGCGTGCGCCAGGACGGTACGCCCGTGTCCACCGATACCGGTCCGGTGATCTGGGGCGGCGTAGGTTGCAACGGTCAGCACGCCTACCACCAGTTGCTGCACCAGGGCACCCAACTGATCCCGGCCGACTTCATCGTGCCGATCGTCAGCTTCAACCCGGTAGCGGACCACCATCAGTGGCTGTACGCCAACTGCCTGTCGCAAAGCCAGGCGCTGATGCTCGGCAAGACCCTGGGCGAAGCGCAAGCCGAGCTGCGTGACAAGGGCATGAGCGAAGAGCAGATCGAGAAACTCGCGCCGCACAAGGTGATCCCGGGCAACCGTCCGAGCAATACCCTGGTGGTCGAGCGCATCAGCCCACGACGCCTCGGCGCACTGGTCGCGATGTACGAACACAAGGTCTTCGTGCAGAGCGTTATCTGGGGCATCAACGCGTTCGACCAATGGGGCGTGGAGCTGGGCAAGGAACTGGGCAAAGGCGTCTACAACCGTCTGGTGGGCAGCGAAGAAGCCCCCGCCGACGATGCCTCGACCCAGGGCTTGATCAACTACTTCCGCGGGCGTCACCGCGGCTGATCTGAAGCCCCGCTACTACCCCTGTGGGAGCGAGCTTGCTCCCACAGGGGTAGTAGCGCATGACTTGAACCCATTGATCACTCGGCGCATCTTTATCTCTTGTGGCCAAGACAAGAATAAGGAACCGTCATGTTCGATATCAGCACATTCCCCAAAGCCGATGCCGTCCGCCGGGCTGGGCAATTAAGTCAGGACGACTATCAACGCCTGTACCGCCAGTCCATCGATCATCCCGATAGCTTCTGGGCCGAACAGGCCAGGCAATTTCTCGACTGGTCCCAGCCCTGGCAGACCGTCCAGCGCTGCGATATCAAGACTGGCCAAGCCCAATGGTTCGTCGGCGGCCAGCTCAACGTCAGCTACAACTGCATCGACCGTCACCTGGCCACACGCAGTCAACAGACCGCGATCATCTGGGAAGGCGACGACCCCGCTGACTCGCAACAGATCACCTACCAACAACTGCATGACCACGTCTGCCGCCTGGCCAACGTGCTGAAAAGCCGCGGCGTGAAAAAAGGCGACCGGGTGTGCATCTACATGCCGATGATCCCTGAAGCCGCCTACGCGATGCTCGCCTGCTCGCGCATCGGTGCCGTGCATTCGGTGGTGTTCGGCGGATTTTCCCCGGACTCGCTGCGCGACCGCATCCTCGATGCCGACTGCCGCACAGTCATCACCGCCAACGAAGGCGTGCGCGGCGGCAAGAGCGTGCCGCTCAAACACAACGTCGACCAGGCCCTGCTCAGTTGCCCCGCTGTCGGTACGGTGATCGTGGTCCAGCGCACCCAGGGCCAGGTCAATTGGCAGGAGGGCCGCGACCTCTGGTTTCACCAGGCCGTGCACGATGCCAGCGCACAGTGCCCGCCCCAGCCGATGGACGCCGAGGACCCGCTATTCATTCTCTACACCTCCGGCAGCACCGGTAAACCCAAGGGCGTGCTGCACACCACCGGGGGCTATCTGCTGCAAGCAGCGATGACCTTCAAGTACGTGCTCGACTACCGCGACGGCGAAGTATTCTGGTGCACCGCCGATGTCGGCTGGGTCACCGGCCACAGCTACATCGTCTATGGCCCGCTGGCCAACGGCGCCACCACCCTGATCTTCGAAGGCGTGCCCAACTACCCCAACAGCTCGCGTTTCTGGCACGTCATCGACAAACACCAGGTCAACATCTTCTACACCGCCCCCACCGCGTTGCGCGCCTTGATGCGTGAAGGCTCCGCGCCCTTGCAGGACAGCTCGCGCAGCAGCCTGCGCCTGCTGGGCAGCGTCGGCGAACCGATCAACCCGGAAGCCTGGGAATGGTATTTCAATGCCGTCGGCGAACAACGCTGCCCGATCGTCGACACTTGGTGGCAGACCGAAACCGGCGGCATCATGCTCAGCCCGCTGGTCAGCGCACAACGGATCAAACCCGGTTGCGCCACACAACCAATGTTCGGTGTACAGCCGGTGCTGCTCGATGAGCAAGGCCAGGAAATCAGCGGCCCCGGCAGTGGCGTACTGGCGCTCAAGTCCAGCTGGCCGGCGCAGATCCGCAGCGTCTACGGCGACCCGCAGCGAATGCTCGATACCTACTTCAAGCCCTACCCCGGCTACTACTTCACCGGTGACGGCGCTCGCCGGGATGAGGACGGCGATTACTGGATCACCGGGCGCATCGACGATGTGATCAACGTTTCCGGGCACCGGATCGGCACCGCCGAAGTCGAAAGCGCCCTGGTGCTGCACGACAGCATTGCCGAGGCGGCGGTGGTCGGTTACCCCCACGACGTCAAAGGCCAGGGCATCTACGCCTTCGTTACCCCGATGAACGGCATCGAGCCCGACGCAGCCCTGAAACAACAATTGCTGGCCCATGTCAGCAAGGAAATCGGCAGCTTCGCCAAGCCGGACCTGATCCAGTGGGCGCCGGCCTTGCCGAAAACCCGCTCAGGCAAGATCATGCGGCGTATCTTGCGCAAGATCGCCTGCAATGAGCTCGACAGCCTCGGCGACACCTCGACCCTGGCTGACCCGAGTGTGGTCGCGGGGCTGATCGACAAGCGCCTGAATCAATGAGTCCGCTGCGGCCGGTGGGCCGCAGCCTTTTTCTGCTGTCGCCAACGAGTTGTCATGGAATTCATCCGTACCCGCATTGAAACCCAGATCATGAGCCTGAGCGGACTGTCCCTGGGCAAGCTCGACCTGGAGAACCCCAAGGGCGATCCCGGCCTGTTCGGCCCCGACTCGGTGAGCTGGCAGGTCCACGGGGACTTCAGCAGCATGCTCATCGGCGGCATCAGTGCCTTGATGCTGCAAGCCTTGCACCCGCTGGCGCTGGCCGGGGTCTGGGACCATTCGAACTTTCGCCAGGACATGCTCGGGCGCCTGCGCCGCACCGGGCAGTTCATCTCCGGCACCACCTTCGGCTCACGGCAGGACGCCGAGTGGCTGATCGAAAAAGTGCGCACCATCCACCTGCAAGTGGTCGGCACCGCCCCCGATGGCCGAGCCTACGCCGCCAGCGACCCGGACCTGCTGACCTGGGTGCACGTGGCCGAAGTCAGCAACTTTCTCGCCGCTCACCTGCGCTACCGCAATCCGCATCTCTCAGGCGCCGACCAGGACCGCTACTACGCCGAGATCGCGCTGGTCGCTGAGCGTCTGGGCGCCCGTGAGGTGCCGCGTTCGCGCCAGCAAGTCGCCGACTACCTGCAACGGATCCGTCCACAACTGCTGTGCGACGAACGCAGTCGGGAAGTATTGCGCCTGCTGTTGAACGCCCCCGCCCCCAGTCGTCTCGCCAAACCTTTCGGCGGGCTGATGATGCAGGCCGGGATCGACCTGCTGCCGGACTGGGCCAGCGCCATGCTCGACGTCAGCCAGAGCGCACTGCAACGCCAACTGATCCGCGCCAGCATCAACCGCAGTGCGCCGATGCTGCGCTGGGCGGTGCGTAATGGCTCGGTGCAGCGCGCCAAGCGACGTATGGGGCTGTTGTAGGTCCGGGAGCAAACGTGCTCGCACCTCCAGAGAAGCCCCATAGCTGTTAAACTCTCGCGCCCAATTCCCCCTGCAAGGCGCTACGCATGTCTTCCTTGAATCAGGCGCTGCGCGCCGCCCTCGATCATCGCCAAGACTTGCTCGCCGAGCTTCACCAGCAAGGCACCGACTGCTACCGCCTGTTCCATGGCAGCCAGGAAGGCGCCGGCGGCCTGACCGTCGACCGTTACGGTCCGCAGTTGCTGGTGCAGAGCTTTCACCAGGCGCTGGAGCGCGACGACCTGCTGGCGTTGCACGCCACGGTCAATCAACAGCTGGGCCTCGACACCCTGCTGGTCTACAACGACCGCTCCCGGGGCAATTCGCGCATCGACCGGGAAGACACCGTGTACCGCGCCGACGAGGCCGCGCTGGCAGACATGGTCGGCCACGAGTGGGGCCTGAACTATCGGGTGCGCGGGCGCCACGCCGGGCAGGATCCGCTGCTGTTTCTCGACCTGCGCAATGCCCGTGGCTGGGTCAAGCAACACAGCCAGGGCAAGAGTGTGCTGAACCTGTTCGCCTACACCTGTGGGGTCGGCCTGAGTGCCGCCGCCGGTGGCGCGCGCGAAGTGTGCAACCTGGATTTCGCCGAGGGCAACCTGGCGGTAGGCCGGGAAAACGGCCAACTCAATCCGCAGTTGCCGAGCATGCAGTTCGTCCAGTCCGACTATTTCCCGGCAATCCGTCAATTGGCCGGCCTGCCGATCAGCCAGCGCCGCGGGCAAAAGCTGCCCAGCTATCCACGCCTGGAACAGCGCCAGTACGATCTGGTGTTGCTCGACCCACCGGCCTGGGCGAAAAGCGCGTTCGGCACCGTCGACCTGCTGCGCGACTACCAGAGCCTGCTGAAACCGGCGCTGCTCAGCACCGCGGACAATGGCGTACTGATCTGCTGCAACAACCTGGCGAAAGTCAGCATGGACGACTGGCGTGAGCAAGTCCTACGGTGCGCGGAGAAGGCCGGGCGCCCGGTGCGCGAATGCACAGTGTTGCCGCCAGCCGCCGATTTCCCGTCGATGGATCAGCAACCACCACTCAAGACCCTGATCCTGCAGCTCTGAGTCGCGGCGCCGGAATCTGAATAATCCTGATCGAGGTCATTGCTTCGGAACCAGAATCGCATGCCATACTCCAAGGCACTCCGATTCAGACAGATGAAGCCACACATGCCCAAAGGATTGATTCGCGCCATCGGCGCCTTGTTGACTGCTCTGGCCCTCTACAGCTTGCTGGGCTTTCTGATTCTGCCGGGTATCGCCTTGCGGATCGCCAATCAACAATTGGCCAATTACGCAGCGGTGCCAGCCAGCATCCAACGCATCGAGTTCAACCCGTTCAGCCTGGAGCTGACCTTGTGGGGCCTGAACATCGGCGAGCCTGGCAAGGAGCACGTCGGCTTCGAGCGTTTGTACGCCGACCTGCAGATCGACAGCCTCTGGACCCGCGCCTTGCACCTGGCCGATGTGCAACTGGACAAGCCAAAAACCTCGGTGCTGTTCAGCAAGGACGGCACCCTGAACCTCACCCAGCTGTTCAAGCTGCCGGCCAGTGAACCGACGCCGGCCGACCCCGAGGCCAAGCCCTTCCCGCTGCGCATCGACCGTATCGACCTGGCCCGTGGCTACATCCACTTCCAGGACTTGCGGCCGAGCGAACCCATCGAGTTCCTCTACGACAAACTGGATTTCGAGCTCAAGAACCTGAGCACCTTGCCGGAAGACAATGCCGACATGAACCTGGTGGCGATTGGTCCGGCCGGTGGCCAGATCGACTGGAGCGGCAAGATCAGCCTGGTGCCCATCACGTCCGAAGGCAGCTTGAAAATCACCGATGGCAAGATGAAAGCCTTTTGGCCCTATGTGCGCGACGCGCTGCCACTGGTGCTTGAAGAAGGCACGGTCAGCCTCAGCACCGATTACAAGCTCAACCTGTCCAAGGAAACCGAACTGCTGCTGAGCAACACCTCGGCCAGCATCGCCCCCTTTGCCATCAAGGCCCCGGATGGCCGGCCGCTCGCCCGTCTCGAACGCCTGGACATCAGCGAAACCAGCATCGACCTGGCCAAGCAACAAGTGATTGTCGGCAAGATCCGCAGCCAGAAACTGGAGACTTGGGCCGCCCGCGAAGCCGATGGCCAACTCGACTGGCAGAAGCTGTTCGCCAGCCAGCCAGCCAAGCCGGCGGTCAAGGCCGAAGCGGTGGATGCACCGGCGGCGGCCGACTCACCTAAACCCGAGCCCGCTGCGCCGAGCAAACCCTGGCAGGTGCTGCTCAAGGATGTCGAGCTGCGCAATTACCAGGTGCACCTGGCCGATCGCCAAGTCAAACCGGCGGTGGCGCTGGAGGTCGGCCCGCTGAACCTGGACCTGAAAAATTTCGACAGTCTCAATGGCTCGCCCTTTACCCTCAAGCTCGATACCGGCGTGGGCAAGCAAGGCAAGCTGATGGCCGACGGCGAAGTCAACCTGGCCCCGGTCAGCGCCCGGCTCAACGTACAGACCCGGGACATCGACCTGCGGGTCGCCCAGTCCTACATCAGCCCGTTCATTCTTCTGGAACTGCGCTCCGGGATGCTCGGCAGCGACCTGGCCGTCAATCTCAAGAGCACCGAGCCCCTGGCCTTCAACGTCACCGGCAAGGCCCAGGTCGACCAGTTGCACACCCTCGACACCCTCAAATCCCGTGATTTCCTCAAGTGGCAGAAGGTCATGGTCGAAGGGCTGAACTATCAGCACGGCGACAGCCTGTCGATCAATCGAATCAACCTGCAGCAGCCCTACGTGCGGTTCATGATCAACGATGATCGGACCACCAACGTCGACGACCTGCTGATCCCGCAACCAGCCGACAGCACGGCGAAAACCACGGCAGGCAAACCTGCCACCAGCCAGGACAAGCCGCTGGGCATTCACATCGGTGGCATTGCGATCAACGACGGCTCGGCGAACTTTGCCGACTTCAGCCTGACGCCGAACTTCGCCACCGCGATCCAACAACTCAATGGCCAGATCGGCACCATCGACAGTCGCCAGGCCAAGCCGGCCTCGGTGGACGTCAAAGGCAAGGTCGACCGTTACGCCCCGGTGACCATCAAGGGCAGCGTCAATCCGTTCGACCCAATGGCAGCACTGGATATCGCCACCAGCTTCAAACGAGTCGAGCTGACGACCCTGACCCCTTACTCCGGCAAATTCGCCGGCTACCGGATCCGTAAGGGTCGCCTCAATCTCGACCTGCATTACCGGATCACCAAGGGCCAGCTCAAGGCGGATAACAAAGTGGTGGTCGAGCAGCTGGAGCTGGGCGAGAAAGTCGACAGCCCGGATGCGGTCAGCCTGCCGCTGAAACTGGCCGTGGCCTTGCTCAAGGACGTCGACGGCAAGATTTCCATCGAACTGCCGGTCACTGGCGACCTCAACAACCCCCAGTTCAGTGTGATGCCGATTGTCTGGCAAACCCTGCGCAACCTGATCGTAAAAGCGGCGGCTGCGCCATTCAAACTGATCGGCGGGTTGGTCGCCGGCGGCGGTTCCGAAGACCTGGGTACCGTGTCCTTCGCACCGGGCTCCAGCGAACTGAGCAAGGATGCCGAGGGCGCACTGGTCAAACTGGCCAGCGCCCTCAAGGAGCGCCCGGCCCTGCGCCTGGAAATCGAAGGCACCGCCGCGCAAAGCAGTGACGGCCCGTTGATTGCCGAGCAGCGCCTGGAGCGCGAGTACCAGTACAACTACTACAAGATTCTCCAGCGTCGCGGCGACAAGGTACCGGCCCAGGCTTCATTGCTGGAAGTCCCGGAAGGGGAAAAAACTCCGTTGCTCGAAGGGATCTACCGCACTCGCCTGAAAACCCAACCACCGGCTGAATGGAAGGACCTGGGCAAGGAAGAGCGCGCCGCAAAAATGCGTGAAGGGGTCATCACGTTCTGGGCGGGCAGCGATGTGCTGTTGCGTCAACTGGGCCAGGACCGCGCCAGCAGCATCAAGGACTACCTGGTGGACAAGGGCCAACTGGCCGATGACCGGGTGTACTTCATCGATGCCAACCTGGGTCAGGCCGAAAGTGACGGCCGAGTCATCACGCCGCTGCACCTGGACGCTGAATAACCAAGGCTCGCGCAACTTTATCGCAGCCCAATAAAACAGGCCCCGACACGAATGTCGGGGCCTGTGGAGACCACATCCCTGTGGTCGGTCGCATGAACACTAGAGTCGCGACAGGTGCATGACTCGGCTCACCTGCCGCTTCTTCTCCCAGTCCAGGCGAGAAGCCTGCGCCTTACTCGGCTTTCAGACCGTCAGCCGATACGGCAGTGACGCCCTTGATGTTTTTCGCGATTTTCACCGCAGTGGCTTTCTGCGACTCGGTCACCGCAGTGGTGGAAGACAGCGATACCACACCTTTGTTGGTTTCGACTTTGATATCGGTACCCGGAATGCCTTTCTCGGTGACCAGGTCAGCCTTCACTTTGGTGGTGATCCAGGTGTCGGAAGTCGCTTCCTTCGCCTCGGTCACTTCACCGGCAGCCAGCACCATTGGCGACTGGGTGTTTTGGGTGGTCTGCGCAAAAGCTGCGTTGGCCAGAGTCAGGGTCAGAGCGGTAGCAGTTGCGGTAGCGATAGCGAACTTCTTCATACGGGTAACTCCTGTTTTTCCAGAAAGTCTGCTGTTTGCCTTCTCAGCAGGGTTACCGGTAATAGTGCGAACGCTGTGCCAACTTTGACCTTCGGAATAACTCCTTAATTATCAATAACTTAAAAAATAATCAAAAACCCGGAATCATGCAATTTGCATGACCCGGACATTCTCGACATGCAAGTTGCCGGAATCAGCCCTCGCTGGAGGTACAGCCTTTGGGGGAGTAGTCCGCAGCTACCGTGGTCGCGCAACTCCAGCCGCCCGCCTCGGTGCGTGAAAGGGTGAGGGTGCGGTTGAGCACCGGGCCTGGCGCATTGACCAGAGTGCAGCCGAGGCTGCCTAGCCCGGAAGCACCACTGCCCGCCGCCGAGACGGTGCAATGGCTGGTGATCTCGCTGGCGCCGAGTCGTTCCAGGGTCGGATCAGCCCCCTGGTTGATGACGTCTTCGAATGGCACCTTGAGCGCCGAGATCTCGGCCAGTCCGGCCGTGACCTTGGCCCGCGCCTGATATTTGGAATACAGCGGCAACGCCACCGTGACCAGAATGCCAATGATCGCCACCACGACCAGCAGTTCGATCAGGCTGAATCCCCTTTGTCCCTTCATCGCTACAACTCCCTTTCTGCATGAGGCGAAGGCTCATGCTCGGCAGCAGATAACGCACAGCCCATGCCAAGTCCGCCAGCCCTTGCAAACCGGGCAGCAAAGCCTGGTTTCGCGCATCCAAGGCTTTGCAAAACCGCACTAACTGACACTATTTGTCACTGCAGCGCGCGCCCACAGCGTCCGGCCTTGGCTAGGCTTTGCAGCGCAAGCCAGATTTGCCGCGGCGTCCGCCGGCAAACACCCGACAGGTCATCAAGGATTGAGTCATGGCGGTCAAAGCAGCAAAGGTCAGCCTGTACGCCTGGCAAGGCACCGATAGAACAGGCCGCAAAATGTCCGGCGAATCGAGCGCGCAGACTCCGGCCCTGATCAAGGCCCAGTTGCGCCAGCGCGGCATCATCCCGGGCAAAGTACGCAAAAAATTCGCCCCCCTGTTCAGCGCTGGCCAACGGGTTACTGCCCAGGATATCGCGCTCTTCACTCGGCAAATGGCGACCATGCTCAAGGCCGGAGTGCCGCTGCTGCAGGCCTTCGACATCATCGCCGAAGGCTTCGACAACCCACGCATGCGGGGCCTGCTGGAGGACTTGAGACTGGACGTGATGGCCGGCAGCAGCCTGACCACCGCCCTGCGCAAAAAGCCGCAACACTTCGACGAGCTCTACTGCAACCTGATTGACGCCGGCGAGCAGGCCGGCGCCCTCGACACCTTGCTGGAGCGGGTGGCGAGTTACCGGGAAAAAACTCAACGGCTCAAGGCGCGGGTGCGTAAAGCCATGACCTACCCGCTGGCGGTGCTCCTGGTTGCGGTGATCGTCAGCGCTATCCTGTTGCTCAAGGTGGTGCCGCAGTTCGAAGTGATGTTCCAGGGTTTTGGTGCCGAGCTTCCGGCACTGACCCGCGGTGTGATCGGGCTTGCCGAATTCCTCCGGCACAGCGGCTGGCTGCTGCTAGGTGGGCTGCTCGCTGCCGCGTTGGGGGTGCACCAGACCCAACGCCGCTCCCCGAGGTTTCGCGACTGGCTACAGACGCGCTGGCTGGATCTGCCGGTGGTCGGCCCCCTGCTGCGCAAGTCGGCGGTCGCCCGCTATGCGCGCACGTTATCGACTACCTTCGCCGCCGGGGTGCCGCTGCTGGAGGCTTTGAATTCGGTGGCCGGGGCCACGGGCAATCGGGTTTTCAAACAGGCAGTGCTGGCGATCCGCGAGGACGTGTGTAGCGGCATGCAGTTGCATGTGGCGATGCGCAACAGCGGGGTATTTCCCAACCTGGCGATCCAGATGACCGCGATTGGCGAAGAATCCGGGGCGCTGGACGACATGCTCGGCAACGTCGCGAGCTACTATGAAGACGACGTCGAGACCCTGGTCGATCACCTGACCAGCCTGCTGGAACCCCTTATCATGGCTGTACTTGGGGTAATCGTCGGCGGGCTGGTGATTGCTATGTACCTGCCCATTTTCCAACTTGGTACGGCGATCTGAACATGCCCTTGAATGAATTTCTCGCCAGCTCCCCGACGGCCTTCGTGATCCTGGCCCTCGGGCTGGGGCTGGTGGTCGGCAGCTTTCTCAACGTCCTGGTCTGGCGCCTGCCAAGCATGCTCGCTCGAGATTGGCGCCAGCAGGCCCGGGAGATCCTCGAGTTGCCTGGCGAGGCCCCAGGCCCCACCTACAACCTGATGCTGCCCCACTCCCATTGCCCCCACTGCAGCCATCCACTGCGCGCCTGGGAGAATATTCCACTGCTCAGCTACCTGATGCTGCGCGGGCGCTGCGCTAGCTGCAAAACCCCGATCAGTGCCCGTTACCCGCTGATCGAACTCAGTTGCGCACTGCTCTCGGGCTTTATCGCCTGGCACCTGGGGTTTGGCTGGCAGGCCGCGGGGCTACTGGTGTTGAGCTGGGGCTTGTTGGCCCTGTGCCTGATCGACGCCGACCATCAGTTGCTGCCCGACGTACTGGTCATGCCGTTGCTGTGGCTGGGGGTGATCGTCAACGCGTTCGAACTGTTCGTGCCACTCCAGGACGCCGTGTGGGGCGCCGTAGCCGGCTACCTGAGCTTGTGGACGGTGTATTGGCTGTTCAAGTTGATCACCGGCAAGGAAGGCATCGGCCATGGCGACTTCAAGCTCCTGGCGCTACTGGGGGCCTGGGGTGGCTGGCAGATCTTGCCGCTGACGATCCTGCTGGCCTCGCTGGTGGGGGCGGTCAGCGGACTGCTCTGGCTGCGCTGGAAACGGGCGAAAACCTCGACGCCGATCCCCTTCGGTCCCTATCTGGCAATTGCCGGCTGGATTGCCATGCTCTGGGGTGGTCAAATAACCGACTTCTATTGGCAGTTTGTCGGTTTGCAATGAATACCCCTGTGGAACAACCCTGGATTCTCGGCCTCACCGGTGGCATCGGTAGTGGCAAAAGCGCGGCGGCCCAGCATTTCATCGACCTCGGTATCCATGCGGTGGATGCCGATCATGCTGCGCGCTGGGTGGTCGAGCCCGGCCGCCCGGCACTGGCGCAGATCGCCGAGCACTTCGGTGGCGGCGTGTTGCAGACAGACGGCCAACTGGATCGGGCAGCACTGCGCAAGCTGATCTTCGAAATCCCCGAGGAGCGCCGCTGGCTGGAAAAGCTCCTGCATCCATTGATCGCCGAGGAAATTGCCGCGCACCTGTCACGCGCAAAATCGCCGTATGCGATCCTGGTATCACCCTTGCTGATCGAGTCCGGGCAGTACGCCATGACCCAACGGGTGCTGGTGATCGATGCCCCCGAACAACTGCAGATCGAACGCACCCTGCAGCGCGACCAGACCAGCGAACAGCAGGTCCAGGCGATTCTCAAGGCGCAGTCCAGCCGTCAGGAGCGCATCCGCCATGCCGACGATGTGCTGGTCAATGACCGCGACCTCGCCTGGCTGCACAGCGAAGTCGAACGCCTGCATCACTTTTACCTAACTTTGCGTGGAGGCCAGTCATGAGCCAACCCCCTGTCGTCACCTGCCCAACCTGCGGCGCCCCCGTGGAATGGAGCGCCAGCAGCACCTTCCGGCCGTTTTGCTCGGACCGCTGCAAACTCATCGACCTAGGCGCCTGGGCCTCGGAAGAACACAAGATCCCGGTTAGCCCGGACGCGGAAGACGATCTGTTCAGCGAAGACTTCGAACCGCGCCACTAAGGCCGCATGAAGCTGTAGTCGGCACTGTCATCGAGGTTCTCGGCCAGGAACTGCAGTTCATCGGCCAGGTCCTCGACACTGCGCACTCCCTTGCTCTCCTCGACCACCGCGCTGAGCAAGGCGCGCAGGCTCAACCCCGGCTCAAAACCGGCCGCCTCCGCCGACGCCAGACTGTCGCGCAACTCTTGCCTCGCCCACTGGTAAACGCTCATGCGGCTGCTCCTGAGGATTTCTCGGAGCATAGGTGCGTCTGTCCAGCGACCTGTTGATAAGGATCAAGACTTGTCATCGTCCTTCCACGGCGCCGACAGGTAACGGGTGCGGTTGAAGGTCTCCAGCCACTCGGGGCAGAACACCACCAGGGCGCTGATCACCATGCCGTTGATAAAGGCTTCGGGAAAGATGATCAGCCACAGGTAGCCGACAAAATCCTCGAGCCATTCCGGCAGCGCAAAACGCTCGTCGAACCACAGCACGCCCAACGCCAGCAACAGGCAGAGCAGCGCCGACAAGGCGGCGGCAAAAAACCCCGAGCAAAAGATATACACAAACGGATTACGCGGTTGCGCGCGCTCCACCAGCAATGCGCAGCCTTCGGTGACCAGCACCGGCAGCAGGATCAGCAAGGCACCGTTGACCCCCATCGCCGCCAGGTCCTGGCGCCCCAGCAACACCAGGCCGACCTGGGCGACCAGCCCGCCGACGATCGCCAGCGGCCAGTCGAGCAGCAGGGTCACGGCGGTCATGCCGATGAAGTGATAGGACACACCGGTGTCGAAGTCGCGCCGCACCAGCCAGAGCAGGAACAATGCGAACACCGTGCCGAACAGCAGGTGCTGGCGTCGGCTGTCGCTGAACAGTTCGACCCAGGGCGCGCGCGCGATGGCCCAGAGCAACACCGGCACGTAGAGCAACCACCCTACCGTGAGGGTGAACGGTGACAGCAGTTCGGCACCGATCATGCCGCGGCCTCCATCCACCCTATTGCACAGACCTTCACGTCAGACTCCTTGGCGAAACCGAACAGGCCATCAGTCTACACCGCCCTGCTGCCCCCTGGCGTAAAGCCAAGGGCCCTGCCAGGGCGGCGACTGTTACGTTTCCTGCAACACTGCATCCGGTTTTACCCCCTTTTTCAGCGGCCGGCGAAGACTAAACTTCAGGTATCGAGATCCACACGGAGTACCGCAAGATGAAAAGCCTGATCAGCCTGTTGCTGGCCCTGGTTGCCACCTCGGCCCTGGCCGCCGGTAACGAACCGCCTGCCACTCCCTACGACCCAGCGCAGCCGCTGGACATTGCCAAGGTGGTTTCAGTCTCCGACACTGCCAGCGGTTGCGGCGTGGTGCCGGCGAGCATGGTCTATGTCGACCACCAGGGCCAGACCCACCGGGTGTCTTACCAGGTCATGGGCGACTGCAGCGGCTCATAACAGGGTCCAGGTGTAACTGAGGATCAGGCGGTTTTCGTCGATGTCACTGCGGTAGTTGGACCGCGCCATCGCATTGCGCACTCGAATCCCCAGGCCCTTGAGGCTGCCGCTCTGCAGCACGTAACCCAGATCCAGGTCGCGCTCGCGATCCTTGCCTTCATAGCCTTTGCCGGTGTCGACATTATTGCCGGTGATGTAACGCACGGTACTGGTCAGCCCGGGCACACCGAGCGCCGCAAAGTCATAGTCGTAACGTACCTGCCAGGACCGTTCGTCGGTGTAGGCAAACTCGTAGGTGGGCACCTCGTTGCCCAGTGGCGAGATATTGGCAAAGACGCGTGGGAAGGCACTGTCACCAAACATGCCCTGGTAACCGAGGTAGAAGGTGTGGCCACCACGTTTGGCCGACAGCAGGGAGAAGAACGCCTGGTTGTCGATATTGCCCAGCAGCTGTTTGCCGTCTTGCTTCGAATCGTAATAGCCCAGGTTCGCGCCTAAGGTCCAGTCCCCTAGCGGCTCACTGTGTTTGAGCCCGAGAAAGCGCTGGTTGTAGATATCTTCCAGTTGTCCGTACCAGGCACTGAGCGAGCTGCGCTTGTCATTGAACGCGTAGTCGGCCCCGGCAAAGTTGAAGCCATCGCTGCTGACCTGGCGCTGAGGCACATGCCCCAGCATGGCCTGCATTTTTTCATCGCCGGACTCGTTGCGCAGGCTGGTGGAGTTCAGGTGACCGCCCTGCACGGTCAGGCCATTGAGTTCGCTGGAGCTGATGCTCGCCCCCTGGTAACTGGGTGGCAGCAAGCGGATGTCGCTGAAGGCCAGCACCGGCAGGTTGGGTTGCAGCTCGCCGACCTTGAATTCGGTTTTCGAGTAACGCACTTTCAGCGCCGCGCCCAGGCGACTGTAGTCATTGGCCGCGCGGCCATCGTCCTGCACCGGTAGCAGGCCGGTGTTGACCCGGTCCGGGCTGCTGTCGAGCTTGAGGCCCAGTAGGCCGATGACATCCACGCCCACCCCGAGGGTACCCGGGGTGTAGCCGGACTTGAGGTTGAAAATGAAGCCCTGGGCCCACTCCTCGGCCTTGGACTGCTGATTGGCGCCGACTATGTCCGAGAAGTCGCGGCTGAAATAATAATTGCGCGCCTGCAAGGTCGCAGTGGTGTCTTTTACCAAGCTATTGTCGGCGGCCAGCGCACGGTCGGAAAAACCCGAGGCGAGCGTCAGGGACAACAGCGAAGCGGTTGTGGCGAGAGTCTGTTTCATCGTTTTGCTCTTATTGTTATTGATCGACAGGGTGCAGTGATCCGCCCGCAGCACTGGCGCTGCGGGGGAAGGTCAAGCGGGTAGGAATCAGTCCAGTGCGGTCAGCGCACAGACTCCGGGGCGGGCGTTGCCTTGGCCCCTGGAGCGGCGCGGCGCGCGTTCAACAGCAGGTGGGTGAGCATGCCGAAGATCAGTCCCCAGAACGCGGCGGACAAACCGAACAGCGACATCCCCGAGGCCGTCGCCAGGAAGGTCACCAGCGCCGCTTCGCGATCGTTGGGCACCGCCATCGCACCCGCCAATGCCCCGGCAATCGCCCCGAACAGCGCCAGCCCCGCGAGGGCTGCGATCAGCTCTTTGGGAAAGGCCGAAAACAGCGAGACCAGGGTCGCGCCGAAGATCCCCAGCACCAGGTAACACAAGCCGCCGACGACCCCGGCGACATACCGCTTGCCTGGGTCCTCATGAGATTCACGGCCCGTGCAGATTGCCGCGGTGATCGCCGCCAGGTTCAAACCGTGGCAGCCAAAGGGTGCGAGCAACGCCGTACCCAACGCGCTGCTGGCGATGATCGGGCTGGCGGGAGTCGAGTAACCGCTGGCTCGCAGCACTGCCATGCCGGGGACAAACTGCCCCGTCAGTGCCACCATCACCAGCGGCAACGCGATGTTCAAGGTCGCGCTCAAGCTGAATTGCGGGGTTATCCAGACCGGCGTAGCCAGGCCGATCACCAGTGCGTCGACCCGCAGGTCCCCGGCGAGCAAGGCCATGGAGCAACCCACCAGCAGCACCATCAACACCGCGTAACGCGGCATCAGGCGCTTGCACATCAGGTAGGTGGCAAACATCGCCAGCACCAGCCACGGCTTGCCCTGCAACGACACGAACAGACCGGTGCCGAAGCTGAACAGAATCCCCGCCAGCATGGCTGCGGCAATGGCGGCCGGCAGCTTGCTGATGATCCGGTCGAACGCCCCCGAGACCCCAATCAAAAAGATGATCAGGCTGCTGACCAGATACGCCCCCACCGCTTCCGGCATGCTGATCCCCGGTAACAGCGCCACCAGCAGCGCCGATCCCGGCGCCGACCAGGCGATGATCACCGGCACGCGGTAGCGCAGACTCAAGCCGATGCCCAACAGCGCACTGCCAATGGAAATCGCCCAGACCCAGGACGACAGCACCTCGCGCGACAGATGGGCGGCGTCGGCCGCCTGGAAAATGATCACCAGGGGGCCGGCATAGGAAATCACCGTGGCAATAAAACCGGCGACTGCCGCCGACAGCGAAAAGTCCCGCAATAGCCCTTTCATGCTTCAGGCACCCGATGGCGACAGCGCGCTGGTAGCGCTCGATGCGCTGCGCTGGTTACTGATGGCAAACACGGTCATGGCAATGGCAGCTACCGCACCCGGCAGGGCAAACGCCATGAAGTTGAGTTGCAACGGCAAGTTGATCCCCAGCAGGGCACCACCGAGCAATGGACCGACAATAGCACCGTTGCGACCGATACCGGAGGCCCAGCCCAAGCCGGTGGAGCGGATCGTCATGGAGTAGAACTGTGCGGCGCAGGCGTACAGCAGGATCTGCGAACCGATGGTGGTGGCACCGGCAATGGCGATCAGCAGGTACAGCAAAGGCATCGGGCTGTTGAAACCGAGCAAGGTGATCGACACCGCCGCCATGGCGAAGAACACCGCCAACACCCGCGGCAGGTTCAGCTTGTCGCCCAGCACGCCGCCACCGACGGCGCCGAAGATTGCGCCGAAGTTCAGCACCAGCAGGAACGACAGGCTCGAGCCCAGACTATAGCCAGCGTTGGCCATCAGCTTCGGCAGCCAGGAACTCAAGGCATAAACCATCAACAGGCAGCAGAAAAATGCCAGCCACAGCATCAGCGTGCGCAGCGCCCGACCTTCGCGAAACAACTGCAGCACCGGGGTTCCCGTGCCCTTCACTTCGCTCATCTGCAGTTGATCGCTGCTGTGCCCAACGTACGTCGGCTCCACTCGCTCGAGGACCTTGCGTGCCTCTTCATTGCGCCCCTGGCGCAGCATGAAACCCACCGACTCAGGCAAGAAGTACATGATCAGCGGCAGCATCAACAACGGCAGCACCGCGACGTAGAACACCGACTGCCAGCCAAAACTCGGGATCAACACAATCCCCAGCCCGGCCGATAGCATGCCGCCGACCGAGTAGCCGCTGAACATGATCGCCACCAGGGTGCTGCGGATTTTTTTCGGCGCGTATTCGTTCATCAGCGCCACCACGTTGGGCATGACCCCGCCGATGCCCAGCCCAGCGATGAACCGGCAGATCCCGAACTCCGTCGGGTTGCGGGCAAACCCGTTGAGCACGGTGAAACCGCTGAACAGGATCACACACAGGGTAATGGCTTTCTTGCGGCCGATCCGGTCCGACAGCGGGCCGAAAAACAGCGCGCCGAACATCATCCCGAACAGCGCGTAACTGCCCAGGGCACCGGCCTGCAAAGGACTCAGCCCCCACTCTTTCATCAGCATCGGCAGGACCACGCCGTAGATCACCAGATCGTAGCCATCGAAGATGATGATCAGGGCACACCAGAACAGCACCATCCAGTGGAAGCGGTTGAAACGAGCGTTGTCGATCAGCTCATGTACGTCGATCTTGCGCATGGCATCTGTCTCTTGTTGTTGTTTTTTTAAGAGCATCGGTCACGGGGTAAGCGTGCGTATCACCGAGGGTAGAGAGGCCAGTGGCGCGGCAATATCCGCTTTGCGCAGATCGCTATCCGTTTTGTGCAGCGAGTGGATTGCAGAACATCCCAGGGATCAAGGCCGGGAGCAGTGACAGCCCGCTGGTCGAAAAAGCCACACTGGCGAAATTAACCGTCTACACCTTGTACCTGACTGATGAATCAGTTTTCAGCGCGTTAGGGCAACGGCTGCAGTGAAGCGTGAACATGGGTGAAGCCAGGCCTTAAACCATCAGGACGATGCCATCACTCCTTCAGTAGGGACACTGTCATGCACCTTCATCCAAGGCTTAGCACGCTCCTGTCGTGCACCTCCCTCTTGCTGCTCGCCAGTCCCGTCGTCGAGGCGGCTTGTACCCTGCTCCCCGGCACCGGTGATACCAGCCATACGTGCGCCAGTGGCGCCAGCGGTCCACTCACCGACACCCTGGGCAACAACTCCCTGACCTTTGCGGCCAACGGCTCCGGCGTGATCAATGGCAACGTCACGTTCGGCGCCGGAGCGGACCGGGTGTTGATGGATTCCGGCACCATTGCCGGCTCGCTGGACCAGGGCGATGGCAGCGACTCCCTGGAGATCAACGCCGGACAGATCACTGGCGCGGTCTACCAGGGCAACGGCATCGATGAGTTCAAAATGACCGGCGGGCAGATCCAGTCGCTGGCCCAGGGCGACGGTCGAGATCGTTTTCTGATGACCGCGGGCACCATCGTCGGGGCCTTCGAGGATGGCGATGTGGCGACGATGACCGGGGGCACCATCGGCCGCGTCGACATGAAACTCGATAACAACATTTTTGATATGTCGGGGGGGCGGATTATCGGCAACCTGGTCACCGCGTTTGGCCGGGATACGATCACCGTGTCAGCGGGCTCGATCGGTGGCAACATCAGCACCAGCGGCGGCGATGACATCATCAGCGTTTCCGGCGGGGTGATTGCCGGGCAGATCCGCGCCAGCGCTGGCAACGACCGCTTCACCTGGGGCAACGGCGGACAGATCAACTCCGCCATCCTCATGGGTGACGGCGACGACAGTGCCCTGTTGAGCAATCTCTCCGAGAACACACTCGCCTCCACCCCCTCCGTGGACGGTGGGCTGGGCACTGACCGCCTGAGCTTCGACAACAGCACCTCGGCAGGCGCCGCACGTTATGTCGGCTGGGAGTCAGTGAGCCTGGGCAACCGCTCGCACTTTACCCTGGCGGGGGATTTTTTCCTCGGAGACAGCGCCAGCGCCACGGGCGTATTTGCCATTGACGGCAGCAGTACCCTGGCCGTGACCCAAGGCGCTATCCGCCCCTACACCGCCGGCCAACGGACGACACTGAGCAACGCCGGAATCATCGACATGACCAACGGCAGCAGCAGTGCCAGCGATGCACTGACCGTCCATGGCAACTACGTTGGCAACAACGGGCAACTGTTGCTGCAAACCGTGCTGGGTACCGACAACTCTGCCAGTGACAAGCTGGTGGTGTCCCAAGGCACCCTCAGTGGTAACACCCAACTGGGCATCACCAACCTCGGTGGCCTGGGCGGTTTGACCCGCCAGAACGGGATCGCGGTGGTGCAGGCCCAGAACGGCGCCACCAGCAGCAGCGATGCCTTTGCCTTGAAGGGCTCGCTGTCTGCCGGTGCCTATCAGTACTACCTGTTCAAGGGCGGGGTCACCGCAGGCTCCGAGAACAACTGGTACCTGCGCTCATCGGTGGTGGCAGTGCCGCCGCCGACCGTTCCACCAGTAGTTGTCCCACCGGTGGTGCCACCGGCCCCGCCACCGATCGAGCAGCCTGCGCCCGAGGTTGACCCGGATGAGCCCGCCGTCGAACCGCCGACCGCGCGGCCAGTAGCCCCCGTCGAGCCGAACCCGGTGCCGCCGCCACAAACCCTGGCCCAGACCTCGCCGACACCGGCCATCAGCACGCCGCCGATCCCCACGGCCGTGGCCGGCGCCGATCCGATTCCCCTGTATCGCCTGGAAGTCCCGGTGTATTCCGTGGTCCTCCCCGCCGCTCAGTTGCTGACGATACAAGCCCTCGGCACCTTCCATGACCGTCAGGGCGAGCAAAGCCTGCTGAGCGAAACCGGCGCCGTCCCTGCTGGCTGGGGCCGTATGTATGGCAGTAATCTGCAAAAAAGCTGGTCCGGCACTGTGGCCCCGAGCTTTGACGGCTCGCTCCAGGGCTTTCAGATTGGCCATGACCTGTATGCCTCGCAGACCAGCGGCGGACAGTTGCAACGCTTCGGTTTTTTTGTCGGCCACAGTCATCTGCAAGGCGACGTCGATGGGTTTGCCGAAGGCTTCGAGGATCGACGCTCGGGACGGGTCAAGCTGGACGGCGATCAGGTAGGCGCCTACTGGACCCTGGTCGACCCCAGCGGCTGGTACCTCGATACCGTAGCGATGTGGTCGAGCCTGGACGGCGACAACCGCTCCGATCGCGGAGTCAAGATCGACACCGATGGCCATGCGCTGGCACTGTCCGTGGAGGCGGGATACCCGATTGCCGTCGCGCAAGACTGGGTGCTGGAGCCCCAGGTGCAGGTAATCAACCAGCAAATTGACCTGGACTCGCAGAACGACGGCATCTCCAATGTCGCATTCGACTCCCAGGACTACTGGACCGGCCGCCTCGGTGCCCGCCTCAAGGGGCGGTTCGTGGCACAGGACATCCCGCTCGAGCCCTATCTGCGGGCCAACCTGTGGAAAACTTTCGGCGGTTACGACACCGTCACCTATGACGACATCGATCGGATCAAGAGCGAGCATGAGTCTTCATCTGCGGATCTGGGCGTGGGCCTGGTGGCGAAGCTGTCTTCGAGTGTCAGCGTTTACATGGGGGCCGACTACAACACCCATCTGGACAGCAACGACCTGGACGGCGTCTCCGGCAATCTGGGCATGCGCATGAGCTGGTAGACGCCCCGCGCATAGTCACGGCCGCGCCAGGACATCCCGCCAGCCAGGCTTACGGGAATGCAAAAGTTTGCGCCTGTCCGACAAATTGTGTTCTTTGTGAACGCATTTGAACGCTAAGCTTGGCCTATGGATGATTCAGATTATTTACGCCTGCTGACCATCGCGGCCGAGCAGGCCAACGCGTTCCTCTCCAATGCCCGCAAATGGGAGCGTGAGCGTTGGGTGTGCCAGCGCCTGTTGCAGGGCTTGAACATTCCTTACCGCGCCGACGAGTTCAGCCCCGCCGGCGAGCCGCCCGACGTGCTGTTTCGCGAGGCCAATTTCGAAGTGTTCTTCGTTCTCGACGAAGGTCGGCGGCTCAATGACGAGTGGCGCGATGAACTGCAGCGCCGACGCAGCGCGTTCTCCTTGAGCCAGTTGGTGCGCCGCGAGGCCAAGCCCAAGCGGATTCCGGCCAACGAGTTTTTACTCAGGCTGGCGCCGACCCTGCGCAAAAAAGCGCACAACTACAAAGAACGTGGCATGGACCTGGGTGAACTGGACATCATCGCTTTCGCCAGCCTCAAGCGTGAAGTGCTGGACCTCAACAGCCATTTCCCACCCCCCACCGAATACCTGCGCCAGGGCTGGCGCTCGCTCTCACTGGTAGGCCCGACCTTCGCCCGCGTGCTCTTCGCCCATCCCGACGCGCCGGACTTCCTGCGCAGTAACCTGGGGCGCAGTATCGTCTTCGACGTCGGGATCAGCCTGTGAGCCCGTTGCAGGAGCTGATTGCCGCGGTACCCCAGCAAGGCCGCGTGCGTTGGCTGGGCGTGCGCCCGCAATCGCGCGGGCCGATGCTCGCGCTCGATGCCGTGGAAGCACGCCTGGAGGCCGGCCTGACGGGCGATCATGCGCGGCCCGGGGTGCGCAATGCGCGGCAGGTCACGCTGATCCAGTGGGAACACCTGGCCGTGATCAGTTCCTTGATGGAACGCCCTGCAGACCAGCCGATCCAACCCCAGGACTTGCGCCGCAATATTGTGGTCAGCGGGATCAATCTGTTCAGCCTCAAGGGCCGGCGCTTCCGAATTGGCCAGGCCATCTTCGAAACCACGGGCTGGTGCCAGCCCTGCGCCAGGCTCGAACAGAACCTCGGCCCAGGGACTTTCCAGGCCGTGCGCGGCCATGGCGGGATTACCGCGCGGGTGATACAAAGTGGCATCATTCGCCTGGATGACAGGCTGTGTGTCGAGCCCGTGCCAGTGAGCGGCTATGCTCCCTTCAATACTGGCGGCTGACTTGGCCGTGCGCTGTAGCTTCTACACCTTTAGCAACGTCTATCTACCTGACGAGGCCTTGATATGACCAGCCGCCTGAACCCGGACGACCAACAGCATGTCGAAGAGTACCTGCACCTGTCCCAGCACCAAGTCGAGCGCCGGCCTTTTCGGCCGTGGATGCTCCTGGTGATAGTCCTGGCGGTGACCATTGGCCTGGGCCTGCTGAGCCGTTTTATCAGTTACCTGACGCTATGAGCTGCGTGGCGCTCGCTCGGTTGACTGCACCGATTTCCTTTAGCCTTGCGAGATATCCCCATGACTCATCGTATTGTCATCGTTGGCGGCGGCGCCGGCGGTCTGGAGTTGGCTACCCGTCTGGGTAAGACTCTGGGCAAGCGTGGCACGGCCAGTGTGATGCTGGTCGACGCCAACCTGACCCACATCTGGAAACCGCTGCTGCATGAAGTGGCCGCCGGTTCGCTGAACTCTTCCGAAGACGAACTCAACTATGTCGCCCAGGCCAAATGGAACCACTTCGAGTTCCAACTGGGGCGCATGAGCGGGCTCGATCGCGCGCAGAAGAAAATCCAGCTGGCCGCTACCTACGACGAAGCCGGCCTGGAGCTGGTACCGGCTCGTGAAGTGTCCTACGACTCGTTGGTAATCTCGGTAGGCAGCACCACCAACGACTTCGGCACCCTGGGCGCGGCCCAGCACTGCCTGTTCCTCGACACCCGCAAACAGGCCGAGCGTTTCCACCAGCAACTGCTCAACCATTACCTGCGTGCCCATGCCGGACAGACCGATAAGGTCGAGCAAATCAGCGTGGCCATCGTCGGCGCTGGCGCCACCGGTGTCGAGTTGGCCGCCGAACTGCACAACGCGGCCCATGAACTGGCCGCCTACGGCCTGGACCGGATCAAGCCGGAAAACATGCACATCACCCTGATCGAGGCTGGCCCCCGAGTGCTGCCGGCCCTGCCGGACCGGATCGGCGGTCCTGTGCATAAAACCCTGGAGAAACTTGGGGTCAATGTCATGACCAACGCGGCGGTCAGCGAAGTGACGGCCGATAGCCTGATCACCGCCGATGGCAATGTAATCAAAGCCAGCCTGAAAGTCTGGGCGGCCGGGATCCGCGCACCGGGTTTCCTCAAGGATATCGACGGCCTGGAAACCAACCGCATCAACCAGCTGCAGGTATTGCCGACCCTGCAGACCACCCGCGACGAGAACATCTTCGCCTTCGGTGATTGCGCCGCCTGCCCGCAACCCGGGACTGATCGCAACGTGCCGCCGCGTGCCCAGGCTGCACACCAGCAGGCTTCGCTACTGGCCAAATCGTTGAAACTGCGGATCGAAGGCAAACCACTGCCCTCCTACAAGTACACCGATTACGGATCGTTGATCTCGCTGTCGCGGTTTTCGGCTGTGGGTAACTTGATGGGCAACCTGACGGGCAGCGTGATGCTGGAGGGCTGGCTGGCGCGGATGTTCTACGTGTCGCTGTACCGCATGCACCAAGTGGCGCTGTACGGGCCGTTCCGCACGGCGATGCTGATGCTGGGCAGCAAGATTGGACGCGGCACCGAGCCACGCCTGAAATTGCACTGAGAACTCGATGTAACTCTTGCTCGCGATGACGGCAGCACATTCAACATCGACTGTGACTGATACACCGCTTTCGCGGGCAAGCCCGCTCCCACATTAGAGGTCTGCGGCACGTCGGGATTTTGTGCAGGCAAAAAAAATCCCCGTATCTTTCGATACGAGGATTTTTAATATGGTCGGGGTAAGGGGATTCGAACTCCTGACATCCTGCTCCCAAAGCAGGCGCGCTACCGGACTGCGCTATACCCCGGTAAAAAAAAGGCGACCTTTACAAGTCGCCTTCTTCGATCAGCGCTTTTGGCCTCTGATCTTAAGATTCGATTCCAGCGTTAACTGGTTTCAAAAATGGTGGGTCGTGTGGGATTCGAACCTACGACCAATTGGTTAAAAGCCAACTGCTCTACCAACTGAGCTAACGACCCAAAAATGGTCGGGGTAAGGGGATTCGAACTCCTGACATCCTGCTCCCAAAGCAGGCGCGCTACCGGACTGCGCTATACCCCGGTTTGAAATTGGCTCCGTGACCAGGACTCGAACCTGGGACCCAATGATTAACAGTCATTTGCTCTACCGACTGAGCTATCACGGAACTACATATTTCAATCACAACATTTGAAGCTTTACTGCGTTCTCTTCGACCCGTTCGCATCGCTGCGTTCGTGTGTCTGAGGCGCGCTATTCTACAACCTTAAACACCTCTGTCAACCCCCTAAATTGCTTTCAAGACAATGATTTGCAACTTATTTCAGATTTCTACTTGGGGAGTGGAAACCCTTGGGGCGACTTACTGCGGGGCGCACTTTACAAGCCTTTTCCTTACAGTTCAACACCCTGTGAAAAAAAAGGCCCCGCAATGCGGGGCCTCTGCTCTTTTACGGCAATTACGCCTCAGTTGAACACGATTTCGTCGTTCACCACGGTGGCCGTTACGCTGGTGCCTGGCAGGAAGCTGCCCGACAGAATCAGTTGGGCCAGCGGGTTTTCGATCCAGCGCTGGATCGCTCGTTTGAGCGGCCGTGCGCCATAGACCGGGTCGTAACCCACCGCGATCAACTTATCCAACGCTTCGCTGCTCAGTTCCAGCTTCAGCTCACGCTCAGCCAGACGGCTGCGCAGGCGGCCCAACTGGATTTCAGTGATGCCGGCAATCTGATCACGGGCCAGAGGCTCGAAGATCACCACTTCGTCGATCCGGTTGATGAACTCCGGACGGAAGTGTGTCGACACCGCATCCATCACCGCGGCACGTTGCGCCTCACGATCACCCACCAGTTCCTGGATCTGTACCGAGCCCAGGTTGGACGTCATGACGATCACCGTATTACGGAAATCCACGGTGCGTCCGTGACTGTCGGTCAGGCGACCGTCTTCCAGCACTTGCAGCAATACGTTGAACACATCCGGGTGGGCCTTCTCGACCTCGTCCAGGAGGATCACCGAGTACGGCTTGCGACGTACCGCTTCGGTCAGGTAACCGCCCTCCTCGTAACCCACGTAGCCTGGTGGTGCCCCGATCAGCCGCGCCACGGAATGTTTCTCCATGAACTCGGACATGTCGATACGCACCATCGACTCTTCCGTATCAAACAGGAACTCGGCCAGCGCCTTGCACAGCTCGGTCTTGCCCACGCCAGTCGGGCCGAGGAACATGAACGAACCACTTGGGCGGTTAGGGTCGGACAACCCGGCGCGCGAACGCCGCACCGCGTTGGCCACAGCCACCACGGCTTCGTTCTGGCCGATCACACGTTGGTGCAACAGGCTTTCCATCTTCATCAGCTTGTCGCGCTCACCCTCGAGCATTTTCGACACCGGGATACCGGTCCATTTCGACACGACTTCGGCAATTTCTTCTTCAGTCACCTTGCTGCGCAGCAACTGGTTTTCGCTCTTGCCATGCTGGTCGACCATTTGCAGGCTGCGCTCCAGGTCCGGGATCACCCCGTACTGCAACTCGGCCATGCGATTCAGGTCACCTTTACGGCGGGCAGTTTCCAGTTCCTGGCGCGACTGCTCGATTTTCTGCTGGATCTGCGCAGAACCCTGCACTTCCGCTTTCTCCGAGGTCCAGATTTCCTCCAGGTCGGAATACTCGCGCTCCAACCGGACAATCTCTTCCTGGAGTTTTTCCAGGCGCTTGATCGCCGCTTCGTCATCTTCTTTCTTCAGGGCCTGGGATTCGACCTTGAGTTGAATCAGGCGCCGCTCCAGGCGATCCAGCACTTCGGGCTTGGAGTCGATTTCCATGCGAATGCGGCTGGCCGCTTCGTCGATCAGGTCGATGGCCTTGTCCGGCAACTGCCGGTCAGTGATATAGCGATGGCTCAGCTTGGCCGCCGCAATGATTGCACCGTCCGTGATCGCCACCTTGTGGTGAACCTCGTAGCGCTCTTTCAGGCCACGCAGGATAGCGATAGTGTCTTCCTCGCTTGGCTCATCCACCAGGACTTTCTGGAAGCGTCGCTCGAGGGCCGCGTCCTTCTCTATATATTGGCGGTACTCGTTGAGCGTGGTCGCGCCGACGCAGTGCAGCTCACCCCGGGCGAGGGCCGGCTTGAGCATGTTACCGGCATCCATCGAGCCTTCGCCTTTACCGGCGCCGACCATGGTGTGCAGTTCGTCGATGAACAGAATGATCTGCCCTTCCTGCTTCGACAGTTCGTTGAGCAGGCCTTTGAGGCGCTCTTCAAACTCGCCACGGTACTTGGCACCGGCAATCAGCGCGCCCATATCCAGCGACAGCAGGCGCTTGCCACGCAGGCCGTCTGGCACCTCACCATTGATGATGCGCTGGGCCAGGCCTTCGGCAATCGCGGTTTTACCCACACCCGGCTCACCGATCAGCACCGGGTTGTTTTTGGTCCGGCGCTGCAGGACCTGGATGGTCCGGCGAATTTCGTCATCACGACCGATCACCGGATCGAGCTTGCCGTCTTCGGCGCGCTTGGTCAGGTCGACCGTGTATTTATCCAGCGCCTGGCGCGATTCCTCGGCATTCGGATCGTTCACTGCTTCACCACCACGCAGGTTGGTGATCGCATTCTCCAGGGCTTTCTTGCTCACGCCCTGGCCGAGCAGCAACTTGCCGAGTTTGCTGTTCTCGTCCATGGCGGCGAGCAGCACCAGCTCGCTGGAGATGAACTGATCACCTTTTTGCTGGGCCAGGCGATCGGCCTGGTTGAGCAGGCGCGCGAGGTCCTGCGACATGTTCACGTCGCCAGTCGGATTCTGGATTTTTGGCAATTGGTCGAGCTCTTTGCTCAACGCGCTGCGCAGGCTGTTGACGTCGAAGCCCACTTGCATCAGCAGCGGCTTGATCGAGCCACCCTGCTGTTCAAGCAGTGCTTGCATCAGGTGCGCAGGTTCAATGCCCGGATGATCGAGGCCAACGGCCAGGGATTGGGCATCGGATAAGGCTAACTGCAATTTGCTGGTTAAACGGTCTATACGCATTGGTCACCTTCCTTTTGAGCAGGCCGGAGCGATGGACACACCTAAATAGAGAAACCTGCCAGATACCCCACTAGATGCGGTCGATTCTGGGAGTTTCAAGCGTCGGGCAGTTGATGCAGGTCAGGAGAGTCTAGCGTTCGAGCCAGATCAGGGAGGCAAACCGGCCGGTGCGTGGCGCACGGCGGTAGGAAAAGAAGCGTGGGTCGGTCACGGTACACCAGCCGCCACCGTACACGGCGTTGACGCCGCGGGCTTTGAGGCGCAAGCGCGCCAGCAGGTAGATGTCGGCCAGGTACTTGCCAGCATTATGACTGGGCACAAAAGCCTGATGTGTTTCTGCAAGTTGCGCGATGAACACTTCGCGAACTTCCGGACCCACTTCAAAGGCCCTCGGGCCAATGGCCGGACCGAGCCAGACCAGCACTTGCGCCGGATCCACGGCGAGGCTGTCGAGCGTCGCCTCCAGCACGCCTGCGGCTAATCCGCGCCAGCCGGCATGAGCTGCCGCAACACGGCTACCGGCACGATCACAGAACAACACAGGCAGGCAATCGGCCGTCATCACCGTGCAGGCGATGCCGGGCGTGGCCGTCCAGCTGGCGTCCGCGGTCGCGACCAGGGCCGGGTCAGCGTGAGCCACGGCAACACCGTGCACCTGCTGTAACCAGGCCGGTTGTATCGCAAAGTGATCCGTCAGGCGCCGGCGATTCTCGGCCACTGCTGCAGGGCTGTCATCAACATGATCGCCCAGGTTGAGGCTGTCGAACGGCGTCAGGCTGACGCCGCCCGCACGGGTGGTGACACAGGCTTTGACCCCGGCAGGCAGCGGCCAGTCAGGAATCAGCCAGTCACTCATCCGATGAACGCCTCACGGTCCTGCTTGAGCAGCGTCAGCAACCAGACGAAATCTTCTGGTAGTGGCGATTCCCAGCTCATGCGCTTGCCGGTGGTCGGATGATCCAGTTCCAGGAAACGCGCATGCAGCGCCTGACGCGGGAAGTGTTTCAGCGACTCGACCATGGTCACACTGGCTGCCGGCGGGATACGGAAGCGACCGCCGTAGGCAGGGTCTCCGACCAACGGGAAGTTGATGTGGGCCATGTGCACCCGAATCTGGTGGGTTCGACCGGTTTCCAGCTTGACCCGCACGTGGGTGTGGGAGCGGAAACGCTCGAGCACACGGTAGTGGCTGACCGCCTGCTTGCCGCCTTCCATTACCGCCATGCGCTGGCGCTGCTGGCCGTGACGACCGATCGGCGCGTTGATCTTGCCGCCGGCGGTGACCACACCAATCACGATGCACTCGTAGATCCGGCTGACACTGCGGCTCTGCAACTGTGTAACCAGTTGCGTCTGCGCCTGAATGGTCTTGGCCACCACCATCAAACCGGTGGTGTCCTTGTCCAGACGGTGCACGATACCGGCGCGCGGAACATTGATGATGTCCGGCACGTGGTGCAGCAAGGCGTTGAGCAACGTGCCGTCGGCGTGACCGGCGGCAGGATGCACCACCAGCCCGGCAGGCTTGTTGATCACCAGGATGTCGTCATCTTCATAGACGATGTCCAGGGCGATGTCTTGAGCGATCCATTCGCCCTGAGCTTCCTGCTCGGCGGTCAACTCAAGGATAGCGCCACCATGGACAATGTCTCGCGGGCGGATAACCGCCCCATCCACAGTCAGGCGGCCGTCTTTGATCCAGGCGGAAAGGCGCGAGCGCGAGTGCTCAGCGAATAATTGTGCGGCGACTTGATCGAGGCGTTGGCCGCCCAATTCGGACGGCACCTCTGCGCGAAGTTCAATTTTATCGGACATGCTCAGACTAGGCGTCGGCACAGCCTTTGGTTTCGGCTGCGCGCTTGTGGTTAAATACGGCGTCTTTTGCCCCGAGGCTATTCAACGGGGCACTCATCATAACAGGACGGCCCCGCCCAAGACAGCGGCCGTCATAGGGACGCAAGCCGCCATGCAAGTGAAACACCTGCTGCTGATCGCCATCCTCGCATTGACCGCTGCTTGCTCGTCGAAGGAAGTCGTAGACGAAAACCTCAGCGAAGTCGAGCTGTACCAGCAGGCTCAGACCGATCTGGACAACAACAGCTACACCGCGGCCACAGCGAAGCTGAAGGCCCTGGAGTCGCGTTATCCCTTCGGTCGCTATGCGGACCAGGCTCAACTCGAACTGATTTATGCGAACTACAAGAACGCCGAGCCCGAGGCTGCCAAGTCGGCTGCCGAGCGCTTCATCCGCCTGCACCCCCAGCACCCGAACGTCGACTACGCCTATTACCTCAAGGGCCTGACCTCGTTTGACCAGGATGTTGGCCTGCTGGCGCGCTTCCTGCCGCTGGACATGACCAAGCGTGACCCAGGTGCAGCCCGCGACTCGTACAACGAATTCGCCCAGCTCACCAGCCGCTACCCCAACAGCCGCTACGCGCCGGACGCCAAGCAGCGCATGATCTACCTGCGCAACCTGCTGGCCTCCTACGAAATCCACGTTGCCGACTACTACCTGACCCGTCAGGCCTATGTCGCAGCGGCCAACCGCGGTCGCTACGTGGTGGAAAACTTCCAGGAAACACCGTCGGTCGGTGATGGCTTGGCCGTGATGGTCGAAGCCTACCAGCGCCTGCACCTGGACGAGTTGGCCAATACCAGCCTGGAAACCCTGAAGCTGAACTACCCGAATCACTCAAGCCTGGTGGACGGTCAGTTCGTGCCACGGGTTGCCGAAGCCGACAACCGTTCGTGGGCCAGCAAGGCCACCTTGGGCCTGATCGAGTCCCGTCCGCCGCTGCCGCCGGGTGAAACCCGCGCCAACCAGGACATCATGAAGCAGTATCAGGATGCCAAGGACTCCATCCCCGCCGAGCTCAAGCCACAAGACGGCGATGCTGTCGAAGAAGAGCAACACGAAGCGGAAGGCAGCAACGACGACCGCTCCTGGTTCAGCTACATGACCTTCGGCGTGTTCGACTGATACCCGCCAGATACACAAAAGGAGACTTTCGAGTCTCCTTTTTTATTTCCGGATTTTATAGCGCTGTGCGCTGGATGAGACCTTGGCTAAACTGCCCAATCATCCTCCCAAAAAGCCGCTGACCATGCTTCGTTTACTGTTCTGGATTGCCCTGATTGCTGCTGCGGTATGGTTCTGGCGCAAGTTCAAGCGCCCCGCCGACGCCTCCCGCCCGACACCCAGCGAGCAAAATGCCCCACCCATGGTCCGTTGCGCCCACTGCGGTGTTCACCTGCCACGCGACCGCGCCCTGAGCCTGCAGCAACAGTGGTATTGCAGCCAGGGCCACCTTGAGCAAGGCCCAAGCTCGCGGGATCGTTGAGGCATTACCTGCCGCTACTCAAGTAGCGGCGACAAACGTTAGCCCACGGACGGACACGACGTTGAAGACTTCCCAGCATATTCCGGCTCCCCCCTGCCGGCTCCGGCGCCTGCTGGGTGATTCGCTGCCCATCCGTAGCCTGCGCCAGCAGATCGACAAACTGGCCCAAAGCCAGGCTGCGGTGTACATCAGCGGCGAATCAGGTAGTGGCAAAGAGCTGGTTGCCCGGCTGATTCACGATCAAGGCCCACGCGCCAGCCAGCCTTTCATCCCCGTCAACTGCGGGGCCATCCCGACGGACCTGATGGAAAGCGAATTTTTCGGTCACCGCAAAGGCAGCTTCAGCGGCGCCATCGAAGACAAACCCGGGTTATTCCAGGCAGCGAATGCAGGGACCCTGTTCCTTGATGAAGTCGCGGACCTGCCCCTGGGCATGCAGGTCAAACTGCTCAGGGCCATCCAGGAAAAGGCCGTGCGCAGCATCGGTCAGTTGCACGAAAGCCTGATTGATACGCGAATACTCTGTGCCACGCACAAGAACCTGGACGCAGAAGTCAGCGCCGGACGTTTTCGTCAGGACCTGTACTATCGGCTGAACGTGATCGAGCTGCGCGTGCCGCCGTTACGCGAGTGCCGCGGTGACATAGAGCTGCTGGCCACCCAGATGCTCAAACGCCTGGCCGCCGACACGGGCGCGCCCCTCGCACACCTGCTGCCGCAAGCCCTGGAGGCCCTCAAGGGCTATGGTTTTCCGGGTAACGTCCGCGAACTGGAAAACATGCTCGAACGCGCCCACACACTGTGTGAAAACCAGCAGATAGGAACCACTGACTTGCGGCTGATCCAAGCCGATGGCAGCGCTAGTGCCAGTGAGGACGTCCCTCTCTGCGACCTGAAGCAGGTCGACAACCTCCAGCATTACCTGGAGGAGATCGAGCGCCGGGTGATTCTCCAGGCCCTGGAGCAAACCCGCTGGAACCGCACCGCAGCCGCCCAGCGCTTGAGCCTGTCGTTTCGCTCCCTGCGTTACCGGTTGAAAAAGCTCGGCCTGGAGTGAAGCGCGGCCTCAGATTCGGCCGGCCGGCGCATAGGGGGCCGGATCGATCACTGGCTCGCGTCCCAGCAACACATCGGCGAACAGCTGGCAGGAAGCGGGCGCGAGTACCAGGCCATTGCGGTAATGCCCACAGTTGAGCCACAACCCGCCAACCCCCGGCACCGCACCAATATAGGGAACACCCTCTGGTGAACCGGGACGCAGCCCCGCCCAATGCCCAACCACTTCGGCCCGTGCGAGCGCTGGAATCAACTCCACTGCCGAAGCCTTGAGGCTTTCCAGCGCAGTCTCGGTCGGCGTCTTGTCGAACCCTTCGTGCTCCAGGGTGCTGCCGATCAGAATGTGGCCGTCGCGACGTGGAATGGCGTAACGGCCCTTGGCCAGAACCATGCTCGAGAGAAAGTCCGCTTCACACTTGTAGAGAATCATCTGGCCTTTCACCGGTTCCACCGGCAAAACCAGGCCCAGGGTCTTGAGCAGATCGCCACTCCAGGCACCTGCGGTCAGCACCACCTGATCACCCAGGATCGGGCCGCTGGAACTCTCGACTCCCAGCACTCGCTCACCCTGGCGAATGAAGCCGCTGACCTCGCACTGTTCGTGAACGGTCACGTTGGGCAGCGCCAGCAATGCCGCCTTGAGTGATTTGACCAGGCGCGGGTTACGCACGTTGGCCACATCTGCCATGTAGATCGCCCGAGAAAAACCTGACCCCAACACGGACACGTGGTCGTGAGCGGCCGAGATATCCACAGCACTGAGCGGGCGATTCTCCCGCTGCGCCCAGGCCAGCGCCTCGGCTTCGTCCTCCAGGTCCAGCCAGTACAAGCCCGTGGTATGAACCTCAGGGTCGACCCCGGTGGCGGCGAACAAGCGCTCGGCCAACTGTGGATAAAAGTCCTGGGACCAATGAGCCAAGGCCGTGACTGCCGGACTGTAGCGCCATGGATACAGCGGCGAAACGATACCGCCGCCCGCCCAGGAAGATTCCTGGCCAAGACTGGAACGATCCAGCAGGATCACCCGCTCTACATGGGGCGCCAGATTAAACGCCGTCAGCAGGCCGATCACTCCGCCGCCGACAATCACCACTTGCTCTTGCTTGGCCATCATCTGATCCAACAGTAAAAAAGACAGGGGGTGCAAGCCGCACCCCGAAAAAGCGCCTCAGCGGCCCCAGCAATCTTTGCTGGTCAGCTCGGCTGCCGCATTGTTCATGCCCATCACACCGGTGTTGCTCAGCGTGAGATCGCCACATTTGTCGCTGGCCATGCTGGCGTCAGACTTACGCACGGCCGTCAGCAGGAAGCTTTGATCCGCCAGGGTCGGGACGATGCTGTAGTACTCGTTACCGGCACTCAGTCCCGTGGCATTGCTGTAGACATTGTTTTGGGAGTGGAACCGCTCAAGCAACTGCGCCTGCTCTGACAGCAGCCCTGCGATCTCGCTACGGTGGGTCTTTTTCACGTACTCGGTGAGCAGCGGAGCGGATATGGTCACCACAATGCCGATGATCGCGATCACAATCATGATTTCGATCAGGGTAAAGCCTTGGTTGAATCTACGCATTGCCTCAAGTCTCACTTACTGTATTTGTCGCCAAATGATTCGACGGCTGCCGCCATCGCTGTTTTCAACCGCGCAGGACCTGCCGTCGCCGAGGGTCTCCCCAGCCAAGCAGGTGCCGAGCATCTTACCGCCGATCGCAGCGGCTTCGCTCTCGAACTTGGCATAAATACTCTCCACCACCGTACGTGAATGGCCACCCAGCCCCACTGCGCTGACCCGATACAGCGTGGCCCTGGTATCCACCGGAACCCGCACCGCCCCCGTGATACTGCCTAGGCTCTGCACCCCATAAACGCCATTGGCGGCGGCGATCCAGGTCACCCCGGACGTGGCGTTGAACCCGGCCGAGGTGACTACCGAGGATTCGGCCGGCGGCCCGCAGCGTATCCCCCCAGCGCACTCCGGCAATAAGTAGCTGCTACGCTGCACGGCACTCTCGCCAATCCGCAGGGCCGCCTCCGCCCCCTGGAATGACTGATTGCGCGCGACCAGGCTTGCCGCCAGTTTTTCCTGGAGTGTGGCGTTCTGCATCGCCGCAACCCCGATCAGCGTCAACAGCGAGAGGAATACCAGGCTCAGCAACAGCGCCATGCCCGACTGGGCTCTTGTCTTGAGAGACGTCATCAGCGCCTCCTAAGGCAAGCGGTTACGCAAGCTGGCCACGACATTGAAGGTTTGATCGCGCACGCGCTGGCCGGGATCTGCCAGAGTCAGGGTCAAGCGTACGCTGCGGATCCGCGCCGGGTCGCCGGGGTTGGGGCTGTAACTGGAAACTGCTGTACCGCTGGCACTGTCGGCCAGACCGAAACTCACGGCAAAGGCCTTGACGTTGCTGACCAGGGCCTGCGTGCTGTCACCTGCCGTCAGCAGGATTTCGTCATCACGCAGGCGGTAATCCAGGCGGCGAATCGCTAAGGCAATTTCTCCCGCTGCCGGGCTCTGTCGCTTGCTGTAGGCAGTGGCCCGGGTGCGACAGTCCGACACTACCGTCCAGGTCGGCACGCCGCCATTGCCGCCAACGTCCGCGGTGACCAGGCTGAGCTTTTTCAAGGTGTTGTCCCATTTGATCGGTGCGTTGCGGCCAGCACTGAAATCCCCGCTTTCACTGGCATCGGTGATGTTTTGCAGGCAACCGAACACACCGACCATGCGAATCTCCTGCAGCAACTTGCTCAAGACAAAACGCGCATCTTCCTGCATGCCGGCCGCTGCGTTCTGCGCGCGGTAGGTGTTGTTCGCCGCCATGAAGATCTGCGTCACACCCAGCACTACCGCCAGGCTGATGGCTAACGCCAGTAGCAGCTCGATCAGGCTGAACCCCCGGCACCTGCAGCTCATGGCGCCCCCAGCGGTTCGACCGCGACACGACTGCTCAAGACCAGGCTACGCCGGGTATCCGCAATACCGGCGGCGCGTGCGCCATCCCAGGTAATGGTGATGCTGTACAGCCCTTGGGCGTGGCTGATACTGCCGCGGGCGCTAGAGCCACCGAACTCGCGGATATAGCTGTGGAAATCCGCCAGGTCTTGATTCCGCGCCGACACCACAGGGCCCGATATCGGCGCAGGGAGACTGTAGTCAGCCGCCACATTGGCGCGAATCCGGTCCAGCATGTCGTAGGCAATAAAACTCGCCTGGCTGCTCATCAGCGAGCTGTCGGTGTATTTCAAGGCATTGAGCTGAACCGCCGCCGCCCCTAGCAACCCTGCAGTCAGAATCAGCAAGGCCACCATCACTTCAATCAAAGTCACACCGCCCTGTGCACCCGCTACCGTCATCCGCACGGTTCCTACCTCCCTGTGATCGATCCTGATCACCAGGAAGGTTAGCGCCGGCTGCGCGTCGCTGCTCGCCGCCGGAACAAGGCGCAATACATTCGCGACTGCGCCAGTGCGGCCCTACGCAGCGAAACCTTTTGCACAATGATTGGCCGCCGCCCTGTGCCGCCAACAGCTACACCTAGGGATACCTCGTAACTCCAGGGAAGGAGCCGTCATGGATCAAAAAGGCCTGGGCTTGATCGAGTTGCTGGTGGGCCTGGCCATCGCCGCCATGGCGCTGCACCTCAGCGTGCCGGCGCTCAGTCAATACGCCCAGTCAGTGCGCCGGGAAAGCGCGGCCCTGAGCCTTGCCAGCGGCCTGCGCAATGCGCGCAGCGAGGCGCTGCTGCGCAATCAGGCGGTGGTGGTGCATGGCTTGAACGATGACTGGAGCCAGGGCTGGCGAATCATCCTGGACCTCAGTGGTCGCGGCCAGGAGGACAGCAGCAACCCACTGTTGCGCCAGCACCAGACTGGCGGACCGCTGCGGATCGTCGGCAATCAATGGGTCAGGCGTTTTGTACGATTCAGCAGCCTGGGCGAGCCGTTATTGCCCGCAGGTACTTTTCAGGTAGGGACGTTGCACATCTGCGCGAGCCGCCAGCCGATCAGCCACCATCAGGTGGTGCTGTCCAGAAGCGGCCGCGTCAGCCTGCGCCACGACAAGGCCGAGCAGGCCTTGTGCGCGGGATCAAAGCAGGGAGCGAACCCGTAGTTCCTTGGGCATGGAGAAGGTGATGTTCTCCTCGCGACCGGCCAGTTCATCGGCACCGGTGGCACCCCAGGCGTGCAGTTGCTGGATTACCCCACGAACCAGCACTTCCGGTGCCGAAGCCCCGGCGGTGATGCCGATCCGCTCGACGCCATCGAACCAGCTGCGCTGCAAATCTTCGGCGCCGTCGATCAGGTAGGCCGGGGTAGCCATGCGCTCGGCTAGTTCGCGCAGGCGGTTGGAGTTGGAGCTGTTGGGGCTGCCCACCACCAACACCACATCGCATTCGTCGGCCAGTTGCTTGACCGCATCCTGACGGTTTTGCGTGGCGTAGCAGATGTCGTCCTTGCGTGGACCGCCAATGGCCGGGAAACGCGTGCGCAAGGCGTCGATCACTCGACTGGTGTCATCCATCGACAAGGTGGTCTGGGTGACGAAGGCGAGCTTGTCCGGGTTATGCACCTGCAAGGCGGCAACATCTTTTTCGTCTTCGACGAGGTAGATCGCACCGCCGTTGCTGGCATCGTACTGGCCCATGGTGCCTTCGACTTCCGGGTGGCCGGCATGCCCGATCAGGATGCACTCGCGACCGTCACGGCTATAGCGCGCGACTTCGATATGCACCTTGGTCACCAACGGGCAAGTTGCGTCGAACACCTTCAGGCCACGGCCTGCGGCTTCGCTGCGAACAGCCTGGGAAACCCCGTGGGCGCTGAAAATCACGATGACGTCATCCGGCACCTGATCCAGTTCCTCGACGAAAATCGCTCCGCGTGCACGCAGGTCTTCAACCACGAACTTGTTATGGACCACTTCGTGGCGCACATAGATCGGCGGCCCGAAGACTTCCAGGGCGCGGTTGACGATTTCGATCGCCCGGTCCACACCGGCGCAGAAGCCACGGGGATTGGCGAGTTTGATTTGCATGCTGTGCCTCGTGTCTTGCGCGTAAGAAATTGGATCGTTGCGATCCCTGTGGGAGCGGGCTTGCCCGCGATGACGGCCTGACATTCACATGAAAGCTGGCTTTACATCGCTTTCGCGGGCAAGCCCGCTCCCACACGGGACCTGCTTTGTTACTTAGAGCGCCTTGACGTCGATGATCTCTACGTCAAAGGTCAAGGTCTTGCCCGCCAGCGGGTGGTTGAAGTCGATGGTCACTTGCGTGTCATCGAATTCCTTGACCACACCCGGCAGCTCGGTGTTGGCCGCATCGTTGAAGATCACCAGCAAACCCGGGGACAGCTCCATGTCCTGGAACTGCGAGCGCGGGATGATCTGTACGTTCTGCGGGTTGGGCTGGCCAAACGCACGCTCTGGCTCGATGCTCAGTGTACGCTTGTCGCCCGCCTTGAAGCCGAACAAGGCGGCTTCGAAACCTGGCAACAGGTTGCCATCGCCGACCTTGAAGGTCGCCGGGGCTTTGTCGAAGGTGCTGTCGACGGTGTCGCCGTTCTCCAGGCGCAATGCGAAATGCAAAGTGACTTCCGTGTTCTGACCGATGCGTTGCTCAGCCAATACCTGTTCAGTCATGAACGGTTTCTCCGGTTTTCTTGCTTTTGAACATATCCAGCGCAAGCATCACGGCGCCGACGCTGATGGCGCTATCGGCAAAGTTGAACGCTGGGAAATACCAGCGGTTCTGCCAATGCACCAGAATGAAGTCGATCACATGGCCCAGGGCAATGCGGTCGTACAGGTTGCCCAGCGCCCCGCCCAGCACCAGCGCCAGGGCGACGGCCAGCCAAGTGTCGTTGCGCCCCAGGCGCTTGAGCCAGACCACCAGCACGCCACTGACCACGATCGCGATCAAGGCGAACAGCCAACGCTGCCAACCACCGCCATCAGCCAGGAAGCTGAAGGCCGCACCCGTGTTGTAGGCCAGGGTCCAGCTGAAGTAATCGGGGATCACCACGATCTGCTGGTACATCGTCAACGAACCTTCGAAGTAGAACTTGCTGGCCTGGTCGATGACCAGGACCAGCAGGCTCAACCACAGCCAGCTCAACCGTCCGAAACGGCTAGCAGCATCAGGCATAGTGACGAACCTCGCCTGCGCCGCTGATGTTGTCAACGCAACGACCGCAGATTTCCGGATGCTCCGGGTTCACCCCGACGTCCTCGCGGCAGTGCCAGCAACGGGCGCACTTGGCGAAGCCCGACTTGACCACCTTGAGTTTCAGGCCGCTGACTTCGGTCGCGACTGCGTCGGCCGGTGCCTGCACGAACGGGGCAATGCTCGCGGTCGAGGTGATCAGGACGAAGCGCAGCTCGTTGCTCAGCTTGGCCAGGTCGGCGCTCAGCGCCTCTTCGGCGTACAGCGTGACTTCGGCTTGCAGGTTGCCACCCACCGCCTTGGCAGCGCGCTGGATTTCCATTTCCTTGTTGACCGCCACCTTGACCGCCATGATCCGCTCCCAGTAGGCGCGGTCCAGCTCAAAGCCTTCCGGCAGTTCGCTGAGGCCTTCGTACCAGGTGTTGAGCATTACCGATTCGTTACGCTCGCCCGGCAGGTACTGCCACAGCTCGTCGGCGGTGAAGGCCAGGATCGGCGCGATCCAGCGCACCAGCGCTTCAGAGATGTGGTACAGCGCGGTTTGCGCCGAACGGCGGGCCTTGCTGTTGGCGCCGGTGGTGTACTGACGATCCTTGATGATGTCCAGGTAGAAACCGCCCAGCTCCTGCACGCAGAAGTTGTGGATCTTGGAGTAGACGTTCCAGAAGCGGTATTCACCGTAGTGCTCTTGCAACTCGCGTTGCAGCAGCAAGGTGCGGTCCACGGCCCAACGGTCCAGGGCGAGCATTTCGTCGGCCGGCAGGATGTCAGTGGCCGGGTTGAAACCGCTCAGGTTGGAAAGCAGGAAGCGCGCGGTGTTACGGATCCGCCGGTAGGCGTCCGCACTGCGTTGCAGGATCTGCTCGGAAACCGCCATTTCACCCGAATAATCGGTGGAAGCCACCCACAGACGCATGATGTCGGCACCCAGGGTGTCGTTGACCTTCTGTGGCGCAATCACGTTGCCCAGGGACTTGGACATCTTGCGGCCGGACTCATCGACAGTGAAGCCGTGGGTCAGCAGCTCGCGGTACGGCGCGTGGTTGTCGATGGCGCAACCGGTCAGCAGGGACGAATGGAACCAGCCGCGGTGCTGGTCCGAACCTTCCAGGTACAGGTCGGCACGCGGACCGCTTTCGTGGCCCATCGGGTGCGAACCGCGCAGGACGTGCCAGTGCGTGGTGCCCGAATCGAACCAGACGTCGAGGGTGTCGCTGATTTTGTCGTACTGTGGCGCTTCATCGCCCAGCAGCTCGGCAGCGTCCATCTTGAACCAGGCTTCGATGCCTTCGACTTCGACGCGCTGGGCCACCAGTTCCATCAGCTCAACGGTACGCGGGTGCAGTTCGCCGCTTTCCTTGTTCAGGAAGAACGGGATCGGCACACCCCAGTTGCGCTGGCGGGAGATGCACCAGTCAGGACGGTTGGCGATCATCGAGTGCAGGCGTGCCTGGCCCCAGGCCGGAACGAATTTGGTCTCTTCGATGGCCTTGATCGCACGCTTGCGCAGGGTCTCGCCAGTTGCCGGCTCTTTGTCCATGCCGATGAACCACTGCGCGGTGGCGCGGTAGATCAGCGGGGTCTTGTGACGCCAGCAGTGCATGTAGCTGTGTTCGATGATGGTGGTGTGCAGCAGCGCACCCACTTCAGTCAGTTTGTCGACGATGGCCGGGTTGGCCTTCCAGATGAACTGGCCGCCGAAGAACTCCAGCGAAGTCGCGTACACACCGTTGCTTTGCACTGGGTTGAGGATGTCGTCGTTGACCATGCCGTACTTCTTGCAGGTCACGAAGTCGTCCACGCCGTAGGCCGGGGCGGAGTGAACCACGCCGGTGCCAGCGCCCAGTTCGACGTAGTCCGCCAGGTAAACCGGCGACAGGCGATCGTAGAACGGGTGACGGAAGTTGATCAGCTCCAGCTCTTTACCGGTGGTGGTCGCGATGACCGAACCTTCCAGGCTATAGCGGGCCAGGCACGATTCCACCAGCTCTTCAGCCAGCACCAGCAGCTGGTCACCGACGTCGACCAGGGCGTAGTTGAATTCCGGGTGAACGTTGAGCGCCTGGTTGGCCGGGATGGTCCACGGGGTGGTGGTCCAGATCACGATCGAAGCCGGCTTGCCCAGCGATGCCAGGCCGAAAGCCGTAGCCAGTTTGGCTTCATCGGCAATCGGGAAGGCAACGTCGATGGTCGAGGACTTCTTGTTCTCGTATTCGACTTCCGCTTCGGCCAGGGCCGAACCGCAGTCAAAGCACCAGTTCACGGGCTTGAGGCCCTTGAACACGAAACCACCCTTGACGATTTCAGCCAAGGCGCGGATTTCGCCGGCCTCGTTCTTGAAATCCATGGTCTTGTACGGGTTGGCGAAGTCGCCCAGCACACCCAGGCGGATGAACTCGGACTTCTGCCCTTCGATCTGCTCGGTGGCGTAGGCACGGCACAGTTCGCGGGTCTTGTCCGCGCCCAGGTTCTTGCCGTGGGTCACTTCGACTTTGTGCTCGATCGGCAGGCCGTGGCAGTCCCAGCCCGGAACATAAGGTGCGTCGAAGCCCGACAGGGTCTTCGAACGAATGATCATGTCCTTGAGAATCTTGTTGAGCGCGTGACCGATATGAATGGTGCCGTTGGCGTACGGAGGACCGTCGTGCAGCACGAACTTCGGACGATCCTTACCAATCTCACGCAACTTCTGGTACAGGCCAATGCTGTCCCAGCGCTGCAGAATCTGCGGTTCGCGCTGAGGCAGGCCGGCCTTCATTGGGAAGGCGGTGTCCGGAAGGTTTAGCGTGGCTTTATAGTCGGTCATTTAAGGCTCTTCATTAGCGATTGGCGCTAGGTGCGGCATAGGCACGGGCGGCGGCGACATCCGCATTGATCGCCGTCTTAAGCGCCTCCAGAGAGGCGAAACGCTGCTCATCACGCAGCTTGTGGTGGAAAACCACCGTCAAACGCCGGTCATACAGATCGCCGGCAAAATCGAGTATATGGACTTCAAGGTGGGCTTTGCCGTCACCTGCGACCGTTGGCCGGACGCCGATATTGGCGACGCCTGGCCAGGTCTTACCGTCGAGGTCGACACTCACCAGGTACACCCCGGTCAGCGGCACGCGACGGCGCTTGAGTTGCACGTTGGCCGTTGGCGTACCCAACTGGCGCGCCAGCTTCTGCCCGTGCAGGACCCGCCCGGCAATCCGGAACGGCCGCCCGAGCAAACGCTCAGCCAACTCGAAATCAGCGGCGGCCAGGGCGTTTCGCACCTGGGTGCTGCTGACCCGCAGACCGTCCAGCTCGACCGTCTGCGCCGCTTCCACGGTAAAACCCTGGACGCTACCCGCCTGCTGCAGGAAATCGAAATCCCCTACCCGGTCACAGCCGAAGCGGAAATCGTCACCGACCTCCAGATGCTGGACGCCCAGGCCATCGACCAGGATGGTGTCGACGAATTCGGCGGCGCTGAGCTTGCTCAAGCGCTGGTTGAACGCCAGGCATAACACCCGGTCAACGCCTTCGTCTGCCAGCAGTTGCAGCTTGTCGCGCAGGCGAGCAAGACGCGCTGGCGCGGTGTCGGGCGCAAAAAACTCGCGGGGCTGGGGCTCGAAAATCACCACGCAGCTGGGTACGCCCAACTCAAGCGCACGCTCACGCAGCCGGCCCAGGATAGCCTGGTGACCACGGTGAACACCGTCAAAGTTGCCAATAGTGGCGACGCAGCCCCGATGCTGGGGGCGCAGATTGTGGAGGCCTCGAACCAGCTGCATAACGCGCTTCTTGCTCATAAAGTGGTCGATTATAACCACACCCGGCGGCCGACGACAGGCAACACCGCAACCCAAAGTGATCGAACCGACAAAACCGACGCCTGGCTCGCGATTATTCCAGCATTGGCGTCAGCTCAACGCCTTGCGATTGAAGTCCCGCAGACGGAAGCCCAGCAGCGCCAGCATGCCGAAATACGTTACCACCCCAGCACCAACCAGCACGCCCAGACGCAGGAAACGCTCGAGCATGTGACCGTCGCTCCAGGCCGGCATGAAATGCATTATCCCCAGCAGTACTGCGGACATCACGGCCACCGCCAGCAACAGCTTAAGGGCAAACTTGCCCCAGCCCGGCTGCGGTTGATACATATTCTGCTTGCGCAGTTGATAGAACAACAGGCCGGCGTTCAGGCACGCCCCACCACTGATGGCCAGCGCCAGGCCCGCGTGCTGCAGCGGACCGACCAAGGCCAGGTTGAACAGTTGGGTGACTATCAGGGTGAAAATTGCGATTTTTACCGGGGTGCGGATGTTCTGCTGCGCGTAAAAGCCTGGAGCCAGCACCTTGATCACGATAATCCCCAGCAATCCGACCGAATACGCCACCAGCGCTCGCTGGGTCATCGACGCATCAAAGGCACTGAACTGACCGTACTGGAACAGCGACACCGTCAACGGCTCCGCGAGGATCCCCAGGGCCAGCGCACAGGGCAGCACCAGCACGAAGCACAGGCGCAGGCCCCAGTCGAGAATGCGCGAGTATTCGTGGCGGTCCTGGCTGGCATAGGTCTTGGCCAGGGTCGGCAGGAGAATGGTGCCCAGGGCCACGCCCAACACCCCTGATGGCAACTCCATCAGCCGATCGGCGTAGTACATCCAGGACACGGAGCCGGCCACCAGGAAAGAAGCAAAAATGGTGTTGATGATCAACGAAATCTGGCTGACCGAAACCCCGAGGATCGCCGGCAGCATTTGCTTCATCACGCGCCAGACCCCGCTATCACGCAGGTTCAGCCGTGGCAGCACCAGCATGCCGATCTTTTTCAGGTGTGGCAGTTGATAGAGCAACTGCGCCAGGCCGCCAGCCAGTACCGCCCAACCCAGCGCCATCACCGGCGGATCGAAGTAGGGGGTGAGGAACAGCGCGAAGATGATCATGCTGACGTTGAGCAGGGTCGGCACGAACGCCGGCACCGAGAACCGGTTATAGGTGTTGAGAATCGCCCCAGCCAGCGAAGACAGGGAGATCAGCAATATATAAGGGAACGTGACCCGCAGCAGGCTGGCCGTCAGCTCGAACTTTTCCGGGGTATCGGTAAAACCCGGGGCCGTGGCCCAGATCACCCAGGGCGCAAAGATCATCCCGATGATCGTCACCAGCGCCAGCACCAGCGTCAGCAAACCCGAAACATAAGCCACGAAAGTGCGGGTCGCCTCCTCGCCTTGCTGACTTTTGTATTCTGCCAGGATCGGTACGAACGCCTGGGAAAACGCGCCCTCGGCAAAGATCCGCCGCAACAGGTTGGGCAGTTTGAAGGCGATGAAGAAGGCGTCCGTGGCCATGCCGGCGCCAAATATACGGGCGACGAGGGTGTCACGCACGAATCCCAGAACCCGGGAGATCATCGTGATAGAGCTGACGGCGGCCAAGGATTTAAGCAGGTTCATGGAAGAGTTTTTTGCCTGTCGATAAACAGCAGGCGAACAATGCGCCTACTTATGCGATACTCCGCGCCGCAACAGCACAGAGCCAAAGCTCGCGAGTTTACAGGTCGTACGCCGGAATGAAATATCCCGGTGCTTTATACCTACCACTTAGCGGAACGTCTCAACCGCCCTTGACAAGACTTCAACTCATCGGCATGATTCGCGGCCTATTTTGTTTGCTATTTCCCAAAAAGTCTTTCGAGGAGCTCGACGGTGGCCAACACACCTTCCGCCAAAAAACGTGCAAAACAGGCTGAGAAGCGTCGCAGCCACAACGCCAGCCTGCGTTCCATGGTTCGTACCTACATCAAGAATGTAGTTAAAGCCATCGACGCAAAAGACGCTGAAAAAGCGCAAGCTGCTTACGTTCTGGCCGTGCCAGTTATCGACCGTATGGCCGATAAAGGCATCATCCACAAGAACAAAGCTGCTCGCCATAAGAGCCGCCTGAATGGCCACGTAAAGGCTCTGAACGTTGCCGCTGCTGCCTAAGCGACACGCTCATTAAAAAACCGACCTCAGGGTCGGTTTTTTATTGCCTGCGATTTGATCAAACCAATACAAAAACTGTAGGGGTGGGTGCCCGCCCCTACAAGCCTCGAATCAAATCAATGCTGAGCCCACGGCAAAATCGGAATCGCCGTCACCGCATTCTGCGGACTGCCTTCGATCAGGCGGTCGCTATAGACCAGGTACACCAGGGTATTGCGCTTCTTGTCGAGAAATCGCACCACCTGCATGGTCTTGAACACCAGGGACGTGCGCTCCTTGAACACCTCGTCACCATCCTTGAGCTCACCCCTGAAGCTGATCGGCCCGACCTGACGACAGGCAATGGACGCCTCGGCACGATCCTCGGCCAACCCCAGGCCACCCTTCACTCCGCCGGTCTTGGCGCGCGACAGGTAGCAGGTCACACCATCGACCTTCGGATCATCAAAGGCCTCGACCACAATACGGTCATTGGGCCCGACAAACTTGAACACGGTCGATACCTGACCAATCTCTTCGGCCGAAGCCAATAGCGGCATCGCCAGCAACAACCCCAACAAGCCCTTTGCCATGCGCATGCGCTTTTCCTTCACTCAAACCAGAATCAGGTTATCGCGGTGAACCAGTTCCGGCTCCGCCATGTAACCCAGCAAACCGACAATCGCCTCGGACGATTGACCGATGATTTTTTGCGCCTCCAGGGCGCTGTAGTTAGCCAGGCCACGGGCAATCTCGCGACCGTCCGGCGCCACGCACACCACCATTTCGCCACGGCGGAAGCTGCCCTGGACCAGTTTGACGCCGACTGGCAGCAAGCTCTTGTTGCCCTGGGACAAGGCCGAAACCGCGCCCGCATCCAGCACCAGCGTGCCGCGCGTCTGCAAGTGCCCCGCCAACCACTGCTTGCGCGCCGCCAGCAGGCCACGCTCAGGCGACAGCAAGGTGCCGATACGCTCGCCCGCCTTCAGGCGATCCAGCACCCGCTCCAGGCGCCCGCCCACGATGATCGTGTGCGCACCGGAACGCGCCGCCAGCCGCGCAGCCCGCAGCTTGGTCTGCATACCGCCACGCCCCAGCGCGCCGCCCGTACCGCCAGCCACCGCATCCAGCGCCGGATCATCGGCACGCGCCTCGTAAATCAGCCGGGCATCGGGATTGTTCCGCGGATCTGCGTCGAACATGCCATCACGGTCCGTAAGAATCACCAACAGGTCAGCCTCGACCAGGTTGGCCACCAGCGCCGCCAGGGTATCGTTGTCGCCGAAGCGGATTTCGTCGGTGACCACCGTATCGTTCTCGTTGATCACCGGGATGACCTTGAGATCGACCAGCGCGCGCAGGGTGCTGCGAGCATTGAGGTAACGCTTGCGATCGGACAAGTCATCATGCGTCAGCAGGATCTGCGCAGTGTGCCGGCCATGCTCGGCGAAGCTCGACTCCCAAGCCTGCACCAGGCCCATCTGGCCAATAGCGGCCGCCGCCTGCAACTCATGCATTGCACTGGGTCGTGCAGTCCAGCCCAGACGACTCATGCCCGCCGCCACCGCCCCCGAGGACACCAGCACCAACTCGACGCCCGCCTCGTGCAGCGCCACCATCTGCTCAACCCAGACGCCCATTGCCGCGCGATCCAGACCCTTGCCGTCAGCCGTCAGCAAAGCGCTGCCGATCTTCACGACCCAACGCTGCGCACCTGTCACCTTGCTCCGCATGATCTTCAACCTTAGCTTGAGGACAGCACGACCCAGTGCTGCCCATAACGTTATTCGTGACTACCGATTTCCAGATACTAAAACGCCGCTCCAGGGAGCGGCGCTTAAGTTTATCGCAACGTATCAGTCACGCACGTAAATGATTTCCGGACCATCTTCGTCATCCACATCTTCTTCATCCCAGTCATCGTCACCGATGTCATGGACCGACTTCACGCCGCTGCGGCGCAGGGCACGCTGGTCATCCAGGGCCTGCAGCTGGGCACGCGCTTCATCTTCGATGCGCTGGTCAAGATCGGCCAGCTCTTCGCGGTACGCCGGATCGTTGGCCAGGCGATCAGCACGATCTTCCAGGTAACGCATGATGTCGCGAGTCAGGCGCTCGGTGCCTTCTTTGGCGATAGCCGAGATGACGTAGACCGGACCGGTCCACTCCAGGCGATCGACGATCTCCTTGACGCGCTCTTCGTGCTCTTCCTCAAGAATCTGGTCGCACTTGTTCAGCACCAGCCAACGATCACGCTCAGCCAGGGACGGGCTGAACTTGGTCAGCTCGCTGACGATCACTTCAGCGGCATCGGCTGCACTGGTTTCATCCAGCGGCGCCATGTCGACGAGGTGCAACAGCAGGCGGGTACGCGATAAGTGCTTGAGGAAACGAATCCCCAGGCCGGCGCCATCCGAAGCACCCTCGATCAGACCCGGGATGTCGGCAATGACAAAGCTTTTCCAGCGATCGACACTGACCACGCCCAGGTTTGGCACCAGGGTGGTGAACGGGTAATCGGCAACTTTCGGCTTGGCAGCCGACACCGAACGGATAAAGGTACTTTTACCGGCGTTAGGCAAACCCAGCAGGCCGACGTCCGCCAACACTTTCATTTCCAGCTTGAGGTCACGCTGCTCGCCCGGCTTGCCCGGCGTAGTCTGGCGTGGCGCCCGGTTGGTACTGGATTTGAAACGGGTGTTACCCAGACCGTGCCAGCCACCATGCGCCACCAACAACCGCTGACCAGCCTTGGTCAGGTCGCCGATAACTTCCTGGGTTGCCGAATCGATCACCGTGGTACCGACCGGAACCCGCAAAACCAGCTCTTCACCCTTCTTGCCGGTGCAGTCAGTGCTGCCGCCGTTGGCGCCACGCTCGGCATCGAAGTGCCGGGTGTAACGGTAGTCCACCAAGGTATTGAGGTTTTCGTCGGCGATCATGTAGACCGAGCCGCCATCACCCCCATCACCACCGTTCGGACCACCGTTCTCGATGAATTTTTCCCGACGGAAGCTCATGCAACCATTGCCGCCATCGCCAGCTTTTACTCGAATCGATACTTCATCAACAAACTTCATAACAAAACGCCTCTCGCCATACGGACGAGCCGAAAAAACCAAGACATAAGACTCTTGCAAAAATGAGCGCAGCGACCTCAAGCAACGACCGCAAACCCACTGCTTTCGCCCATCACAAACAGCTTTGCAAGAGACTCACCCCACAAACGAAAAAGCCCCGTCGCAAGACAGGGCTTTTCCAGCAACTACGTAATTATGCCGCGACGACTGGAGTCTTCGGGACAATGCTCACGTAACGGCGGTTGAAAGCGCCTTTTACTTCGAACTTGATCACGCCGTCGATTTTAGCGAACAGAGTGTGATCTTTGCCCATGCCAACGCCGTAGCCAGCGTGGAATTGGGTGCCGCGCTGACGCACGATGATGTTGCCCGGAATGATAACCTGGCCGCCATACATCTTCACGCCAAGGCGTTTGGCTTCTGAGTCGCGACCGTTACGGGTACTACCACCAGCTTTTTTGTGTGCCATGAGTTCAATTCTCCTAGTGAGGAATTAGGCTGAAATTAAGCCTGAATACCGGTGATTTTGATCTCGGTGTACCACTGGCGGTGGCCCATACGCTTCATGTGGTGCTTACGGCGACGGAACTTGATGATGCGGACTTTATCGTGACGACCTTGGGAGATCACTTCAGCCACAACGGTAGCGCCAGCAACAACTGGAGCGCCGATATTCACGTCGTCGCCATTGGCAACCAACAGAACGCGATCAAAAGTAACGGATTCGCCGGTAGCGATTTCCAGTTTTTCGATCTTCAGGTATTCACCTGGAGCAACTTTGTACTGCTTGCCACCAGTAACGATTACTGCATAAGACATGGTATTTCTCCGATAATCCTGCTCACCCAGCTCTTTATAAGAAGAGGTATTGGCTGGCATGGCTGCATAAGGCTGGAAGGCCGGTTTGCAATTGCGTAAGGCAGGTGCTGCCCAGGAAGTTCAGGGTGCGCGATTGTACGCAAGCCACGAGCGCGTTGCAAGGGGCCGTCCATCGTGCCTTGACACCCGCTGGCGTGGGTCCTAGCATGCCGCGCAACCCTTATGGAGCACCTGTCGCTGATGCAACCCCAAGCTTTCTACCGCGCGGTGGCGGACGATTTTAGCGCCGTCGACGGCATCATCAAGAAGCAGCTGACTTCCCGAGTGCCGCTGGTATCGAAAATCGGCGACTACATCACCTCGGCTGGCGGCAAACGCCTGCGTCCTTTATTAGTGCTGCTGTGCGGCAAGGCCCTGGGTCGCGAAGGCGATGACATGCGCCTGCTGGCAGCCACTATCGAGTTCCTGCACACCGCCACCCTGCTGCACGACGACGTGGTCGACATGTCCGGTATGCGCCGTGGCCGCTCGACTGCCAACGCCATGTGGGGCAATGCCCCGAGCGTGCTGGTCGGCGACTTCCTGTATTCGCGTTCGTTCGAGATGATGGTCGAACTGGGCTCCATGCCGGTGATGAAGATCCTCTCCCAGGCCACGCGGATCATCGCCGAAGGCGAAGTCCTGCAGTTGTCCAAGGTGCGCGACGCCAGCACCACCGAAGAAACCTACATGGAAGTCATTCGCGGCAAGACCGCGATGCTCTTCGAAGCCTCGACCCACAGCGCTGCTGCCCTCGCGGGTGCAACCCCGGAGCAGAGCGAAGCCCTGCGCACCTTTGGTGATCACCTGGGCGTGGCATTCCAACTGGTCGACGACCTGCTCGACTATCGCGGCGATGCCGAGACCCTGGGCAAGAACGTCGGCGACGACCTGGCCGAAGGCAAGCCGACCCTGCCGCTGATCTACACCATGCGCGAAGGCACGCCAGAACAGGCAGCCCTGGTGCGCAAGGCGATCCAGAAAGGCGGCATCGAAGACCTGGAGAGCATCCGCGCCGCTGTGGAGGCCTCAGGCTCGCTGGAATACACCGCGCAATTGGCGCGCGACTATGTAGCCCGCGCGATCAAGTGCCTGGAAATGCTGCCGGCCAGCGAGTACCGCGATGCCCTGGTTGAGCTGAGCGAGTTCGCGGTCGCCCGCACGCACTGACGTGCCGCCACGGGTAGGAGCGAGCTTGCTCGCGAAGGACGTTAACGATAACGCGTGCATCCTGGATGAACGCTGTGTCTGTGAGTTCTTCGCGAGCAGGCTCGCTCCCACAGTTGTTTCTATGCCTCCCCCCGCCTGCGCTTAAAACCCTATATAATGTGCGCTTTTTAGCCATCCTGAACTCAAGGAGCTTTAGTGAGCACGTTGCCACCCTGCCCGAAATGCAATAGCGAATACACCTACGAAGACGGCGCCCAACTGATCTGCCCGGAGTGCGCCCACGAATGGTCCGCCAGCGGCGAAGCCGAGGCGGTGTCCGATGAAACCGTGAAAAAGGATTCGGTCGGCAACGTCCTGCAAGATGGCGACACCATCACCGTGATCAAGGACCTCAAGGTCAAGGGCACCTCGCTGGTGGTCAAGGTCGGCACCAAGGTCAAGAACATCCGCCTGTGCGATGGCGACCACGACATCGACTGCAAGATCGATGGCATCGGCCCGATGAAACTCAAATCCGAGTTCGTCAGAAAAGTCTGAGCCTGCTGCAAGCCATCGCGCGTCCGCGCGGGATGGCTGCTCTCTCCCCCCTCGTAAGCCTTCCTCCCGCCCCAATAGCAAAACGCCAGCCGTTTTGATCCTGGGCAATCCCCGCGCACAAAATCCGCAGAAACCGCCAATAGGCACTTGCTATTAATTGAATAAGAATTATTCTCATCAAACCATTAGAAAGGAGATGAGCATCATGACTTACTTGATCGATGCATGGCTGGACCGCCCACACCCTTACCTCAGAATCCTGCATCGGGAAACCGGGGAAGTCTGCGCTGTACTGGAAGAAGAAGCCTTGAGCGAACTGCAGGACCAGGGCGACCTCGACCTCAATGGCCTGAGCTCCAGCGAACCGGTGGTGCTCAAGGAGCTGGTGCGCAACCTGTTTCTGTTCTGCTATGCCCGGGCATTGCGCCCGACGCATGATCTGACGCACAAGATCGAAATATGATGCAGCACAAAAAACTGTGGGAGCTAGCGCCCGCAAGCGAGCGCTCGCTCCCACATTAGCCCGATGTCATATCGGGCCGGGTATTACAGAACGTCCAGCAGCTCGACGTCAAATACCAGAACGCTGTGCGGCGGGATGCTGCCAACGCCTTGAGCGCCGTAAGCCAATTCGCTCGGCACGTACAGACGCCATTTGCTGCCTGCGTTCATCAGTTGCAGGGCTTCGGTCCAGCCAGCGATCACGCCGCCAACCGGGAATTCTGCAGGTTGACCACGATCGTAGGAGCTGTCGAACACAGTGCCGTCGATCAGGGTGCCGTGGTAGTGAGTACGCACGGTGTCTTCGCGGGATGGCTTGGCGCCTTCACCGGCAGTCAGGACTTCAAATTGCAGACCGGAAGCCAGGGTGGTGATGCCGTCACGCTTGGCGTTTTCAGCCAGGAATGCCAGGCCTTCACCCGCCGCTGCTTCAGCCTTGGCTGCCGCTTCGGCTTGCATGATTTCACGGATGACCTTGAAGCTGGCCGACATGGCTTCCTGGCCAACGCGGCTTTCCTTACCGGCGAAAGCGTCGGTCAGACCTGCCAGGATTGCGTCCAGGCTAACGCCCGGTGGCGGGTTGTCGCGCAGCTGGTCGCCCAGCTGACGGCCGATGCCGTAGCTGACGCGGGTTTCGTCGGTGGACAGATTTACTTCGGACATGACACTGCTCCGCTGTGCGGACGGCCCGAGACATTGCCGTGCGTGCACAGCGCATCCCGGAGCGCCCGGAACCAAAAGGGCGAGCAGACTAGCACAGATGCCCGTGCGTTGATCAGGGGGCCAGCACCCTCAAGCCGAACGGAAGGCGATCGGCACTTTCAGGCTGTCCTCGCTACTGGCGCCCAATCCGCACATCTCGTCGTGGACCGAGGTGTGGACCAGATTGAACGGTAGCTTGGGAAAGGCGTGGAGCATTTGCCGCGCATGCTCCACCGAGCGCAGGTGCATCATCTGGCCATGGGTGTCGCTCAGCGGGTAGGCCGCGCCGTGCATCCGCGCCTCGAGGAGATAGATCCCGCCTTCCATGGAGATCAGATTCAGCTCATCGACCTTGCCGGCGATGGCATAGGCGTTCAACTCTTGCAGGTTCATGTGCACACCCCGTGCATTGGCGAGCCAGGACCCTTACAGGGATAAGCCTCGACGCACCAAAGCACAAGCCGACAACGCTGCCGCCCGTCCGTTTACCACCTGCGGGGTAATCAGTGCTTGGTCAGTTTGTCCAGGTAGCCCATGGCGAACGCCGAAATCACGAACGTCATGTGAATGATCACGTACCACTTCAGGTGCTCGGGATCGACGTTCTTGGCGTCCATGAAAATGCGCAGCAAGTGGATCGAGGAAATCGCCACGATCGAGGCCGCGACTTTCATCTTCAGCGAAGACGAATCCATGGTGCCCAGCCAGTTGAGCTTTTCCTTGGATTCATCGATATCCAGCTGGGACACGAAGTTTTCATAGCCGGAGATCATCACCATCACCAGCAGGCCGCCCACCAGGGCCATGTCGATCAGCGACAGCAGGACCAGGATCAGGTCCGACTCGGCCATCGAGAAGACGTTGGGGATAACGTGGAAGACTTCCTGAAAGAACTTCAGGGCCAGGGCCAGCAAACCCAGGGACAGGCCGAAGTAGATAGGGGCCAGCAACCAGCGCGAAGCGTACATTGTGTTTTCGATAAAGCGTTCCATTAAATCTCACACCAAGGCTGGAAATGGCGGCGAGTATACCAGCCGCTCAAACACCCATAAACCGCTGGCAAATCCATAACCTGGAAGTCTGACCGAGGGTTTTCTGCTAGTGTCCAAAGCGTTCGCACCCACGTGCGTCGTACGGGAATACTGGAAAATGGATGTGCGCTTACCCTTGACGACGATCGGCCTGTGCCTGGTGGCGCTGCTCAGCGGCTGCTCGCCCGCGGACGAAAAGCCTGCGCAAAGCCTTGAAGACAAGACCGTCCAGTTCGAAAAGTCACTGGACGCCATCACCGACCCCAAGCTCAAGGATGCCGTATCCAGTCTCGGCGGCTCCCTGCTGCTGCTCGAACGCGCCCAACAGAAGCTGGCCGCCAAGCCGGTCGAAACCGAATACGGTGACGACGCCATGGCGTTGCTCCGGCACTACGCAAGCCCGCAGGCGCTGGTCGACACCTACATCAATGGCCTGATCGTCCTGCGCAAGGATGCCAGCTCCGACTACCTGACCGACCTGCAACCGGTATTCCCGTTCAACTTCAACATGCCCTCGGAGTTTCCCTTCCCCCACGGCCTGGAATGGCAATCGGTCACTCTTAGCAACAAGCAGGTCATCCCCTTCCAGGCCGAATGGTCGGAAACCGACCCCGGCATCCAGCTGAGCCCTTCAAGCTCGAGCTTGACCGCCCCGGATGACCTAACCCTCGCCTACCCCTTTGTCGAGGGACTGGAGGTGGCCAACAACAGCCAGCCACAACCCCTGACCCTGCAAGGCAAGGTCGAAGTGATCGCACCGCACAAGGTCGCGACCTTCAACCTGAGCAAAAAGGACATCGGGCTTACGCGGACCGAGGCCAACCTCAGCGTCACCCTGCACAGCCTCGAGAACAACTACGCCGAAATCACGGTCGACAACCGCGCAGCGTTGGCCCCACAGGTCGGCGACACCCCGCTCAATCCGCTGATCGTCCAGGCCCGGGACCAGACCGGGCAGTTCCTCGCACGCGCCGGCTCGATCAACGAAGACTCAGCACAAATAGCCTTCTATCAAAACCAACTGGCCGAGATGCAAAAACAGACCGCCTGGAGCGAGGCACTGGAAAAGCAGCTTAATGACGAACTGCAAGCCTTCGAGCGCCAGCAGAGCCATCATTACACCAAGGTCTACTTCAATGGCCCCATCGACAGCCTGGAAGTCAACGTGCTGGATTTTTCCGCCGCCACCGTGACCCGCAAGGAACTGGATCTGCCCGTCAGGCGTTTTGACCGCAACACCACCGACAAAACCATTCAAAGCCTCACCCCGCCCGTGGTGGTCTATGACGACCAGGCCGGCAACTGGCTCAAAGGCGCGAGCCTGGACGCGCAGCAACTGAAAAACAGTATTCGCATCACCCAGTCGGTGGAGGACGCCAGTGCCGCGCGCATTCAGTTCGACCACCCCAGCAGCTTCAACGATGAACTCCTCGGCAGCTCATTCAGCCCCGGCCCGACTCCGTTGACCTTCTTTACCCAGAATGACGATGGCCAGCGTGGCACTCCCATCGAGTTGCCAGCCGAAGCCTTCGAAATCGATCCATTACACGCCACCATCACCTACGACCTGACCCTGTTCCCCGAAACCCCGGCCTACGCCGTGGGCTCCATGCCACTGTTTCTCGCCGATATCGAAAAGCACAGCCTCGACACCAGCAAACTACCCAAAGGCCTGGAGCTCAGGGGTAACGCCCTGCTGGTCGACCAGAAGGTTTTCCCCGCGCAGGACTGGCGCTTCTTCGCCAAGGACGCGAGCGGCAACTACCTGAAGGAAATTCTGCTGGTCAGTCATGACGCCAACACAGAGGGCCCCGCAGTGCTGGACGTGCACTACTTCTATGGTCAGCCGAGCCAATTGGAAAGCTACCAACGCACCGACCTGGAAACCATCGAGTATGGCTTTGAGGTCAAGCTCGACAAGGTGCAGAACCCCACCCCTGCCGAGTGAGGTCAATGCCTTGGAGTCGAATCGAAACCATCCTGGTTGCGGTACCGGCCGCCGTTGATTTCCCGTAGCTGGGCTTGCAGGTGCAAGCACCAGATCTGCGGGTCGTCGGCCAGTTGATAACCATGCAGGGTCAGGCTTTCAACGATGGTATCGAGTATCGATTCAGCCACAAAAGGGCCATGAAACGGGCCTTGGGCCTTGATGGCCGAGGGCTGTTCGCCTGCCATGCCGGCAGCAAACAGCAAGGTCCACATGCCAGTATCGCCGGCGAGCGGGCGCACACTGCATTCGATCCGGGTCACGAGACCCAGGCATTGGCGGGTAAGGCAGAGGTTGCGCGACATGGCGGCGACCCTCGATAGATCCGGTATTCAGCCTCCACGCGAAGGCTGTCTCGATCCAGTGATAACTGTCGATATCCTAGACCTGAGCATAGAAGAAAAGTCGAATCAGCAAGTTGCCGAGGGTAACGAAGCGCCGAATGGTCGCTGTTGGTTTTTTGACGTCATTCGCTGCGCCATAAAAAAGGTGCAAGGCTTACCCGCGAAGGCGTCCTTTCGTACGCATTCGCGGGTAAGCCTTGCTCCTACAGCGGGTGGATGACTGGGATCAAGCCGGCTTGGCTTCGGCCAACGCCTCCTGCGCCAGCTCTTTCTCGGCCTCCTTCAAGTCCTCTTCGCTGATCATTTCCGCGATCACTCGCAAACGCTCGACCACCCGTGCGTTGACGCTGCCCTCAGGGAACTGGCCCTCCTCGTCCGGCTCACCGGCCGGCTCGCCAACCAGCAGGCTCAATGCCTCGTCGGCCTGGCGCACCGCATACACATGGAACTGCCCGGCCCGCACCGCCGCCAGGACCTTCTCATCGAGCATCAGCGTCGCCACGTTGGCCTGCGGGATGATTGCGCCCTGCTCACCGGTAAGGCCGCGAGCTTCGCACAGCCGGAAGAAGCCTTCGATTTTCTCGTTGACCCCACCCACTGCCTGTACTTCGCCGAACTGGTTGATCGAGCCGGTGATGGCGAAGCACTGCTTGAGCGGCGTCTTCGACAAGGCCGAGATCAGCGTACATGCCTCGCCCAACGACGCACTGTCGCCGTCGACATAACCGTAGGACTGCTCCAGGGCAATACTCGCCGAGATCGCCAACGGGAATTCCTGGGCATAACGACTGCCCAGGTAACCGGTGAGGATCATCACGCCCTTGGAGTGAATCGGCTGCCCGAGGTTGACCTCACGCTCGATGTCGACGATGCCACTGCCACCCGGGTAGACCGTCGCGGAAATCCGCGCCGGAACGCCGAAGGCCGAGTCACCCACTTCCAGCACCGTCAGCCCGTTGCATTTGCCCACGGCCGCGCCAGCGGTGTCGATCAGGATGATCCCCGCCAGCATGTCATCGAGAATCCGTGCCGAGACGCGCCCGGTACGGGTGGCCTTGGCCTTGAGTGCACGCTCGATATGCCCGGCGTCGGTCATTTCGTCGCCGGCCAGGTGCCGGATGAAGTCCGCCTCGCTGACCAACTGGAACAGGTCGCCGATGCGTGCCGACAAACGCCCCTGGTGCTCGGCCAGGCGCGCACTGTAAGTCGCCAGGCGCGCCACCGCATCGGCGGTCAGCGGGGCCATGCCTTCTTCCGAAGTGCGAGTCTTGAGCAACTGGGCGAACTGCTCCAGGCTCTCGTCGACCATTGGAATGTCTTCGTCGAAATCCACCAGCACCCGGAACATCTCCTGGAAGTCCGGATCCAGGTCCTGCAGCGTGTAGTACAGCTGGCGGGCGCCAATGATGACCACCTTGACCTGCAACGGAATGTGTTGCGGCGTCAGCGTCACCGTGGCCAGGCGGCCCATCTCCCCGAGTGGCGATTCCATTTTCAGCTTGCGCGACTGCAGGGCACGCTTGAGCGCATCCCACACGAACGGCTCGCTGAGCATTTTTTCCGCTTCCAGGATCAGGAACCCACCATTGGCCCGGTGCAAGGCACCGGGTCGCAGTTGACGATAGGTGGTATAGAGCGCGCCCTGATCGGTGCTGTACTCGATACGGCCGAACAGGTTTTCGTAGGTCGGGTGCGGTTCAAACACCACCGGCGCACCACCACTGACCGAATGCCCCACCACCAGGCTCGGCGCGTATTGCTCCTCCAGCAGTTTACGGGCGACGGCATCGGTCTTGCTGTCGTCGACCAGTTGTTCGACCACGGTCTTGAGCAAGTACACCTGCATCGCCTGCAGGTAACCGCACACCGCTGCATTTTCCGCGTACTTTTCCGACAGCGGTGCAAGCAATGGCTGCAAGGCCAGGGTGATGGTTTCTTCGTTCAGGTGACGCATCTGATTGCTGGATTCACGCTTCCACTGCGGCAGGCTGGCGAGCTCCTCGTTGAGTCGCTCTTCAAGCCCGGAAATATCTTCGTGGAACTGCTCACGCACCGCTTCCGGCAACTGGGCGAACTCAGCCTCATCCAGCGCCTTGCCCTCACTCATCGGAGTGAAGGCAATATTGGTGCTGTCGCGGTACAGCGCGACTTCTTTCTCCAGTGCCAGACGCTCGATCACATCCAGTGCACGGTCGTAGCGCTGGTTGAACGCGCGGTCGATAGCGCTTTTCTTTTGCTGGTAGGACGGGTGTTCAAAGACCGCAGGAAAGGTCGCGAGTAAGTTGTCGATCAGGCCATTGATATCGGCGATGAATGCACCGGCCGTGCCCGAGGGCAACTCCAGGGCGCGGGGTTCGCGTGGCTCATCGAAATTGTTGACGTAGACCCAGTCCGCCGGGGTCTGCAGGCGCTTGCCTTCGGCCTTGAGGTAGCGTTTGACGAACGAGAACCGACCAGTGCCAGGCTCACCCATGACAAACACGTTGTAACCGGGGCGTGGCATGGCCACACCGAACTGCAAGGCTTCGACCGCGCGTTCCTGGCCGAGCACACCGCGAAAAGGCTCCAGATCATTGGTGGTAGAGAAGCTGAACTGTTCAGCGGAAAACGGACGGGTCAGCGCTTCGGGCGCTAGACGCAAGCTGGCAGCAACAGGATCAGGCATCGGGCTTCCTTACATCAGGCGGGGCAGTTGGAGGCATTCTGGCGCTGCCTGCACCTGACTGGCAAGGCGCGCCTTGGGTAAAAGCATAGTCAAACGCCGAACCCTACCCAGGCGCCGGCTAAATCACTGGTTTGAGGAATATTTTTCCAAAAAACCACGGAACCCACGGAACCTGCCTAAACTCCAAACTGCGCGGCTGGACTAATAACCGGCCCACTGATGCCAAATTGGCCTCAGAACTCCTGTCCATTGGTACGCACATAAAGAGAACAAAGCTATGAAACGGATTCTTCTTGGTACTCTCTTCACCGCTGTATCCCTCAACGCCATGGCGCAGGCGCCAGGCGGTCCGGATTGCGGTTGGGGCAACATGCTGTTTGAAGGTCAGCGTGGCACCCCGGCTCACTTCCTGGCTTCCACCACCAACGGCACCTCCGGCAACGCCACGTTCGGCATGACCTCCGGCACCAACGGCTGCGCGACCAACGCTGCGCTGACCTATGGTGGCAAGTCCTGGTTCGCCATGAACGGCATGATAAACGAGCTGTCCGAAGACATGGCCAAGGGTCAGGGTGAAGCACTGACCACTTACGCTGTGGTCCTGGGCGTCGCACCGGAAGACCGTGCGCACTTCGCCGCCGTTACCCACGAACATTTCCAGCAGATCTTCAGCAAGGCTGACGTGACCGCTGAAGATGTGCATACCAATACCCTGGCCGTACTCAAGGCCGATACTCGCCTGGCCAAATACGCCACCCCAGCTTAAGCTCGACCTCACCCGCCCTCTCACCGGGGCGGGTTTTGTTTTTTGGACCTGACTGCATTTGGTCTTTATTTTTTCGACTTAAGTTGCCCACCATGCTCAAACGCCTTGCCTGTCTGGCGCTGTTTGTCTGCGCCCCGCTGTCCGCCGCGCCCCACCTCGACAACCAACGCCTGCAGCAACTGGCCAACGACCCGTTCTGGATTTCCCTGGGCCATTACGAAACCGCCAAGCTGGGCGGCTGGCGCAGCTACATCAGCGACCACAAATTTTTCCTGGCCCGCGACGGTGCCGAACACCCGGATGCCGAACTGGCGGCCACCGTACAGGCGCTGTATGCCCCGGCCAGCCTCGGTCAGCAACATGCACAATGCGTTTACCCGGCGCGTACCCGCTGGCTGCAGGCACAACTGCAGCTCAACGACCTGCCCGCGGTGGACTGCAGCGAATTCAAGCAATGGTTCAAGGATGTCTCGCCCCACAGTGCGGTGATGATTTTCCCTGCGGCCTACCTCAACAGCCCGTCTTCTATGTTCGGCCACACGCTGTTGCGGATCGACCAGGCCGGCGTACAAAGCGACAACACTGCCCTGCTCAGCTATGCGATCAACTTCGGTGCCTACATTGAGGGCTCGGACAACAGCATCCTGTATGCCTGGAAGGGTCTGATGGGCGGCTACCCGGGCTTGTTCGCCCTGGTCCCCTACCAGGAAAAACTCTCGGAATACCGCAGCCTGGAGAACCGCGACCTGTGGGAGTACCGGCTGAACCTGACCCAGGTCGAAACCGAGCGCATGGTCGAGCACGTCTGGGAACTGAAGCAGATCCAGTTCGACTATTTCTTCTTCGATGAAAACTGCTCTTACCGCCTGCTGGAGCTGCTGCAGGTGGCACGACCGGGGCTCAAGCTGACCGAACAATTCCCGCTGACGGCCATTCCCACCGACACCGTCAAAGCGGTGAAAGATGCCGGGCTGGTGGAAAAAATCGACTATCGGCCGTCCCGCGAGCGCGAGTTGCTCAGCCGCGCCGAAACACTGTCTGACGAAGAGCAGCAGTGGGTGCTGAAGGTCAGCGCCGACCCGCAACAATTGCAGGCACCCGCCTGCAAGGCGCTGCCACGGGACCGCCAGGCACTGATCATCGATGCCGCCTACCGCCTGGAACGCTACCGCGCCAATGGCCAGGAGCGCGACCCGGCACGAGCGCAACGCAGTTTCGAACTGCTGCGGGCGATCAACCAGAATCCACCACCGGAGCTAGCCATCGAGCGCCCGGGGCTGCCGGAAGACGGGCACCAATCACGCACCTGGCAGGCGGGTATCGGTACCCGCGGCGACCAGGCGTTCGGTGAATATGGCCTGCGCATGGCGTATCACGACCTCAACGACAATGCCGAGAGCTTCCCGCTGGGCGCACAGATTGAGATCCTGCAGATGAAATTGCGCCAGTACGAGGGCAACCAGTGGCAGTTGCAACAACTGGACCTGGCCACCATCCGCTCCCTGACGCCACGCAACGAGCTCCTGCAACCCTGGTCCTGGCAAGTTACCGGCGGCCTGGAACGGGTGCCGGGCAAGCACGATGACGAGACCTTGGTCAGCCATGTCAACGGCGGTGCCGGCGGTACCTGGCAATTGGGCGAGGATGTGCTGGGGTTTGCCCTTGGCACGGTGCGGGTCGAACACAACAATGACTTCGCCGAGTTCATCTCGCCGGCGGCCGGATTCAACAGTGGCCTGCTGTGGCGCAACCCACTGGGCAACCTGAGCCTGGAAACCCGCGGCGATTTCTTCACCAACGGCGAGGTGCGCCGTAGCCTGAGCCTGAACCAGCAGTGGGAACTGTCGCGCAACCTCGGCCTGCGCCTGAGCGCCCAGCGCGAATTCAGCCACCTCGCATCGGCGCAGAACGAGGTGATGCTGGAGCTGAAGTGGTATCACTATTGAGCGGCCTTCAGGCGCATGCCTTCGCTGACCAGCCCCCCAAAAAACACGAACGGAAAATACATGGACGTCCACTGCCACACCCTCGAAGAAGTACGCACCCATATCGATCGCCTGGACCGGCAGATCGTCACCCTGCTGGCCGAACGTGGTGCCTATGTGGCGCAGGCGGCCCGCTTCAAGAAAGACGTTGATGCGGTCAAAGCGCCGCAACGGGTGGAACAGGTCATCGCCAAGGTGCGCGCGTTATCCGAGCAAGTCGGCGCCCACCCCGATGTGACCGAACAGGTATACCGAGCCATGATCGCCGCGTTCATCGATCAGGAACTGACCGAGCACAGTCGCCTGGCAGGCGCGCCAACGGAATAATCACAGGCTTCTTACGGATCCCTGCAGATTTAGCGGCCCGGAGTCTGGAATATGGCGAGGTGCGGTCGCTTTTGAACAACCCAGGAAACTAAAAGCCTGCGAGCATGGCCTAAACCCCATACAGGGAGAACCGCCATGAGCCGCGCTTTCGTCAATGAAGATAACGCCGCCGCCCAAGCCGACCAGCCCGTCGAGCGCCAGGTCAGCAGCCAACCCAATTACGTCACCCCCGACGGCCTGCGCCAGTTGCAGGACAAGGTCGCCGAACTGCAGACCCTGCACAGCGCGCAGTCGGCCCTCGGTGAGTTAGCCGACCAGCAGCGCCTGGCGGATCTGCAGCGCGACCTGCGCTACTACCACCAACGCCTGCAAAGCGCTCAGGTCGTGCCCCCGGCCACCTCGACCGACAAGGTGCAGATCGGCAGTTGGGTGACCTATGCCGATGAGCAAGGCACTGAGCGGCGCGTGCAACTGGTCGGTGAAGACCAGGCTGTTGCCGCCCAGGGCCTGATCAACTGGAGCTCACCACTGGGCCGGGCATTGCTGGGCGCGCAACTCAATGATGAAGTGCTCTGGCAACGCCCCGCCGGCGATCAACTGATCGAAGTGATCCGCATCGAAGCCGCTTAAACCACGCCCTGGGCGAGCATTGCGTCGGCGACTTTGACGAAACCGGCGATGTTCGCGCCCTTGACGTAGTTGATCTGCCCGTTTTCTTCGCCGTAGTGCACGCATGCGTGGTGGATCGACTGCATGATGTTGTGCAACTTGCTGTCGACTTCACCGGCAGTCCACAGCAGGCGCATGGCGTTCTGCGACATTTCCAGGCCACTGACCGCGACACCGCCGGCGTTCGACGCCTTGCCCGGGGCGAACAGGATTCCAGCCTCGATGAAGATATCCACGGCCGCCAGGGTAGTCGGCATGTTCGCCCCTTCGGCGACACAGATGCAGCCATTGCGCAGCAAGGTGCGCGCAGCCTCGGCGTCCAGTTCGTTCTGCGTGGCACACGGCAGCGCGATGTCACACGCCAAGTCCCACGGGCTTTGTCCGGCACGAAACTCCAGACCGAACCGTGCAGCCAGTTCACTGATGCGGCCGCGCTTGACGTTTTTCAGCTCCAGCAGCGCCGACCATTGCTCCTCGCTCAGCCCACCCTCGCAGTACAGCGTACCTTCGGAGTCGGAGAGGGAAATCACCTGGCCGCCCAGGTCCATGACCTTGCGCGCTGCGTACTGCGCGACGTTGCCGGAGCCGGAAATTGCCACACGCTTGCCCTGCACCTTTTCACCGCGGCGCTTGAGCATTTCCTCGGCAAAGTACACGCAACCAAAACCGGTGGCCTCCGGGCGAATCAGGCTGCCGCCATAGCTCATGCCCTTGCCGGTCAACACGCTGGTGAACTGGTTGCTCAGGCGCTTGTATTGGCCGAACAGGAAGCCGATTTCCCTCGCGCCCACGCCGATGTCGCCGGCTGGAACGTCAACGTCCGAGCCGATATGGCGATACAGCTCGCTCATGAAGGCCTGGCAGAAACGCATCACTTCGGCATCGCTCTTGCCCTTCGGATCGAAGTCCGAGCCGCCCTTGCCACCGCCCATCGGCAGTGAAGTCAGGGAGTTCTTGAACGTTTGCTCGAAGGCCAGGAACTTCAGCACGCCCATGTTCACCGACGGGTGGAAACGCAGGCCGCCCTTGTACGGGCCGATGGCGCTGTTCATCTGGATCCGGAATCCGCGATTGACCTGCACCGCGCCGTGATCGTCGACCCAGGAAACGCGAAACACCACGGCCCGCTCCGGCTCACAGATGCGCTCCAGGATGCCGGAAGTCAGGTAGTGGGGATTGGCTTCGAGAAAGGGCCACAGGCTGCGTAGGACCTCTTCGACGGCCTGATGGAATTCAGGTTGGTCAGGGTCACGTTTTTTCAGGCGCGCAAGGAAGGACTCGACGGATTCGATCATGGAAAAGTCTCGGCAAATTTATTGTCGTTGGGAGAGATTGAGCCGGACTGTAACAAACGAGAGGAGCACCGGAACAGCGCAAAATGTCGCAGTTATGAAATTAAATGGTGCAATGGATATAACTTAAGCCAATTTTTGCGCCGTTTGTGCACAGAAACAGGGACCCCAGATCAGCATTTCGCACCATCAGTGACAGCGCCCTGGCGAACCGGCCGCCAAAAAAAACGGAGCCCGCAGGCTCCGTAATTTCATGCCACCAGCCAATCAGGCCAGTTTTTTGTGGCGTACCCGGTGTGGCTGGGCAGCCGCTTCGCCAAGACGCTTTTTGCGGTCGGCTTCGTACTCGGTGTAGTTACCTTCGAAGAAGATCGCTTGCGAGTCGTCTTCGTACGCCAGGATGTGCGTCGCCACGCGGTCAAGGAACCACCGATCGTGAGAGATCACAATGGCGGCGCCCGGGAAGTCCAGCAGGGCTTCTTCCAGGGAACGCAGGGTTTCGACGTCGAGGTCGTTGGACGGTTCGTCGAGCAGCAGCACGTTGCCGCCCTCTTTCAGGGTCAGGGCCAGGTGCAAGCGACCACGCTCACCACCGGACAGGTCCTTGACGAACTTCTGCTGATCGCCGCCCTTGAAGTTGAAACGGCCCACGTAGGTGCGCGACGGGATCTCGTAGTTGCCGATGCGGATCTGGTCGGAACCGTCGGAGATCTGCTGGAACACAGTCTTGCTGCCGTCCAGGTCTTCGCGGCTCTGGTCCACACACGCCAGTTGCACGGTTTCACCGACTTCGATGCTGCCCGAATCCGGTTGTTCCTTGCCCATCAGCATGCGGAACAGGGTGGATTTACCCGCACCGTTACCGCCGATCACGCCAACGATGGCGCCTTTAGGCATGGAGAACGACAGGTTGTCGATCAGCACGCGATCGCCGTAGCCCTTGGTGACGTTCTTGAACTCGATGACCTTGTCGCCCAGGCGCGGACCGGCCGGGATGTAGATCTCGTTGGTTTCGCTGCGCTTCTGGAATTCCTGCGACTGCATTTCTTCGAAGCGTTGCAGGCGAGCCTTGGATTTCGACTGACGGGCCTTGGCGCCTTTGCGCACCCATTCCAGTTCTTCTTTCATGGCCTTTTCGTGGGCCGACTGCTGCTTGGATTCGGCCGCCAGACGATCGGACTTGGCTTCCAGCCAGCCCGAATAGTTGCCTTCGTAAGGAATACCCGCACCGCGGTCAAGTTCCAGAATCCAGCCGGCAACGTTGTCCAGGAAGTACCGGTCGTGCGTAATCGCTACCACGGTACCCGGGAAGTCGTGCAGGAAGTGCTCCAGCCAGGCCACGGAATCGGCATCCAGGTGGTTGGTTGGTTCGTCGAGCAGCAACATGTCCGGGGCGGACAGCAGCAGGCGGCACAGGGCCACACGACGCTTCTCACCACCGGAAAGGAATTCGACCTTGGCATCCCAGGCCGGCAGGCGCAGCGCATCGGCGGCGACTTCCAGTTGGCGTTCCAGGTTATGGCCATCGCTGGCTTGCAGGATGGCTTCGAGCTTGGCCTGTTCAGCAGCCAGTTTGTCGAAGTCGGCGTCTTCTTCAGCGTACGCCGCGTAGACCTCGTCCAGGCGTGCCTGGGCGTTCTTGATCACGCTGACTGCTTCCTCGACCACTTCACGCACGGTCTTGGTCGGATCCAGGATAGGTTCCTGCGGCAGGTAGCCGATGTTCAGGTCCGGCATCGGGCGAGCCTCGCCCTCGAACTCGGTGTCGACGCCGGCCATGATTTTCAGCAGCGTGGACTTACCCGAACCGTTGAGGCCGAGAACGCCGATCTTCGCGCCAGGGAAGAACGACAGCGAAATGTTTTTCAGGATTTCCCGCTTCGGCGGAACAACTTTGCCCAGCCGATGCATGGTGAAGACGTATTGAGCCATGGAGAACCTAGCGTCAGTAACGGTGGAATAAAGCGGGCCAAGCCCGTGTCAGGCCATGCGCGGCGCGGACATGGACCGGGGGTCGATGCCTGCTTGCGTAAAAAAGCCTGAATGTCTGGGGCTGGAACGCCCTGCGTAACCGGCAAAGCTACCTCAATGTGGCATACCCGTCCAGCCGGACGGGGCTGGCACTTTGCCACAACTCAAGGCATGCTAGCCGCCCTTCGGGCGTCAGGCTTATAGTGCACGTCGCGCCAGTCCAGCCCCACCGCAGGATTACAGATTGTCCAATGCCACTCCGCCTTCCTCCGCGCGCGCACTGAACCCTGCGACCGGATCGCCCCTGCGCGGGACGCTCAAAGGCGCCTTGGCGATGCTGGTGCTGCTGTTGCTCGGACTGTTGTTCTGGCAGTTGCTCGATCAGTTGCACGAAACCCAGAAAGACCAGCGCCAGCACACCATCGACTACACCGCCGACCTGGCCGCCCAAGTCAGCCTGAACATGGCGCTGAATGCGCAGATCGCACTCAATCTGCTACCGATCGTCGAACAACCGCAAACTGCTGAGCAGCAACAGGCCCTGTTGCGCAAATTGCAGCAGTCGCTGCCGGATCTGCTCAGCGTGGCGCTGCTCAGCCCCTCGGGCAAAGTGCTCAAGGACAGCGCCAACACCACTCCGGATGCCGACTACCTGAACGAACTGGTCAGGCGCAGTCACGCCCAGGCGCACTATTTCAGCAACGCCAATGACGGTTCGGTGGTGCACCTGCTGCTGCATCAGGCCAGCGGCAACACTCGCGGCTACTGGGCCCTGCGCCTGCGACCGAATTTTTTCGCCGGCCTGGCCAAGCAGAGCGAAGGCACCCTACGTCCGCTGTGGCTGGTGGAAAACCGCATCAATCATCAAATCATCAGCCGTGAAGACCTGCGACCCTCGGCCCAGCCGAGCCTGCTGACCGCGCAGGACCAGGCCAACACCGTGCTGACCGTGCCGCTGAGCAGCAGCGACTGGCAACTGCGCGGCCTGTTCGACCGCCAGCGGGTGATCGAGGAGCTGCTGCCGGCCTTCATCGGTAAATGCCTGCTGGGGCTGGCACTGTCCCTGTTGCCGTTCATCGCCCTGTTGAGCATGCGCCGCCGCCAACACCAGTTGCATGAAGGCCGCAGGCGTTACCAGGACATTTTCGATGGTACCGGTGTTGCGCTGTGCGTACTGGATCTGTCGGGACTCCACAGCGCCCTCGATAAAACCCGGGTGCACGACAGCGAAACCCTGCGTGCCGCCCTGGACAGTCACGAACAACGTCAGTCACTGCTGCAGGAACTGCGCATCACCGAAGTCAACCAGGTGGCCTTGCACCTGCTCGGTGTCGAGTCCTGCGCGCAGGCCTGGCAACTGCTGATCGAAGGCCGGCCACTGGACGACAACAGCATTGGCGCCGCGCTGCTGGAGGCCGTGCTCAACCAGCAGGGCCAGTTGGAACTGGAAATCAAGCTCAAGGATGACCAGGGCCAGGATCAACACCTGTGGCTGGTCCTGCACCTGCCCCAGGAACAACCGGACTACCGCGCGGTGATCCTGAGCATCAACGACATCACCAGCCGCAAGCTGGTGGAACTGTCGCTGCAGGAGCGTGAAAGCTTCTGGTCCGACGTGGTGCGCACCGTGCCCGATCACCTGTACGTCCAGGATGTGCTCAGCCAGCGCATGATCTACAGCAACCACCACCTGGGGCAGACCCTGGGCTACAACAAGTCCGAACTGCAACAGATGGGCGAGTACTTCTGGGAAATCCTCCTGCACCCGGAAGACGCCGAGCTCTACCACCGCCTGCGCGAGGAGCAACGCCAGGCCGGTTATCGCCAGTTGCGCCAGTGCCCGCTGCGCTTTCGCCACCGCGACGGCCAGTGGCGCTGCTTCGAAGTCCGCGAGCAGGCGTTGGCGCGGGATGCCGACGAGCAGGTCACGCGGATCATCGGCGTGGCCAAGGACATCACCGATCAGATCGAAGCCAGCGAATCCCTGCGCGACAGTGAGCAGCGCTACCGCATGCTCGCTGAAAGCATCAGCGACGTGATCTTCTCCACCAACAACACACTCGCGCTGAACTACGTCAGCCCATCGGTGCAGGCCGTGCTCGGCTATGACGCGAACTGGATCTTCCAGAACGGCTGGCAGTCCATCGTCGCCAACCCGCAGCAACTGACCGGCATCTACAGCCTGATGGACCGCGTCAGCCGGGCCCTGAACCAACCCGAACAACTGGCACAACTGCGCAGCCAGGTGCAGACCCAGCTATTCCTGTTCGACTGCCTGCGCGCCGATGGCCGCAAGATCCCGATCGAGTTGCGGCTGGTGCTGGTGTGGGACGAACACGACGCCTTCGAAGGCGTGCTGGGAGTCGGTCGCGACATCAGCCAGCAACGGCGCGCAGAGAAAGACCTGCGCATGGCCGCCACGGTTTTCGAACACTCGACGTCGGCGATCCTGATCACCGACCCCGCCGGCTACATCGTCCAGGCCAACGACGCCTTCAGCCGGGTCAGTGGCTACGCGGTGTCCCAGGTCCTCGATCAACTGCCGAACATGTTGACCGTCGACGAGCAGCAGGAAGCGCACCTGGGCTACATCCTCAAGCAACTGCACCAGCACCGCAGCTGGGAAGGTGAAATCTGGCTCAAGCGCCGCAACGGCGAGCATTACCCGGCCTGGGTCGGCATCACCGCGGTGCTCGATGACGAGGGCGACCTGGCCAGCTACGTGTGCTTTTTCAGCGACATCAGCGAGCGCAAGGCCAGCGAGCAGCGGATTCACCGCCTCGCCTACTACGACGCCCTGACCCACCTGCCCAACCGCACCCTGTTCCAGGACCGCCTGCACACGGCCTTGCAAACAGCGCAGCGGCACAAGTCCTGGGTGGTGCTGATGTTCCTTGATCTGGACCGCTTCAAGCCGATCAACGACTCCCTGGGCCACGCCGCCGGCGATCGCATGCTCAAGGACATGGCCACCCGCCTGCTCGGCTGCGTCGACGACGATGACACCGTGGCCCGCATGGGTGGCGATGAGTTCACCCTGCTGCTGCAACCGCGCACCACCCGCGAACTGGCGCTGAACCGGGCGATTCATGTCGCCGAGCAGATTCTCGCCAGCCTGGTGAAGCCGTTTGTCCTCGAAGGCCGTGAGTTCTTTGTGACCGCCAGTATCGGCATCGCCTTGAGCCCGCAGGACGGCAACGAACTGAGCCAGTTGATGAAAAACGCCGACACGGCGATGTACCACGCCAAGGAACGCGGCAAGAACAACTTCCAGTTCTACCAGGCGGAGATGAACGCCAGCGCCCTGGAACGCCTGGAACTGGAAAGCGACCTGCGCCACGCCCTCGAACAGAATGAATTCGTGCTGTATTACCAGCCGCAGTTCAGCGGCGATGGCAAGCGCCTGACCGGGGCTGAAGCCCTGCTGCGCTGGCAGCATCCGCGGCGCGGGCTGGTGCCACCGGGGGAGTTCATTCCGGTGCTGGAAGAGCTCGGGCTAGTGGTGGACGTTGGTGACTGGGTGATCCGCGAGGCCTGTCAGCAACTCAAGCGCTGGCACCAGGCGCAGGTGCGCGTGCCGAAGGTCTCGGTGAACATTTCCGCGCGGCAGTTCTCCGATGGCCAGCTCGGCACCCGCATCGCCACCATCCTCAAGGACACGGGCCTGGCGCCGGCCTGCCTGGAGCTGGAGCTGACCGAAAGCATCCTGATGCGCGAAGTCAGCGAGGCCATGCAGATCCTCGCCGGCCTGAAGAACCTCGGCCTGAGCATCGCGGTCGACGACTTCGGCACCGGTTATTCATCGCTTAACTACCTCAAGCAGTTCCCGATCGACGTACTGAAAATCGACCGCACCTTTGTCGACGGCCTGCCGTCTGGCGAGCAGGATGCACAGATTGCCCGGGCGATCATTGCCATGGCCCACAGCTTGAACCTGGCGGTGATCGCCGAGGGCGTGGAAACCCATGAGCAACTGGAATTCCTGCGTGAGCATGATTGCGACGAGGTGCAGGGTTATCTGTTCGGCAGGCCGATGCCGGCGGCGCGGTTTGAAGCGCAGTTCAGCAATGATGCGTTGTTCATGCTCGATTGAGTTGGGTTGACTCAGATTACGCCATCGCGAGCAGGCTCGCTCCCACAGGGAATTTTCGGTGTACACAAATTTTATGTGTCCCCAAAACCCTGTGGGAGCGAGCTTGATCGCGATGGGGCCAGCATGATCACCGCTGATCCCGTCATGAAGCCCACTTGTCTGCGACATGATGTCGTTTCATATGCCAGACAAAAGCCATTGAGTTAGAATGCCCTCCTTTTCTGCCCCCCCGATCCTTGAGGACCGCCATGTTCAGCCGTGATTTGACCATTGCCAAGTACGACGCCGACCTTTTTGCCGCCATGGAGCAAGAAGCTCAGCGCCAGGAAGAACACATCGAGCTGATCGCTTCGGAGAACTACACCAGCCCAGCGGTGATGGAAGCTCAAGGCTCGGTACTGACCAACAAGTACGCCGAAGGTTACCCGGGCAAGCGCTACTACGGCGGTTGCGAGTTCGTCGACGTGGTTGAGCAACTGGCAATTGATCGCGCCAAGGAACTGTTCGGCGCCGATTACGCCAACGTTCAGCCGCACGCCGGCTCCCAAGCCAACAGCGCCGTTTACCTGGCCCTGCTGTCGGCTGGCGACACCATCCTGGGCATGAGCCTGGCCCACGGTGGTCACCTGACCCACGGTGCCAGCGTTTCGTCCTCCGGCAAGCTGTACAACGCCATCCAGTACGGCATCGACGCCAACGGCCTGATCGACTACGACGAAGTCGAGCGCCTGGCGGTCGAGCACAAGCCAAAAATGATCGTCGCCGGTTTCTCTGCCTACTCGCAGATCCTCGACTTCCCGCGCTTCCGCGAAATCGCTGACAAGGTTGGCGCCTACCTGTTCGTCGACATGGCTCACGTAGCCGGTCTGGTCGCTGCAGGCGTCTACCCGAACCCGGTGCCATTCGCTGACGTAGTGACCACCACTACCCACAAGACCCTGCGCGGTCCACGTGGCGGCCTGATCCTGGCTCGCGCCAACGCCGACATCGAGAAGAAGCTGAACTCCGCAGTATTCCCGGGCGCCCAGGGTGGTCCGCTGGAGCACGTGATCGCCGCTAAAGCGATCTGCTTCAAGGAAGCACTGCAGCCTGAGTTCAAGACCTACCAGCAACAAGTGGTGAAAAACGCCCAGGCCATGGCCAGCGTGTTCATCGAGCGTGGTTTTGACGTGGTCTCCGGCGGTACTGAAAACCACCTGTTCCTGCTGTCGCTGATCAAGCAGGAAATCTCCGGTAAAGACGCCGACGCCGCTCTGGGCAAAGCGTTCATCACCGTCAATAAGAACTCGGTACCGAACGATCCACGCTCCCCGTTCGTCACCTCCGGCCTGCGCTTCGGCACCCCGGCTGTGACCACTCGTGGCTTCAAGGAAGCCGAGTGCAAGGAACTGGCCGGCTGGATCTGCGACATCCTGGCAGACCTGAACAACGAAGCGGTAATCGACGCTGTTCGTGAAAAAGTAAAAGCTATCTGCAAGAAACTGCCGGTATACGGCGCTTAATCAGCCCCGCTAAATCGCAGTCATAAAAACCGGTCAGAGATGACCGGTTTTTTATTGCCTGGAGTTTAATGAGCGACAAACATCAGCAAGACACATCAACCCATTACCCACCCAAACTCTTGCAACACTCACACCCCCAGCCATCGACAAAAACCCCCTAATCTAAAACCCGCTTCAACCAATAAAATTACCAACGGGCTAGATTATGAATGGCAATATAGAAAAATCCTTTATCGCAACACTGAGAATGTTTGACCATAAAGTGAATGTTCTTGAAGTGCTCCATGGCAAACCGGCGCTGGCCACGATACGCCTGTTCAGCGGCGGCTTTTACACAGGCAAACCGCAGACCCTGGACCACTCCCACGTACTCGGCATACGGCCCAACGAGCAGATCGGTGAGGTAACGAGCTTGAAACTGCACTTTCTGCATACCCCTGACGGCTACGTACTTACAATCAAAAATAACGGAGCGTATTACAATCGGATCATCACCGAGAACGCGCTGGATACTTTCGAAGGCATGAACACATACACTGATGAGCCAACCACTTTTATACTGCTCAACCCTCAAGGCGAACCCGTGACACTGGATAACTTTCCGGACACTCACTCGCCGATCTCACTCAAGACAAAAGAAAAGCATTACGTAGGCGGACTTAAGTTAAACGGCTCGCCCTATGTTTATCTTGGCAAAACAGAAGAGCGCTCGAAGATAACTTTCATCCTGAGCATCCTCGAAAGAAAAGTCCCTCAAGCGCCCTTTGAGCCGCACATCAACATCTAAAAAACATCAAAGCGCGACGTTAATCATGTGGCCCGCAGGCTGCCTTTCAGGGCAGCCTCAACCTCTGCAAAAAAAACATTTCCGGTAACTGCACCTGCCGCAGTTACGCCAATGGGTCGAACGTGAACGCCAATGCCTGGAGCAGAACCAGCGGGCGGCAGCGGATGCACGGATGGCCGAAACCTTGATCAACCGTCATCTGGATCATCTGCAAGCGCTATTGCTCAACCCGTGATCGGCAGCCCGGGCAAGGCTGACAACTTCAGGCAGCGGCCACCCGGGCAAAGCCTGCGCGGATCTTGTCTTCCGGCAAATCATCGGCAATGAACACGATCACGCTTTCGCGCGCTTCACCTTCGGCCCACTCAGTGTCCCAATCGAAGCCATACAGCTTCAGCACGCCCTGAAACACCATGCGTCGCGATTCCCCGGCAATACTCAGCACGCCTTTATAGCGCAGCAGTTGTTTGCCGTGCGCTTCCAGCAGTTCGTTCATGAACTCGCTGAGTCGGTCGATATCCAGCGCCTGATCGCTGCGCAGCACCAGGCTGGAGATGCGGTCGATTGATGGCGCCTTGCTCACCGGGCGCAAGCTGACTCCGCCACCGAGGTCGGCATTGAGATTGAAGCCGCGCACATCAAGCAACTCGGCCAGGTCGATCTTGCCGTGTTCGACCAGGCGGATCGGTGCGCGGCGATTGATCCGGGTCAGGCGCTCACTCAGTGCGGTGAATGTCGCCTCGTCCACCAGATCACGTTTGCTGACCAGCAGGCGATCGGCAAAACCGATCTGGGCCTGGGCAATGGTCTGGGTCAGGTGCACGTCGGCGTGCGCCGCGTCTACCAGGGTGATGATGCCGTCGAGGATATAGCGCTCGCGCAGCTCTTCATCGATAAAGAACGTCTGGGCCACGGGAGCCGGGTCGGCCAGGCCGGTGCATTCGATCACCAGGCGATCAAAAGTGAGCTCGCCACTGTCCAGGCGCTCGAGCAGCAGGTACAGGGCTTTGGTCAGGTCGGTGTGAATAGTGCAGCAGACGCAGCCATTGGACAGCGTCATCACTTGCACCGGCTCGTCTCCCAACAATTGGGTGTCGATACCGGCATCACTGAATTCGTTTTCGATTACCGCGATCTTCAGGCCATGCTCGGCCTTGAGCAGGTGGCGCAGCAGCGTGGTTTTACCCGCGCCAAGAAAGCCGCTGAGGATGGTGACTGGAATGGGGGCAGGCAAAAGAAAATCTCCGTACGCGGATAAAACTGTAGGAGCAAGGCTGGCCCGCGATGGCGTTCAAAAGATCGCCATCGCGGGCCAGCCATGCTCCTACATCTCGTGCCTCAACAGCACTTGGGCCCACCCTTGCCGCCGTAACGAGCTTCCTGGCGTTCGCGAAAGAACATCTCGTAGCTCATCACCGGCTTGTCCGGGTGGTTGGTTTGCATATGCTCGACGTAGTTGTCGTAGTCGGGCATGCCGACCATCAGGCGCGCGGCCTGACCGAGGTATTTACCGAGGCGACTCAGGTCATTGAACACAGGTGCAATCCTCTCTTACGCATCCGGCAGGGCCTGGTAGGGCGATTCTTTATCCGTACGTTCCTTGCTGCCCCAGGCGGCAATACCGACCTTGAGCGCATAGAACAGGATACTGAAGACCACGAACAGGAACAGCGCGGTGAGCGTTGCGTTGGTGTAGGCGTTGAAGATCACGTGCTCCATCTGCGCAATGTTCTTGGCCGGAGCGAGAACCTGGCCATTAGCCAAGGCATCGCTGTACTTCTTGGCCAGGGACAGGAAGCCGATCGCCGGGTTGGCGTCGAACAGCTTGATGAAGCCTGCGGTGGTGGTGCAGATCAGCAGCCAAACCGCCGGCAGCATGGTGACCCAGATGTAGCGCTGGCGCTTCATTTTGATCAGCACGACCGTGGCAAGCATCAGCGCAATACCGGCCAGCATCTGGTTGGAGATACCGAACAGCGGCCACAAGGTATTGATCCCACCCAGCGGATCGACCACGCCCTGGTACAGCAACCAGCCCCACATCGCCACACAACCGGCTGTCGCGATCAGGTTGGCAGTCCAGGACTCGGTACGCTTGAGGGCCGGAACAAAGGACCCGAGCAGGTCCTGCAGCATGAATCGCCCAGCACGGGTACCGGCGTCCACGGCCGTCAGGATGAACAGCGCTTCGAACAGAATGGCAAAGTGGTACCAGAATGCCATGGTGTTTTCACCAGGCAGGACACTGTGCAGGATCTGCGCGATACCAACCGCCAGGGTCGGTGCACCGCCGGCACGCGCCAGGATGGTGGTTTCGCCGATGTCATTGGCCACCGCCTGCAGGGCTTCCGGGGTAATCGCAAAGCCCCAACTGCTGACGGTTTGCGCCACGCTGACCACATCACTGCCAACCACGGCTGCCGGGCTATTCATGGCGAAGTACACGCCTGGCTCGATCACCGAGGCGGCAACCATGGCCATGATGGCCACGAAAGACTCCATCAGCATGCCGCCGTAACCGATATAGCGGGCGTTGGTTTCGTTATCCAGCAGCTTGGGCGTAGTGCCCGAAGAGATCAGCGCATGGAAGCCGGAAACCGCACCACAGGCAATGGTAATGAACAGGAACGGGAACAGACCGCCCTTCCACACCGGGCCCGTGCCATCAATGAACTGGGTCAGCGCCGGCATTTTCAGCTCAGGCATGGTCACCAGGATGCCAATGGCCAGGGCAATGATGGTGCCGATCTTGAGGAAGGTAGACAGGTAGTCACGAGGCGCCAGAATCAGCCACACCGGCAACGACGCCGCGACAAAGCCATAGCCCACCAGCATCCAGGTAATCTCGATCCCGGTGAAGGTGAAAGCCTTGGCCCAGACCGGATCCGCGGCAATCTGCCCGCCCAGCCAGATGGAGCCCAGCAGCAGCAACACGCCGATCACCGAGATCTCGCCAATGCGACCCGGGCGGACGTAGCGCATGTAGAGGCCCATGAACATCGCGATCGGGATGGTCGCCATCACCGTGAAAATGCCCCAAGGGCTTTCGGCCAGGGCCTTGACCACGATCAGCGCCAGCACCGCAAGGATGATGATCATGATCAGGAAGCAGCCAAACAGCGCGATGGTGCCAGGGACGCGGCCCATTTCTTCACGGACGATGTCACCCAGGGAACGGCCGTTGCGGCGGGTGGACATGAACAGGACCATGAAGTCCTGGACGGCACCCGCCAGCACCACGCCCGCGATCAGCCACAGCGTGCCGGGCAAATAGCCCATCTGCGCTGCCAGCACCGGGCCGACCAACGGGCCTGCACCGGCAATAGCGGCAAAGTGGTGACCGAACAGAATGTGTTTGTTGGTCGGCACATAGTCCAGACCATCATTGTTGAGCACTGCGGGGGTGGCCCGCCGTGGGTCGAGTTGCATCACATGGGTTGCGATGAACAGGCTGTAGTAACGATATGCGACCAGATAAATGGCCACTGCCGCGACCACAATCCACAAGGCGTTGATCGCCTCACCCCGTCGCAATGCCACTACGCCGAGGGCGCACGCTCCTACGATTGCCAGCAGCAGCCAGGGTAAGTGGCGTAGCAGGCTATTATTATTTTTCATTTTTTTATTCCAGCCAGGTGGACTTGAGAGACAGCCACCCCGAGTTTAGCGCCGATTTCGCCAAAGGCCATACCCCGACATTGGTCTAGAGCCTTGCCTTGAGTGGCAGCGCCTACGGATGCGGGTCTATAGTCAGCCCATTCGCGGAGGAACTGCACCATGAGCACCCACGCTGGCAATCGCCGTCGTTTCCGGCGAATCGCATTCGATGCCCGTACCGAACTGAGCCAAGGTAATCAGCGCTGGCCGGTGAAACTGCTCGACCTGTCGCTCAAGGGCTTGCTGGTGCAACGCCCGGATCCCTGGCTGGGCGATCGCAACCGGATCTTTTCGGTGGACATTCACTTGAGTGAAGAAACCGAAATCCGCATGGACGTGCAATTGACCCACGAAGAGCACGACCAACTCGGATTTGTCTGTCGCTACATCAGCCTGGAGTCCGTCAGCAGCTTGCGCCGGCTGATCGAACTCAATCTCGGTGACCCGCAGGAGCTGGAGCGCGAACTGGGTGCCCTGATCGAAACCTGAGCGCCGGGGTTACTCGAACAATGCGTCGAGGGCTTGTTCCAGGCGCGTCACCGCGATGATTCGCAACCCTGCCGGGGCTTCCTTCGGGGCATTGCCTTTGGGCACGATCGCGCGCTTGAAGCCGTGCTTGGCGGCTTCTTTCAAGCGTTCCTGGCCGCTGGGCACCGGGCGCACTTCCCCGGACAAACCGACTTCACCAAACACCAGCAGATCGTGGGGCAACGGCCGGTTACGCAGGCTGGACATCACGGCGGCCATCAACGCCAGGTCCGAAGCGGTTTCCAATACCTTGACCCCGCCCACCACGTTGAGGAATACATCCTGGTCGTGGGTCGGAATACCACCATGCCGGTGCAGGACGGCCAGCAACATGGCCAGCCGGTTCTGATCCAGGCCCAGGGTCACCCGGCGCGGATTGGCCAGGTGGCTGTCGTCCACCAGTGCCTGGACTTCCACCAACATGGGACGGGTACCTTCCCACGTAGCCATGACCACACTGCCCGGCACTTCTTCCTGGGCCCGGGTAAGGAAAATCGCCGACGGATTGGAGACTTCTTTCAGCCCCTTGTCGGTCATGCCGAAAACACCCAGTTCGTTAACCGCGCCAAAACGGTTTTTCACCGCTCGCAACAGGCGCAGGCGACCATCGGACTCGCCTTCGAAATACAGCACGGTGTCGACCATGTGCTCCAGGACCCTAGGCCCCGCCAGCGCGCCTTCCTTGGTCACATGACCGACCAGGAAAATCGCCGTGCCGCTTTGTTTCGCGTAACGCACCAACAGCGCCGCACTTTCGCGCACCTGGGACACGCCGCCGGGTGCCGACTGCAGTTGTTCAGTGAAAATCGTCTGGATCGAGTCGATCACCATGACCTTGGGTTTTTCCACCCGCGCCGTGGCGATGATGGTTTCGATACAGGTTTCGGTCATGACCCGCAGTTGATCCTGGGGCAAGCCCAGGCGTCGGGCACGCATGGCCACTTGCTGCTGTGACTCCTCACCGGTGACATAGAGGGCCGGCATGCGGGTGGCGAGGTTGCACAGGGTTTGCAGGAGAATGGTTGACTTGCCGATCCCCGGATCACCGCCGATCAGCACCACGGAGCCGTCGACCAGGCCACCGCCCAGCACGCGGTCGAGCTCGCCGGAAGCGGTGGAGAAACGCGGAATCTCTTCGACGCTGACTTCGGCCAGGGTCTTGATCTGCGCCTGCTGCCCGGCCCAGCCGGTACGTCCGCTAGGGGCGGCGGCACCGCCACTCTCCACCATGGTTTCGGTCAGGGTGTTCCAGGCCCCGCACTCACCGCATTGGCCCGCCCATTTGGGGAAGGTCGAACCGCACTCGGTGCAGCCGTACATGCGTTTTGCCTTGGCCATCTGAACTCCCAGGAAAAAACCGCGATGATAACCCAGCTGGAAAGGTTCGGTACGGCAGAAGGCTGATGGTTATTTTGTACAACTTAGGCACCGTGTCCAGAAAGGTTAAAACTATCCACCATTCAATTCCCCGTTTAACACCACGACCCGCACTGCTCAAGTTTCAGCAACGTAATAAACGTATTGCTTGGCTGTCACCGAGTTAGAACCACCACACCTTTTTCGACAAGCACTCTCAAGCAATCAAACCCAAAAACTTGTACAACCCTTCAAATAAGTACAGCACCTGTACAACTCAAACATCAAAAAACCTTCATCTTGATATCACTTGTTTTATTCGGGTATTTACCTAACAGCCAGAAACACAAAAACTTACAAAGACAGACCAAAAACATTCAAAAAGTGAGTTCAATTAACCGCTCAATCTCAGCCCGACCTTATCACCAGCCCCTTTCGTCACTGACCAATATCGAGGACAGGCAGAAGGTCCAACTGACCCACGCATCTCAGTGCACAAAAGACCACGCAGAGCGGCCACCGATGCCCATCCAGGTGCGGAGTTGATGGCATTTTGTAAACTTCTTGCCACCTTTCAGGTCGATAGTGACGTGAAACGCAAGCACTTGTGTCGAGCAAGACCCGTTTTGGTGAATTACACTGCGTTCACCAACCTCATCTGTAACAAGGAATAACCTATGGGCGTGATAAGTGAGTTCAAGGCCTTCGCGGTCAAAGGGAATGTGGTCGACATGGCCGTGGGCATCATCATCGGTGCGGCGTTCGGCAAGATCGTAACGTCGTTTGTCGGGGACCTGATCATGCCGCCAATCGGCCTGCTGATCGGTGGGGTGGACTTCGGGGACCTGGCAATCACCCTGAAAGCGGCACAGGGCGACGCCCCGGCCGTGGTGCTGGCCTACGGTAAATTCATCCAGAGCATCATCGACTTCGTGATCGTCGCATTCGCGATCTTCATGGGCGTCAAGGCCATCAACCGCCTGAAGCGCGAAGAGGCCGTGGCACCAAGCCTGCCGCCTGTTCCGACCAAGGAAGAAGAGCTGCTGGGAGAGATCCGCGACCTGCTCAAGGTACAGAACAGCAAGCCCTGAGGGCGGTGAAGAAAACCAGAACGGCGCCCAATGGCGCCGTTTTTTCTACCAGTAGTTTTCTACCGCGACCTGGCCAGGACGTCGACTCAGGCTCAATTGCAGGTCACGCCGTTTCAACAGGTTACGCGTCTCGTCGATCATCTGCGGGTTGCCACACAGCATCACCCGCGAATGCTCGGCAGTGATCGGCACCCCCGCGGCCCGCTCCAGCTCACCATTTTCAAGCAGGTGAGTGATTCGCCCCTGCAACGCCCCCGGGTGCTGTTCACGTGTCACCGTGGCAATAAACTGCAGCTTGTGGGCGTACTCCGCCAGATACTCACGCTCTGCCAAGCCGGCGATCAATGCCTGATACGCTAGCTCGCGGGCCTCACGCACGCTGTACACCAGAATGATCCGCTGGAATTTTTCCCAGGCCTCGAAGTCCTGCAAGATCGATAGAAATGGCGCGATCCCGGTGCCAGTGGACAGCAACCACAGATCACGTCCATCGACAAAACGATCAAGCGTCAGATACCCAAAAGCCTGCCGGTCGACCAGCAAGGTATCGCCGACGTTGAGGCGACTCAGCTCGCTGGTGAACTCACCACCCGGCACGACAATTGAGAAGAACTCGAGATACTCATCATGGGGTGAAGACACCATGGAATAGGCTCGCCACACCGTGCTGCCGTCGGCCCTGGTTACACCCAGGCGCGCAAACTGCCCCGCCCGAAACCGAAAACCCGCGTCACGCGTGGTGCGCAAGGTAAACAGGCTGGGGGTCAATGGCTGTACATCGAGCAAGGTCTGACGGGTGAATTTCTCTTCACTGGCGCTCATGAGGGACTCCGCAGGTCTGATGCCCCCAGTGTCCCGCAAAGCCAAGGGAAGAAACACCGTTGATTTGTAGTGTTATTAACCCACGAGCTCGACATTACCCACTAGATAGTTAATAACTTAAACAATTATGTTTAACATACAAATAAACCATTCAAATCCAGTCACTTAAATATCAAATAGCAGACAGACGCAGCCGAATATAAGCCAGATTTCGCAACACATAACTAATTAATTATTTCGCGACCCCCTACAAGAGCAAAAAAGTCGCACGCTTACGGTAGGATATCTCCTACACTCAGTAAGTGCTGTTTTTTGGACGTACCCAGCACTTTCGCAGTTAGGTATCAGGAGAGTGTTCAATGGAGATCTGGAAGGAAACACAACTCAGAAAACTGGCAACCGAATCAAACATCGAAATCGCCTACAAAATCGCTCTGAACCTGTTCAATAACATGGGTTATGAATATTGCGCATTTTCAATTACTTCCCACACAACAGCTCAACGTTTTGACAGCGTCAACCTGAACAACTACCCCCATGTCTGGAATACCCAGTATGAAAAAAACCACTACAGCTCGATTGATCCGATAGTTGCCCATTGCCACCATTCAATCCTGCCCATTGTCTGGAACCGCAAGACGTTCGCCAAAGCCCCCGCCCTCTGGAGCGCACTGCAGGAGCAAGGTTTGCAGCATGGCTGGTCACAACCGGCACATGACGCAAACGGCCCAGCCATCAGCATGCTCAGCCTGGCTCGCAGTCATTGCCAAGTCAGCTCTTTCGAGCTTTACGAGCACCTCGGCTATGCGGTTTTCATCAGTCACACGCTGCACGCCCTGGCGATGCATAAACTCTCCAGCCAACACCCTCCGTGCATAAGCGTGACCCACCTGTCGCCGCGCGAGATCGAAGTCTTGAAATGGTCAGCAGATGGCAAGACCGCCTCGGACATTGCCACCATCCTGAGCCTCAGTGAGCGCACGGTAAATTTCCACGTCAGCAGTTCGATCAAGAAACTGGGGGTGAACAACAAAATCTCGGCCGTGGTGAAGGCCACCAAATCACACATGATCTGAGCCTTGGACGAACCGTACCGGGGATGAGCCATGCCCAAAGAGGAAAACCGACGAGTATTCCCATCGAAAAAAACGTACCATTTGCTCCGTTCTGAGTGACTGCGCCCAAACCAAGCGCCGCGGTCCACTCAGACGGTCCCGCCAGCCTCACCCCCTGCAGACCTGCGGGACATTCGTTGATTATCCAGAGTCCCCGCCCCATGCCCCTGCTCGAAAGCCCCTTCGCTCAACTCGACCTGATTCGCCAACCGGAACAGCCTAACGAACCGCTGCAGGCTTTCGATGCCGCGGATGAGTACCTGCTCAATCATCTGGCCGAACAGCAGCCCGCCGCGAACACTCGGGTGCTGGTGCTCAACGACAGCTTTGGCGCCTTGGCGGCAAGCCTGGTGGGCAAGGTGCTGCTCACTAGCAGCGGTGACTCGTTTCTCGCCGCCCAGGGCCTGGAAAAGAACCTGGTGCGCAATGGCCTGCCGTTTGACGCGGCCACGGTGTTGCCCGCCAGCGCGCCCTTGCTTGGCCCGTTTGATCGGGTGCTGATTCGTGTGCCCAAGACGCTGGCCTTGCTGGAGGAGCAGTTGATTCGCCTGCAGGGGCAACTCGCGCCCGGCGCTCAAGTGATCGCGGCCGCCATGATCAAGCATCTGCCGCGGGCTGCGGGCGAACTGCTGGAACGTTATGTCGGCCCGATGCAGGCCTCGCTGGCGGTGAAGAAGGCCCGGTTGCTGATCGCAACCCCGGACGCCCGACCGGCGATAGCGTCGCCCTACCCAACCCGCTATCGCCTCGATCAACCGGCGATCGAACTGCTCAATCACGCCAACGTATTTTGCCGCGAAGGCCTGGATATCGGGACCCGCGCGTTTCTCCCCCATCTGCCAAGCAACCTCGGCCAGGCGCGGGTCGCCGACCTCGGTTGCGGCAACGGCGTACTGGCCATCGCCAGCGCCCTGAACAACCCCGAGGCCCACTACACCCTGGTCGACGAGTCGTTCATGGCCGTGCAGTCGGCCGAGCAGAACTGGCAAGCCGCGCTGGGTCAGCGCGAGGTGACAGTGCGCGCCGGCGATGGCCTGGCCGGGCAAGAGCCGCAGTCGCTGGACGTGGTGCTGTGCAATCCACCGTTCCACCAGCAGCAGGTGGTGGGCGACTTCCTTGCCTGGCGCATGTTCCAGCAGGCGCGTGAAGCCCTGGTAGTGGGCGGTGCGCTGTACATCGTCGGCAACCGGCACCTGGGCTATCACAGCAAACTGGCGCGGCTGTTCCGAGGCGTCGAGCAAGTCGCAGCCACGCCAAAATTCGTGATCCTCAAAGCACGCAAGTAACCGGCCAAAAAAAACCCTCCAGCGGAGGGTTGTAAATCCGTGCCGCAAGGCAACGGGATGGGAAGTTCAGTGCTCAGTGGGTACTCAAGCCTGCGGCGTTCATGAACAGGCGCATCAGGCTGGCGACCACGAACAGCGCCAGCACGCTGCCGACCCAGATCCCGGCCAGCCAGCCAAGCCGATGCCACAGCGGCTTCTTTTCAGCCTCTTCGATTTCCCGCAAAGAATGTTTATCTGCCATTGCTCAGGTCCTCGGTTGGGGGGAGACGGCGCCGTTCAAGGCGCCGTCATGCACCTAGTGGTAGCCGTCTTCGTGGGTCACCTTGCCGCGGAACACGTAGTAGCTCCAGAAGGTGTAGCCCAGGATGAACGGAATGATGAACAGCGTGCCGACCAGCATGAAGCCCTGACTTTGCGGCGGTGCGGCAGCGTCCCAGATGGTGATCGACGGTGGCACGATGTACGGCCACAGGCTGATGCCCAGCCCGCTGTAGCCCAGGAAGATCAGCACCAGGGTCAACAGGAACGGGGTGTAGTGGGCATTGCGGGCCACCGCACGCAGTAATCCGTACATGGTCACCAATACCAGGATCGGCACCGGCAGGAACCAGAACAGGTTAGGCAGGGTGAACCAGCGCGCAGCGATCTCGGCATGGGCCAGCGGCGTCCAGATACTGACGATACCGATCACCGCCAACACCACGAACGCCAGCGGCCGCGCCAGGTTGTGCATTTGCTCCTGCAGCTTGCCTTCGGTCTTCATGATCAACCAGGTGCACCCCAGCAGCGCATACGCCACCACCAGTGCCGCACCGCAGAACAGGGTGAAAGGCGTCAGCCAGTCCAGCGAGCCGCCGGCGAACTGTCGGTCAACCACTTTGAAGCCATCGATAAACGCACCGAGGGCCACGCCCTGAAAGAAGGTCGCGGTGATCGAGCCACCGATAAACGCCTTGTCCCAGACGTGCACCTTGTCGTCCTTGGCCTTGAAGCGGAACTCGAATGCCACCCCGCGAAAGATCAGGCCGATCAGCATCAGGATCAACGGCAGGTACAAGGCCGAAAGGACCACCGAGTAGGCCAGCGGGAAGGCCCCGAACAACGCGGCGCCCCCCAGTACCAGCCAGGTTTCGTTACCGTCCCAGACCGGGGCGACGGTGTTCATCATCACATCACGGTCGCTCTTGCCCTTGATGAACGGGAAAAGAATCCCGATCCCCAGGTCAAAGCCGTCCATGACCACGTACATCATGATGCCGAAGATGATGATCACGGCCCAGATCAGTGGAAGATCAATACCCATGACTCAATTCCCCTTGTTCAGGCTGTCGCTGTGGTCACCTTCGGTGCCGTCATCGGCAGCGGAAAGCGGACGGGCCGGCGTGCGTTGCTGACCAGGACCACCGTGGCTCGGTTCGGCCCCTTCATTGAGCTTGGGCCCCTTGCGCACCAGGCGCATCATGTAGCCCAGGCCCACACCGAACAGCGAGAAATACACCACCACAAACAGCGCCAGGGTAATGCTCATCTGCACCACGCTGTGCCCGGAGGAGGCATCGGCGGTGCGCATCACCCCGTAGATCACCCACGGTTGGCGCCCGACTTCCGTGGTGAACCAGCCCGCGAGAATCGCGATCAGGCCAGAAGGCCCCATCCACAGGGTCAGGTACAGGAACGCGCGGTTCGAATACAGCCGGTCACGCTTGCGCAGCCACAGGCTCCACAGACCGGTGAAGATCATCAGCATGCCCAGGCCGACCATGATCCGGAACGACCAGAACACGATGGTCGAGTTCGCCCGGTCTTCTGGCGGGAATTCCTTGAGCGCCGGCACCTGTTTGTCCAGCGAGTGGGTCAGGATCAGGCTGCCCAGGTACGGAATTTCCACCGCGTACTTGGTCCGCTCCTCCTTCATGTCCGGCCAGCCGAACAGGATCAGCGGCGTCGGTTCGTCGCCGTGGTTTTCCCAGTGACCTTCGATCGCGGCGATTTTCGCCGGTTGGTGCTTGAGGGTGTTGAGCCCGTGGAAGTCACCGATCACGGCTTGGATCGGCGCGACGATCAACGCCATCCACATGGCCATCGACAGCATGGTGCGGATCGCCGGGTTGTCGCGACCGCGCAGCAGGTGCCAGGCCGCCGACGAACCGACGAAGAATGCGGTCGCGACAAAGGCAGCGGTGGCCATGTGCATCAGGCGATAGGGGAACGACGGGTTGAAAATCACCGCAATCCAGTCCACCGGGATGACCTGGCCGTTGATGATTTCGTAACCCTGGGGGGTCTGCATCCAGCTGTTGGAGGCGAGAATCCAGAACGTCGAGATCAGCGTGCCGATCGCCACCATGATCGTGGCGAAGAAGTGCAGCTTGCGCCCCACCTTGTTCCAGCCAAACAGCATGACGCCGAGGAAACCGGCTTCGAGGAAGAATGCCGTGAGCACTTCATAGGTCAGCAATGGCCCAGTGACGGAGCCCGCGAAGTCCGAGAAACGGCTCCAGTTGGTACCGAACTGGTAGGCCATGACCAGGCCGGAGACGACTCCCATGCCGAAGTTGACGGCAAAGATCTTCGACCAGAAATGGTAGAGGTCACGGTAGGTGTTGTTGTTGGTTTTCAGCCACAGGCCTTCAAGCACCGCCAGGTAACTCGCCAGGCCGATGGTGATCGCCGGGAACAGGATGTGGAATGAGATGGTGAACGCGAACTGAATTCGGGCGAGATCAAGTGCCTCCAAACCGAACATAAGTCTTCCTCTGTCAGGTAAAACGGCTACAGGCTTGTGGCCTGCACCCACCGCCCCCACGGGTATGGAGTGTGGCGAATTCGAATTCGTTCTTTTTTTACAATCATCACAACGCAGGGAGTCTGGCCATCTGGCCGTCAGAACAAATCCCCCAAGGGCTTTGATCTGGATCAAGCAACGATCAAAGAGTAGTCGCATTTTCAGCGACAGAGCGTGTGGTCTATTGCCGCGTGACAGGTTGCCTCAGGACCCTGGCGCGCCAATCCAGGCGATCGCCGCAACCTTTAGTTACAACTTGATGATAGGCTCAGCTTTTTCCCCACCAGACCTGTCTGCCGATGCCCAGCCCAGAGCCCCTGCTGTTACGCCATCACCGCCCTTTCCTTGCGTTCTGGCTGGCGCGGATTTTCACCGCCAGCGGTTTCCAGATGCTCACAGTGGCCATTGGCTGGAACCTCTACCAGCTCACTGGCAACGTGCTGGACCTGGGGTTGGTCGGGCTGGTGGAGTTCGCTCCGCGGGTACTGTTCATGCTGCACACCGGGCATGTGGCTGACCGCTATGACCGGCGCAAGGTCGCTGCCCTCTGCCAGTCCTTGCAGGCTTTGATCGCCCTGGCCCTGACCATCGGCAGCGCCACCGACCAAGTGACCCGCGAGCTGATCTTCATCCTCGCCTTCCTGCTGGGCGCTGCCCGCTCGTTCGAGATGCCCACCACCCAGGCCCTGCTGCCCAGCATCGTGCCCACGGCCTTGTTCCCGCGTGCGGTGGCGGCGGCACAGTCGGCGCAACAGTCGGCCACCATCATCGCCCCGGCCCTGGGCGGCCTGCTCTACGCCTTTGGCAGCGTCTGGGTCTATGGGCCGACGGTGCTCTTGTACGTCATCGCCTGCACCCTGATGCTCAACCTGCCAGCGCGGCAAACCCCGCTGAACAAAGGCAAGGCCACCCTGGATTCACTGCTGGCCGGCGTTCGCTTCATCCGCAGTCGCCCGGACATTCTCGGGGCGATCTCCCTGGACCTGTTCGCGGTACTGCTGGGTGGCGCCACCGCGCTGTTGCCGGTGTTCGCCAAGGACATCCTGCTGACCGGCCCATGGGGCCTGGGGCTGCTGCGCTCGGCACCGGCAGTGGGCGCCCTGTTGATGTCACTGTGGCTGGCGCGGTTTGCCGTGGAGCGCAAAGTCGGACGGGTGATGTTTACCGCCGTCGGCGTGTTCGGCGTCGCGACCATTGCCTTTGGCCTGTCGACCTCATTCTGGTTCTCGTTGGCGGTGCTGGTGGTGCTGGGGGCGGCGGACATGATCAGCATGGTGATCCGCGCCTCTTTTGTGCAACTGGAAACCCCGGATGAAATGCGCGGCCGGGTCAGCGCCGTGAACGGCTTGTTCATCGGCGCTTCGAACCAGTTGGGTGAATTCGAGTCCGGCCTGACGGCGCACTGGTTCGGCACTGTGCCAGCGGTGGTCATGGGCGGAGTTGGCACGCTGTTGGTCACCGGCACCTGGATCAAGCTGTTCCCGACCCTGGCCCAGCGTGATCGCATGCATGTGCCGGTGGCTGCCCCCGAGGATTCGCCGACCGTAGCTAAGCCAGCAACTCCCGCGCCACCGCCAGCTTGACTGCCCTGCCGCACAGTTGCTCCAGCAATTGCAGGGCAAATGGCAGGGCCGCCGCCGAACCCTGGGCGGTAATGCAGTTGCCGTCGACCACCACCGGCTGATCGACGAAGGTGCAGCCCAGCAGTTGCTGACTGACGGCCGGCAGGCAGGTCATGCGGCGTTGGCGCAATACGCCGAAGGCCTGCAGGGCAAGCGCCGGCGATTCGGCGATGGCGGCGAACAGTCGGCCGGCGGCGGCCTGGTCCTTGAGCAATTGCTGCAGCGGCTGATGGGCGGCCAGGTGCTTGCCGCCGACGGCGCCGCCAGGCAGGACAATCAGGTCGAAGGGTTGCGCCAGCACGTCCACCAGCATCGCATCGGCGGTCAGGCGTGTGCCCCGGGCGCACGTCAGCATGCGCCGCGCCTCGATGCTGGCCACCACCACTTCGACGTTCGCCCGGCGCAGCACGTCGATCAGGGTGACGCTTTGCAGGTCGTCGATGCCCTCGGCAAGGGTAATCAGGGCTCTAAAGGTCATGGTCGGTGTCCACAGGGTGATCCTTAAAGCGTAGTCATCTTTACTGACAGGCGTTCAAGTCCCCCGCACGCCAGCGCCCATTACTTGATGTAGATCTGGGTCGACAGGCTGTTGGCCGGTGCATTGATCGAGGTATTGCGGAACGTGAAAGTGCCACGCTGCTTGCCGGCCATATCGAAGATATAGAGGTAGCCGACGATCTTGCTGACCATGCCGGCGCATTCCGTCAGGTCGCCATTATCAAAGGCACATACCCGGGTGCGCACGCCATCGATGTCCGCGCCATCCAGCCCGGCCTGGGGTGAACGGCCATAACCGACCTCCAGCACGTAGATCTTGATGTTCGGCCCTTCGTGATCACAGTTGGTTTGTGCCTGCCCAGGACTGATGTCCTCCATGCCGCAGGACGGCGACTGGACCTTAAGCACCTTGATTTCGCTCAACGGCGGTGCGGAAGCCGCCTCGGCCATCTGCATGCCGGACAACAAGGCGCCAAACACGCCCACCACCAAAGCCAACCCGCGTTTTTTAGAAGACATGACCACTCCCGAAACCAGCGCGCAGTATGCCCCACCCGTCTCAAAGGCAAAACATCGCCGACGATCGCAGCCATAGCCCCAAGCTGCTGGTATGATGCGCGGCTTTTTCCGACCGACAGAAAAATCCCGGGCGCCTGCTGTGGTCTGTGCTTTGCTGTTCAAGTCGATACATTCACGGCGCAAGATGCGCCACGGGGAGCAGACATGCTGGAAAGGCTGTTTCAACTCAAGGCACACAACACCAACGTGCGCACCGAGATTCTTGCGGGCGTCACGACCTTCCTGGCCATGGCCTACATTTTGTTCGTCAACCCGAGCATCCTCGGCGAGACAGGCATGGACAAGGGCGCAGTGTTTGTCGCGACCTGCCTGGCGGCCGCCATCGGCTCCACCGTGATGGGCCTGATTGCCAACTACCCGATCGCGCTGGCACCGGGCATGGGCCTGAACGCCTTCTTCACCTACACCGTGGTGCTGCACATGGGCCACACCTGGCAAGTGGCGCTGGGTGCGGTATTCATTTCGGCGGTGCTGTTCTTCCTGCTGTCGATCTTCCGCATCCGCGAATGGATCATCAACAGTATCCCGCTGCCGCTGCGTTCGGCGATTGCCGCCGGTATCGGCCTGTTCCTGGCCCTGATTGCCCTGCACAACGCAGGCATTGTGGTCAGCAACCCGGCGACCATGGTCGGCCTCGGTGACCTGAAGCAACCGGCTCCGATCCTCGCGACCCTGGGCTTTGCCCTGATCGTGGCCCTTGAAGCCCTGAAAGTACGCGGTGCAGTGCTGATCGGCATCCTGACCGTGACCATCGCCTCCATCGCCCTGGGGTTCACCCCGTTCGGCGGCGTAGTGTCGATGCCACCCTCCCTGGCGCCGACCTTCCTGCAACTGGACATCAAGGGCGCCCTGGACATCGGTCTGGTCAGCGTGATCTTCGCCTTCCTGTTCGTCGACCTGTTCGACAACTCCGGCACCCTGATCGGCGTCGCCAAGCGCGCCGGCCTGATGGGCAAGGACGGCCACATGCCGAAAATGGGCCGGGCGCTGATCGCCGACAGTACGGCGGCCATGGCCGGTTCCCTGCTGGGCACCTCGACCACCACCAGCTACATCGAATCGGCAGCGGGCGTCAGCGCCGGCGGCCGGACCGGCCTCACCGCCGTGGTCGTGGCCATCCTGTTCCTGCTGGCGCTGTTCTTCTCGCCACTGGCTGCCAGCGTTCCGGCTTTCGCCACCGCGCCGGCCCTGCTGTTCGTCGCCGTGCTGATGACTTCCGGCCTGGCGGAAATAGACTGGGATGACATCACCGTGGCTGCGCCCGTGGTGATCACCGCCCTGGCGATGCCTTTCACTTACTCCATCGCCAACGGCATTGCCTTCGGTTTCATCGCCTGGACCGCAATCAAACTGCTGTCCGGTCGTGGCCGTGAGCTGAACCCGGCGCTGGTGATTCTCTCCATTCTGTTCGTGATCAAGTTGGGTTGGTTCAACGCATGACATTCGATTCCCAGGCTTACGCCGCTCAGCTCGAAGACAAGGTCACGCGCCTGCGTGACCTGCTGGCCCCGTTCGATGCCCCGCAACCTGCGGTGTTCGACTCGCCGCTGGCCAACTTCCGCCTGCGCGCCGAATTCCGCCTGTGGCGCGAAGCCGGCGAGCGGCACTACGCAATGTTTTCCCAGGAAGACAAGCGCACGCCGATCCTGATCGAAGAGTTCCCGATCGCCAGCCTGCGCATCAACCAGTTGATGCCGCAGCTCAAGGCCGCCTGGCAAGCCAGCGCAGCCTTGAGCCACAAGCTGTTCCAGGTGGAGTTCCTGACCACCCTGGCGGGCGACGCGATGATCACCCTGTGCTACCACCGCCCGCTCGATGAGCACTGGCATGCGGCGGCCAGCCAGTTGGCTGCCGACTTGAATGTCAGCGTGATCGGTCGCTCCAAGGGTAAGCGCGAAGTGATCGGCCAGGATTATGTGGTCGAGAAACTCGAAGTCGGTGGGCGTACCTTCAGCTATCGCCAACCCGAGGGGGCATTCACCCAGCCCAACGGCACGGTGAACCAGAAGATGCTCAACTGGGCGTATGACGCCCTGGGCGAGCGCCCGGACGATCTGCTGGAACTGTATTGCGGCAATGGCAACTTCACCCTGCCCCTGGCGACCCGCGTAGGCAAAGTGCTGGCAACCGAAATCAGCAAGACCTCGGTCAATGCTGCGCTGAGCAACCTCAGCGAAAACGCGGTGGATAACGTCACCCTGGTGCGGCTATCCGCTGAAGAGTTGACCGAAGCCTTGAACGAAGTGCGCCCGTTCCGTCGCCTGCACGGTATCGACTTGAAGAGCTACGCGTTCGGCAGCGTGTTCGTCGATCCACCGCGCGCGGGCATGGACCCGGACACCTGCGAGCTGACCCGACGCTTCGACAACATCCTGTACATCTCATGTAACCCAGAGACCTTGGCAGCCAACATCGCCCAGTTGCACGACACTCATCGCATCACCCGCTGCGCGCTGTTCGATCAATTCCCGTGGACCCACCACATGGAATCCGGGGTCTTGCTGACCCGTCGTTGATCGCTGATCACGCTCCACAAAAAAGCCGTCCCGAGGACGGTTTTTTTGTGCCTGCTCACAGCGTCGTATCGACCTTGCGCGGCCGCCCACCCTTGCGGCCATTGGCACGGGCAGCGTCGGCCTTGGCGGCGCTGCTCTGGCGACCATTGCGGCTGGCGATGAGCGAGGCGGCCATGTCCATCAGCGGTTTGCTTGCCAGAATCAGTCCGGCGATGGACACCTGCAGGTCCTTGCGCTCATGGCAGAGCGCCGTACCGCCGAACCCGACCTGCAAATCCGCGAAGTCGCTGCTGTCCAAGCCAGTGAACTCGGGGTAATTGTGCACGGGCAGCAGCACGGCACTGCCATCCTCGAAGCCGATCGACAGGTGTTGCCCCACAAGGCTCACGCACTGGGCGCAAATGCCGCTACGACGCACCTCGCCGCGCTCGATGGCTTCGTCCACGACCGTCTCTGTCAGCGGCCGATCCGCAGGGGTCTTGGCTTGTATCCTTTTCATAATTCAATCTCCACGCCTTCACAGGCGCCCACTAACTCCATCAGGGTTGTATTGCCCTTGAGGTCATAACGCGCCGAAGCAATACGCCGGATCACCTTGGGGTTACGGTTGATCAGCACCATTTCATTGGCCTGACTATCCCACAGCTGATTGCGCAGACAGGTCGTATGCAGCTTCACCCACCAGACACAACGCGCTCGGCGCAAATGAGCAGCTTGTTTGAGTGTCTGGCGCAGGCCCTCCAACACCGCCAGCGGCGGCCGTCGCGATAGCGGGGTGACATCCAGGAGCTCTACGCCGTTGTGCCAGAAGCTGAACACAAAGCGCGCACCCCAGGCGCCACCATCGACATGTACGTGGGGCGGACAGTGCTCATCGCGCAACATGATCACCAGCGACAGTCCTTTGTAGCTGCATATCTTCATGCTAACCCATCCGTTAGGTTTTAGAGATCGAATTTCCCACCGTTCCTTGAGATCCCGACCGAAGGCAATCTTTCACCCACGGCAAATCCCACCTCAGGCTAGTTCTGCCTAGGCGATAACACCTGCCATGCAGGGGAGAAATGGGTAAGCAATCTTTGCATGCGCCCACCAGGGGCTTGGACAGCGCTCGGGTAAACGGTGTCCTGGGCGGATACCGGGGCCAAAGCCCCTCACCACAGCTCAGGCCTGCAGGTAGCGCAACACCGACTCACAGATCATCTGCCGATGACGCTGCTTGATCGCCGCATCGGGCAGGTCGATCTGGAAGATCTCACCGACGGTGTGGCGGTTCGACACTCGGTAGAAACAGAACGAGGTGATCAGCAGATGCACGTCCAACGGGTTGAGTCCGTCACGGAACACTCCCTCCACGACCCCGCGCCGCAGTATCCCCCCCAGTGCATCGAGGATGGTGCTGTTCATCGCCTTGATCGCCTCGGAGTGCTTCACGTACTCGGCGTTGTGAATATTCTCGATGCTGACAATGCGCACGAAATCGACATTACGATCATGGTGATCGAAGGTGAACTCCACCAGCCGCTGGATGGCTTCACGCGGCGCGAGCTCGGCGAGTTGCAAGCGATTCTCGGTACTGCGGATATCCCCGTAGAGTTTTTCCAGCACCTCGACGTAGAGCTGCTCCTTACTCCCGAAGTAGTAATAGATCATGCGCTTGGAGGTATGGATTCGTTCGGCGATGGCATCCACTCGCGCCCCGGACAGCCCCTGCTGGACGAACTCGACAATGGCTTCTTGAAGGATGTTCTCGCGGGACTTTTGCGGGTTGTTCTTGCGACTCTTGCGCGGCTCGAGCGCTGACGCTTCGGGCGCTACGGTAAGGTCTGTGGTCATTCTCATTCCGGGCTCGTGGCCAACGCTGCAGAGGCTGGCGATTATGGGCCGCTCGCTGCAGCGAAGGAAGCATCGCTACCACCTATAGCCCCCCCGCTTACGATTTCAATACAACTTGCCCCGGCGCACCCCCGCGCTGTCGCTCACCTGCGTTTACACATTGCCCGTCACCCTCCGTGCCATAGCTGGTGTATGCAGACACCAGGCAATGAATGCCGCTCAACTCACAAGGAATGTCGACATGTTATGGAACAAAGCCCGTCCTAGCGATAACGTTACGGATACCCGCAAATCCTCCTCCAAGCGCTTCCCCCCTGGCAAGAAACTCGGGATCGCCTTCGGTGCTGTCGCCCTCTCGGGGGTTGTGGCGTTGGGCAGCCTGATTTCCACCCAGGAGGCTGACCCGCCAGAGCCCCCCGTGACCGAAGTCACGCCGGTACACACCGATGACCCCGACCTGGCGTTCGTGCGCGCCGTGCTCGGCGATACCGAGGACACATGGAGAGCCCAGTTTCTAACCCTGGACCAGCCCTACCCTGAACCCACCATGATCCTCTTCGAGCAGGGTGTGGCTTCCGCCTGCGGTTACGCCTCGTCGGCGGTCGGGCCGTTCTATTGCCCTGACAGTCAGGTGCTGTACCTGGACTTGGGATTTTTCCGCAAAATGGCCCAGCAGATGCCCAACTTCGGCGAGTTTGCCCAGGCCTATGTGATCGCCCACGAAATCGGGCATCACGTGCAGACCCGCCTGGGGTTATCCCGGCCCTTCGACGAAGCCCTGGCTGCCGGCCAACTCACCGCCGGTGACAACGGCCTGGAAGTGCGCGCCGAACTGCAGGCCGACTGCCTGGCGGGCGTCTGGGCGCACCATGCCCAGCAACGCCTGAACTGGCTGGAGCCAGGCGATCTGCAAGCCGCGCTGGAAGCGGCCGCGGTGTTCGGCGACGATTACCAGCGCGGGAACCAAACGACCGGCCCGATGCCTGAGACTTTCACTCACGGGACGTCTGTGCAGCGCGTGCGCTGGTTCGAGCGCGGTTTCGAGCAAGGTCGCATCGAACAGTGCGACACCTTCTCGGCCAATCCGCTGTAGCACGGCAGCGTCGCACATCGAATGCCATACTACCTTTCGTCCGACATCGTCTGACGACCGGACTGGCGACTATCCCACTCACCAGCAACACTCACACCACGCGTAATCAGAGGATTCCCACATGTTATGGAAAAAAGGCCGCCGCAGTGACAACGTGGTGGATGCCCGGGGTGAGGGTGGCGGCGGCGGTGGCATGCGTTTTGGCGGGGGCAAGGGGCTGAGCCTGACGGCCATCGTGCTGATCGTCGGGATCGGCTGGATCACCGGGCAGGACCCGATGCAGATTCTCGGGCAACTGGCCGGGCAAATGGACCAACAGTCAGCCCCTGCCACCACCCAAACCCGCAAGGCGCCGCCGGCCAATGACGAGCAGGCGGAATTTGTGGCGCGAATCCTCGGTGACACCGAAGACACCTGGGGCCAGATCTTTCAACAGGCCGGGCGCCAGTACGCGGCGCCCAAGCTGATGCTGTTCAGCGGTCGGGTCAACTCGGCCTGCGGCGGTGCTTCGGCGGCGACCGGGCCGTTCTACTGCCCGGCGGATCAAAGGGTGTACCTGGACATGAGCTTCTTCCAGGAAATGTCCCAGCGTTTCGGCGCGACCGGCGACTTCGCCCAGGCGTATGTCATCGCTCACGAAGTCGGCCACCACGTGCAGACCCTGCTCGGGGTATCCGCCAAGATCCAGGCTGCGCGCCAGCAAGGACAACGCATGGAAGGTGATGGCGGGCTGCTGGTGCGCCAGGAATTACAGGCCGACTGCCTGGCCGGGGTCTGGGCCAACCATGCGCAGAAACGTTTGAACTGGCTTGAGCCGGGGGACATAGAAGAAGCGATGAACGCCGCCAACGCCATCGGCGACGACCGCTTGCAGCAACAGGGTCAAGGTCGCGTGGTCCCGGATTCATTTACCCATGGTACTTCGGCGCAACGCGTGCGCTGGTTCAAGACTGGCTTCGCCCAAGGCCAGATCAATCAATGCGACACCTTTGCCGCGAAGAGTCTCTGAATGGCAAAACCCTGGCTGGCGGTATTTGTTCTGTCACTGGGGTGCACCACGCTACAGGCGGCTGACCATGGGGTGAAAGACATCAGTCCCGGCCGCCTGGACCTGGGTGCAGGCGAATTGGCGGTTGGCTTCAGTCAACCCTCAGCGCAGGTCCAGCGGGTGCTGATCATCCTCCATGGGCGTTTGCGCAATGCCGAAACCTATCGGCAAAGCGCTGAAAAAGCTGCAGCGCAGGCCGGACAGAGCGCCAGCACCCTGGTGATTGCCCCGCAATTGCTTAATGAAACGGACATCACGCGGCATCAACTGGCCGACAGCGTGATGCGCTGGCGTGGCAACGAGTGGATGGCCGGGGGCTTGTCCACCGGGCCCCAGGCGCTGAGTTCCTATGCCGTGCTCGACCGTTTGCTGAGCCGCCTGAGCAACCGCCTGGAGTACCCGGAGCTCAAGGAAGTGGTAATTGCCGGACATTCCGGTGGCGGGCAAATGGTGCAGCGTTTTGCCTTGCTCGGGGATGACCAGCCAGCCTTGCGCCAGGCCGGCGTCAAGGTCCGCTACGTGATCGCCAATCCGTCGTCCTACGCCTACTTCGATCAACAGCGGCCAATGCCCGTCGACCGCAACAAATGCCCCGGTTTCAACGACTGGAAGTACGGTCTGGACCGGCTACCGGCCTACGCCAAGGGCCAGTCGGCGCAATCGCTGGAGCAACGCTACATCGCGCGCGACATCACCTACCTGCTCGGCGAACTGGACACCAACCCGGCCCAACCGGCCCTGGACAAGTCCTGCGCCGCCCTGGCCCAGGGTCCGTCGCATCAGGTGCGCGGGCTCAACTACTTCAACTACCTGACTCAGCGCCATCCACAGGAGCTCAATCAGCATCTGGTGCAAGTGCCGGGGGTCGGACACAACGGCGATCAGATGTTCATCTCGGCCCAAGGTCAGCAAGCGCTGTTTCGCTGATCAGTAAAATGCCCGCAGAGGATCAGGCTGCAAGCAAGTTACGCAACGCCACGCAGTCGACGGCGTGCCAGTCGGTCAATTCCGGCCATGGATTGTCCGGTAGATTCACCAGCACCGTGCGCGTGCCCGCCGCACGACCGCAATCGAGGTCAAACCGGTAGTCACCGACCATCACCATATTGCCAGGTGCAACATCCCAGGCCTGGGCCAGTTTCAGCAATCCACCGGGATCGGGCTTGGGCGGCGCATCGTCGCGGCCCAGGACATCCTCGACCGCAAAGCAGTCCGCCAAGCCAATCGCCTGGAGCGTGATATGGGCCAGTTCCCGCGCATTGCGGGTGAGGATGCCCAGGCGATAACCACGCCCGGCCAACTCACGCACCAGCTCGACGGCGCCAGGGGCCGGCTGCGAACCCAGCGCCAGGTCCCGTTCGTGTTCCAGCAGCCAGGCATGCTTGGCCGCGGCTTCGGCGGCGGGCAACGCCGCGAGATGGGTCAGGATGTCGTGCTCGGGGGGAATCGCCAAGGCCTGGCGAATCGCCGCAAAATCATGCACGGCCACCGTCAGGGTGCCGTCCATGTCGAACACCCAGTGGCGTACCTGCGCCAGGCTCATGCCCAATCCTTACGGTGGCGAATCAGGCCTTCCTGGGTCACCGAGGCCACCAGTTTGCCGGCGCGGTTGAACACGCTGCCGCGAGTAAAGCCCCGGGAGTTGCCGGCCCACGGGCTGTCCATGGCGTACAGCAGCCAATCATCGGCACGCACGTCGGCGTGGAACCACAATGCGTGGTCGAGGCTGGCAACCTGCATGTCTTTTTGCCAGACCGATTTGCCGTGGGGCAGCAATGAAGTGACCAGCAGGCCGAAGTCGGAGGCGTAGGCCAGCAGATACTTGTGCAGCGCCGGCGAGTCGGCCAGCGCACCGTCGGCGCGAAACCAGACGTACTTGACCGGGTCGGCCGGCTGCGGATTGTAGGGATCACTGTCGGTTACCGGACGGAACTCGATCGGCTTGGCGCACAGCAGTTTTTCGCGCATGTGTTCGGGAATCAGGTGCGCGCGTTGCTGGGTCAGTTCCAGCTCCGAGGGCAGGTTTTCCGGACCGACCACCTGGGGCATCGCGCTCTGATGGTCGAAGCCCTCTTCGTCGTACTGGAACGACGCGCTGCAGGTGAAGATCGGCTGGCCCTTCTGGATCGCGGTCACCCGGCGGGTGCTGAAGCTACCGCCGTCGCGGACCCGGTCCACCTGGTAGACCACCGGCAAACCGGCGTCGCCCGGACGCAGGAAATAACCGTGCAGCGAATGCACGTGACGCGCTTCTTCAACGGTCTGGCTGGCCGCCGACAGGGACTGGCCCAGCACCTGGCCGCCGAACAACTGACGAAAACCCAAGTCCTGGCTACGGCCGCGAAACAGGTTTTCTTCGATCGGTTCCAGGGTCAGCAAGTCGACCAGATCTTCCAGCACTTGGCTCATTCAGACTCTCCTCACACAGAGCAATGCCGCGCAGTCTTGGCTGCGGCGGTCGATTCAGGTTTTGGCCCGGGCCAACATTGCGCACATTGTAAACATCCCGGCCAGCTTATCCATGCAAGGTTTCCAACCATTGCTCACGGGTGATGCGGTACAACACGTGGCTGCGCAGCGGATGACCGGCTTGCTGCTTGGGGTGCTGGAAATCGCCTGCCGGGTCAGGGTGCATGCCAATGGCCTGCATGACTTTCTGAGACGGCAGGTTGGCCTCGGTGGTAAAGGCCACCACCTGATCCAGCAGCAAGCGGTCAAAGCCGCAGCGCAGAGCGGTCCAGGCCGCTTCGCTGGCATACCCAAGACCCCAGTGTTCGCGGGCCAGGCGCCAAGCGATTTCGGTGGCTGGGGTGAACGGGGCGTCAAACCCGACCACCCCCAAGCCGGTAAATCCAATGAATGCACCATTGTCCTTGCGCTGCAGCGCCCACGGACCAAAACCGTGCTCAGCAAAATGTCCACGGATTCGCCCGATCAATGCAGCGCTTTCCAGGCGACTCAAGGGTGCCGGGAAGTAGCGCATGACTTGCGGGTCGGCGCACATCGCGGCAAATTCCGGCAAGTCCTCATCACGCCACTGGCGCATCAGCAGCCGCGCGCTCTCAAGTTCCAGTATCGGCTCCATCGCTCCCCTCCGTTTCCCTGCATACATGTCTAGATCGCTGGTAGGATCCTTCACTTCGTCACTCCACGCCACGAACCGACCATGCCCCTGCCGCTGATTTACCACGAAGACTACAGCCCCGAGTTTCCAGCGGAACATCGTTTCCCCATGGACAAGTTCCGACTGCTGCGCGATCACTTGGTGGACAGTGGCCTGACCGAGGACCAGCACCTGCTGCGTCCACAGATTTGCCCGGCAGACGTACTGGCCCTGGCCCACGACCCCGGCTATATCGAACGCTACATGAGCGGCGAGTTGTCCCGCGAAGACCAACGGCGCCTCGGCCTGCCCTGGAACGAAGCCCTGGCCCGGCGCACCGTGCGGGCGGTCGGCGGCTCCCTGCTGGCCGCCGAACAGGCGCTGGCACATGGCATGGCCTGCCACCTGGCGGGCGGTACCCACCACGCCCACTACGATCACCCCGCCGGCTTCTGCATCTTCAACGACCTGGCGGTAATCAGCCATTACCTGCTGGCAAGCGGACGGGTTTCACGGGTGTTGATCTTCGACTGTGACGTGCATCAGGGCGACGGCACGGCGCGGATTCTGCAACATACCCCGGACGCGGTGACGGTTTCCCTGCATTGCGAAAAGAATTTTCCCGCACGCAAGGCCGACAGCGACTGGGACATTCCGCTGCCCATGGGCATGGGCGATGCCGAGTACCTCAAGGTGGTCGATGACGCGCTCAACTACCTGCTGCCGCTCTACCAGCCGGACCTGGTGCTGTACGACGCCGGGGTCGATGTGCACAAGGACGACGCCCTGGGGTATCTGAAGCTGACCGATGCCGGGGTCGCCGCCCGCGATGAGGCCGTATTGCGCCACTGCCTGGGCCGCGACATCGCGGTGATGGGCGTGATTGGCGGCGGCTACAGCAAAGACCGTGAGGCCCTGGCTCGGCGTCACGGCATCCTCCATCACAGTGCGCAACGGGTCTGGCAGTCATCAGGCTGTCATTGAGTTGTGGATGCTTTACCCACAATGCCTGTGGAACGGCCTGTGGATAACCTGAGTGAAAGGACCTGCAAGCCCTGCCCACTATGGCCTACAAGCCACTGATCATTTTTCAACCAACGCCCTAGAACCGCCGAGCCCCTGTCGCAGCTGCCGAGCCCGCGAGGCTGCGTTCGGCTGCGCAGCAGCCGCCAGACTCAACGCACCCGGCGAGGACTGCGTCCTCGAACGCAGCCTCGCGGGGCTCGACAGCTGCTACGGGGGGCTTGTGGTGCTGCTAGAATACGCGGCCTTTCGAGCCGAATCGCAGTGCATGCCATGAGCCAACCCGTCGCCCACCCTCCCCAGCACGTCGCCATCATCGGTGGCGGCCCTGCCGGCTTGATGGCCGCCGAGGTGCTGAGCCAGGCCGGGGCCAGGGTCGACCTCTACGACGCCATGCCGTCGGTGGGCCGCAAGTTCCTGCTGGCCGGTGTCGGCGGCATGAACATCACCCACTCCGAAGCCTACCCGGCGTTCCTTGCACGCTACGCCGCACGCGCCCCGCACATCGCCCCGCTGTTGCGCGGCTTCGATGCCCCCGCGCTGTGTGATTGGATTCACGGCCTGGGGATAGAAACGTTCGTCGGCAGTTCCGGCCGGGTCTTTCCCACCGACATGAAAGCCGCCCCGCTGCTGCGTGCCTGGCTCAAGCGCCTGCGCGATGGCGGAGTAGTTATCCACACCCGCCATCGCTGGCTAGGCTGGAATCCGGACGGCAGCCTGCGCATTGCCAATCCGGACGGCGAACAGAAGATCAATCCCGACGCCCTGTTACTGGCACTCGGTGGCGGCAGTTGGGCGCGACTGGGCTCCGATGGCGCCTGGATGCTGCCCCTGGAACAACGCGGAGTCGCCCTGGCGCCTTTGAGACCGAGCAACTGCGGGTTCGAGGTGACCGCCTGGAGTGAATTGATGCTCAGCAAATTTGCCGGCGCGCCGCTGAAAAACATCGCCATCGGCGTGAATGACGATGTCCCGCGCCTGGGGGAATGCGTGATCACCGCTACCGGGGTTGAGGGCAGCCTGATCTATGCCTTGTCCGCGCCGATCCGCGATGCCATTGAGCAGCAGGGTTCGGCCACTGTGCACCTGGATCTACTGCCCGGGCGCCCTGTGGATAAAATCCACGCAGTGCTGAGCAAGCCGCGCGGCTCCCGCTCCATGGCCAAACATCTACACAGCCAGTTGGGCCTGGATGGCGTCAAGGCCGCGCTGCTGCGCGAGCTGACACCGAGCGAGTCATTCGCCGATCCGTTGGCGCTGGCCCACGCCATCAAGGCGCTGCCACTGACACTGGTCAAGACCAGGCCCTTGGACGAAGCCATCAGCAGCGCCGGCGGCGTGACGTTCGAAGCGATGGATGAACAACTGATGCTCAAGGCATTGCCCGGCGTGTTCTGCGCAGGCGAAATGCTCGATTGGGAAGCGCCGACTGGCGGCTATCTGCTGACCGCCTGTTTCGCCAGTGGGCGTGCGGCCGGGTTGGGGATGGTGCAGTGGCTGAAGAGCAGCTACACGCTATAAGCCGCAAGCTTCAAGCTTGCGGCTTATAGCCGCCTCACTTCTTCTTGCGCGGCCCGGTGTTGAATACCGGCACTTTGCGCACCGGCTTGACCGGCACATCGGCCACGGTCTCACCGCTATCCACCCATTTACCCAGGTTACGTTTGCCACCACCGGAAGCCTTGGGCTTCTTCGGCTTTTTCGGCTTCTTGATCACCTGGCCGCTGGCGTCGGTGTCCGGCACCCGGTGCTCCGGCTCGAAGTCCTGCTCCATATGGCGAGTCAGGGCCTGACGGGTCAGCGTCTCGATCGCCGACAACAGGTTCACTTCATCGGCACACACCAGCGAAATCGCCTCGCCGGTGGCCCCGGCACGACCGGTACGGCCGATCCGGTGGATGTAGTCCTCGGCCACGATCGGCAAATCAAAGTTCACCACCAGCGGCAGGTCTTCGATGTCCAGGCCACGGGCCGCGACGTCAGTAGCCACCAGGATCTGGATTTCGCTGGCCTTGAAACGGTCCAGCGCCCGTTGGCGGGTCGCCTGGGGTTTGTCGCCATGAATACCGTCGGCATTGACGCCCAGGCCCTGGAGTTTCTCCACCAGCGCGTCCACGCCGTTACGGGTCTTGGCGAACACCAGCACCTGCTTCCACTTTTGCTTGCGCAGCAAATGCACGAACAGCTCTGGCTTGCGCTTCTTGTCGACGGTGTAGAGCCATTGCTTGACCGTGTTGGCAGCAACGTTGCGCGGGCTGACTTCGATGCTCAGCGGATCATTGAGCATTTGCCCGGCCAGCAGGCGGATCTGATCCGAGAAGGTCGCGGAGAACAGCAAGGTCTGGCGCTTTTTCGGCAGCACCCGGTAGATATTCGACAGTTCTTCGGAGAAGCCCAGGTCGAGCATGCGGTCGGCTTCGTCGAGCACCAGGGTCTGCAGCTGATTGAATTTCAGCGCGTTCTGGCGGAATAGGTCGAGCAGGCGACCGGGAGTCGCCACCAGCAGGTCGACGCCTTTGCGCAGCTTCATCATCTGCGGGTTGATGCTGACGCCGCCGTACACCGCGTAGGTGCTCAACGGCAGATGCTCGGCGTACTGGCGCACGCTTTCATGCACCTGTTCGGCCAGCTCGCGAGTTGGCACCAGGATCAGCGCACGCACCGAGTTACTGGTGACTTTCGGCCCCTCCATGGCCAGCAACTGCAACAGCGGCACGGCAAAGCCGGCGGTCTTGCCGGTGCCGGTCTGGGCCGCGGCCATCAGGTCGCGACCGGCCAGCACCGCCGGAATGGCTTGCGCCTGAACCGGCGTCGGGGTCTGGTAACCGAGCGTCTCAAGGGCGCGCAGCAAGGGTTCGATCAGGCCAAGAGTGGCGAAAGTCATTGGGATACCGTAGGAAAAAATCAGCGCACGTGGGCAATGCGCGGCAGTTTACCTTAAATCACTGCGGTTTCTGCTTACGCCACTGCGGCAAGCCGATCAACACCACGGCACTGATGATCACCGTCATCGCCAGGGCTTCTTCCATGCCAATGGTTTCACCGGCAAAAACAATCCCCAGCAACACCGCCACGGCCGGGTTGACGTAGGCATAACTGGTGGCCGCTGCCGGGCGCACGTGCTTGAGCAGGTACATGTAGGCGTTGAACGCGACGATCGAACCGAGCAGCACCAGGTACATCAGCGCTGCCCAGCCTTCGATCGGCGGCAGGCTATGCAGGCGTTCGCCGGACAGTGCGCTGGCGATCATCAGCACCACGCCACCCACCAGCATCTCGGCGGCACTGGCCATCGCTCCTTGGGGCAACGGCAAATGCTTGCTCCACACCGAACCAAAGGCCCAGGCCGCGGCGGCAAAGATCAGCAACGCCGCACCCAAGGGGCTGGACTGCAGGTTGGAGCCGAGGTTGAGCATGGCGATCCCGATCAGGCCCAGCACAATCCCCGCCCACTCCAGGCGGGTATTGCGCGCGCCCCAGAAATAGCCGCAGAGCAAGGTGAACAGCGGCACCGTGGCCACCGCCAATGCCGCCACGCCCGAGGCCACGCCCGCATGCTCGGCAACCGTCACCGCGCCGTTACCACAACTGAGCAACAGCACCCCGATCGCTGCGGCCGCCTTCCACTGCTGCCACGTGGGCGCCGGCACCCCGCGCCAGCGCAGAAAGGCATACAGCAGGGTCCCGGCAATGATAAAGCGCACGCCCCCCAGCATCAGCGGTGGCCAGTACTCGACGCCGATGCGGATCACCAGGTAGGTCGACCCCCAGATCACATACAGCGCAAAAAAGGCTCCAATCAGCGGTAACGGGAAACGGCGAAGACCAGGCATGGGACGCTCTGAGGCAGGACAAATGGAGCGTTATTCTAGAAAGCCGACGGACGGAACTTAAGTTACAAAACCTGTTTATAAGGCCCGTACACTTTTCAAAACACGGAGATAACAGCTATAAGCCGTACTTTCGAAAGTCAGCGGTTCAGGGAGCCTGTTTATGGATAAATACGACCGAATGCTGCTCAGTGCCCTCATGGAAAATGGGCGAGCGTCCTACGCCGAATTGGCGCGCAAGGTGAACCTGTCGGCGCCCGCCGTCGCCGAGCGGGTCGCCAAGCTGGAGTCCAGCGGTGTGATCACCGGTTACCAGGCCACCGTCGACCTGGCCAAGGTCGGCCTGCCGATCCAGTGCCTGATCGAACTGCGCCTGACCCAGCACGGCAACCAGAAAGCCTATGACGAAATGATCAGGATCCCCCAGCTCACCGAGTGCCATCGCGTCACCGGCGACTCCTGCGTGATCATGCGTGGCGCGGTGGCCTCGATGATCGAGTTGGAGGACTTGATCAATCGTGTCGCCCGGTTCGGCTCCAGCAAGACCTCGATCGTGCTCTCCAGCGCCTTCGAAAAACGCGTCCCCCTGGGGCAACTGGAAGGCAACGCGAAAAACGGCGCATGAGGTCTAGGGGGTGGCCCGGAAGGTCAGAACCCGCGATGGCGCTTGAGATGCTCGTTGATCTTCGCCGCCGGAACTTTCTGCAAGCTGCGCAGCAGGTCATGGGACAGCTCGCGCAAGCCGTGCGTGTGCCGCAACTCCTGCGCCAGGTGCGCAGTTAGGTTGGCCGCCATCTCGGCGTCGGCCATGGCCCGGTGAGCCTGGCCGGTGTGGGGCAACCCGGCGAAACGGGTGAGGGTACCCAACTTGTGGTTGGGCGCCGCCGGCATCAGGCGGCGGGCCAGCAACAGCGAGCAGGCAAAGTGCTGCAAGCGCGTGCGCTTGATCTGCCCCAGCTCGAAGTCCCAGAACTTCTGGTCGAATGCTGCGTTGTGCGCCAGCAGTGGCGTGGTCCCGACAAACTCGTTGACCTCGTTCATCACCTGCTGCGCACTGGGTGCGGTGCGCAGCATGGCGTTGCTGATGCCGGTCAGTTGTTCGATAAATGCTGGCACGCGCACGCCGGCATTCATCAGGCTCTGGTAACGCTCGACGATGCGCCCCTGTTCTAGAATCACCACGGCGATTTCCGTGGCCCGGCAACTGCTGCTGGGGGAGATTCCGGTGGTTTCAAAGTCGATGACGGCTATGCGTTCCAAACCTGTTCCTTGCGTTCAACAATCAGTTTTTGAGCAACAACGCGCCTTCGATCGGCACGTAGCGTGTGGCCGCGCGAATTAGCGAATTGGCGGTGAGACCCGGCACGCCATAGGCAACGGCGGCCACCCCGTGCTTGTTGATGATGCGCTCGAGCAGCATGTCGAAATCGCCGTCACCGGAGGCCAGCACCACTTCGTCGACGTGGTCGGCGGCGTCCATGATATCCAGGGTAATACCCACGTCCCAGTCGCCCTTGGCCGAGCCGTCGCTACGCTGGATGTAGGGCTTGAGCTTCACGATGAAACCGAGGTTACGCAGGATCTGCTGGAACTGCTGCTGCTTGCTGTCACCGCGATCGATGGCGTAGGCATAGGCCTCGACGATCTGCCCGTGCTGGCTGATGTCAGCCCACAAGGCGGCATAGTTGAAATGACAGCCGTAGGCCTGGCGCACGGTGTAATAGAGGTTCTGGACATCGGCGAACACTGCGATCTTCTTCACCGCACATCCTCTTGGCGCGCACAGGCGCAGGCGATTGTTCGGACCCCGGGCCCGAAAAGTCGCCCAGTATGCCAGTCGCAAGGAAGGTTGGGCGAATCATCAGTCCGGGACGGCGCAACGCCCCGGACGAATGGCGGATCAGACGAAGCTATCGTCGTCGCCGAACAACGACGAGCCGTCATCGCTGTAGCCGGCGTCGGCAAACCCGCCTTGGTCGTTGCCGTAGCTGTCGTTACCGGCCATGCGCGGTTCGTCACTCCAGCCGGTGCCGGTGTCATTGACTGGCGCGGGCTCTGGCTTGATCACCTCGACGACTTCCTGGGGCGCCTGGTTACTGTGGAACAGGCTGCTGATGCCCTGCGCCAGCATCACCCCGCCCGCTACCCCGGCAGCGGTCTTCAGGGCGCCACCGAGGAAGCTGCCGCCAGCCGCCGGCGCCTGTTGCGCCGCAGCGCCTGGGTTCTGCGCCGCAGCCGTGAAATTTTGCGCGCCGGACTGGGCATTGGGCGCCGAGCGTCCGGGCTCACGCCAACCATTGCCGCTGGATGTCGGCGCTACGCGGGATGCACCAGGCTGTGGGTCACGCGGCCCACCAAACAGGCTGGACAGGAACCCGCCACTGCCGCTCGGCGCCGCTGCCGGGGTCTGCGCCTGGGCCTGCAACACCTGGTTGCGCAATTGCTCAACCTGTTGCGCGAGCGCTTGGTTTTGCTCGTCGAGGCGCTTGAGCGCCGCCTCTTGCACCAGGATCGCCTGGGTCATGAAATAACCGGCATCGGGCTGGCGGCCCAGGTGCTGGTTGATTCGCGCTTGCGCCAGGGCGTCGCGCGGTTCGGCCTGGGTTTGCGCCTGTTGCAGCCGTGCAAACAGGTCATCGATCAGGGTTTGCTCTTCGCTGTTCATGGCGACCTCATAGATTGCCGGAAAAATCTTTGCCCTCATCCCGTGTGGATCAGGTGCCCGGCAGTAATGGGGCCGACGCCAGCTGTTTCAATGCGCTTTACCTAACGTTTACCTTTGTTCAGGTAAGGCTCCCATCGGTTACAGTGTCGCCATACTTTGCAACCTGCGAAAGCGACCGATGAATCCGTTAGACGTACTCCGCGACTCCTTGTATTTCTTCAAGCGCAACCTGGGCGGCATCGTCTCGTTGTGCCTGCCGCTGGTGGTGATCGAGGCCCTGCTGCAACAACTGGTCGACCACACCCAGGGACCCGCGGCGTTTCCCGGCTACAGCGTGATTGTCGGGCTGCTGGTCTACCCGTTGTACACCGCCGCGCTGATTCTGTTTCTCGATGCCCGCAGCCGTGGCGAATCTCCACGCACCCGCGACCTGTGGGCAGCCTCGGCCAGCCTGTGGCCACGCTTCGCCTTGCTGACGGCCGTCAACACCCTGATGATTCTGGTGGGGCTGTCGCTGTACTTCCTGCCGGGCATCTGGCTGATGGTGATGCTGGCGTTCGCCGAATACCTGCTGGTACTGCGCAACCTGGCGCCGTTGGCCGCGATCCGCGAAAGCATGCGCCTGGCCCGAGGCAATTTCCTGCGCATCCTGGTGTGCATTCTCTGTGTGATGGGGCCACTGTGGCTGCTCAAGGGGGTGAGCGTCTCGCTCTATCCGTCGCCACAGAACCCGGTGCTGTCGGTCCTTATCGAAAGTGGCCATAGCTTCCTGCAACTGTTCACCAGCGTGGTGCTGTTTCGCCTGTTCATGCTGATCAGCGAAGCGCCTGACAAAACCCAGGGCAATGCCTGACCGCAGCACCCTTGGGCTCGGGCCCTGCTCTCGGTTATGCTCGGGACCAACTTTGTAACGCCATAAGCCGAGCCCATGACCCGCCTACTGCGCTACACCCTGTTAGGCCTGCTGATCCTGGCAGGCCTGTTGCTGGCCTCGACCTACAGCCTGACCTGGCGCCCCGAGGCCAAGGAACCCCTGACGGTGCAATGCAGCGCCCCGGCGCCCTCGCTGGTGCCTGGCCAGGCGCTGAAGGTCATGACCTGGAACGTGCAGTACCTGGCAGGCAAGCGTTATGTGTTCTGGAACGACTTGGCCCAGGGCAGCGACGAATCCCCGACCCCGGAAGACATGGCCTTCAGCCTCGATGAAGTGGCGCGGGTAATCCGCGATGAGCAGCCGGATGTAGTGCTGTTACAGGAGCTGGATGACGGGGCCAAGGCCAGCGACTATCAGGACCAGCTCAAACTGCTCCGCGAACGCCTGGCGGACCTTTATCCCTGCAGTACCTGGGCGTTCGACTGGAAGGCTGACTTCGTGCCGGACCTGCATATTTTCGGCAGTGTCGGCCGGCAATTGGCGACCTTGAGCCGCTACCAGATCGAACACGCCGAACGCCAGCAACTGCCCGAGCCGCCGCAGAACTTCATCAGTCGCCAGTTCCAACCGAAAAACGCCTTGCTGGTGAGCTACCTGCCCCTCAGAGACGGCGGCCAACTGGCGCTGCTCAATACTCACCTGGACTGGGTGCGCCAGCCGGATGACAGCCTGCAGAACAAGGTCGCGGCTGTCGCCAAGGTGTTGGACAAATTCGAGGCGCGCGGCACCCCGTGGCTGATCGGTGGTGATTTCAACCTGCTGCCCCTGGGCCAGTTCCAGCGCCTGCCCCCCGAACAGCGCACGCCCTACACCGCCGACAGTGCCCTGCACACGCTGTGGGACAAGTACCCGATGATCCCGACCAATAACGAAGCCAGCGGCATCGACCGCGCCCGCTGGCTGACCCACTATCCCAACGACCCAGGCCTCAACGGCCCGGACCGCACGGTCGACTACCTGTTCTACAGCCCCAGGCTCAAGCGAGTGCAAGCCGAGGTCCGGCAGGACGATACGCTGCGCATTTCCGATCACTTGCCGGTGATTGCGCGGTTTCTGCTACCGGCAACACCGTAACCCCGGGGCATTTGTGCCAGGCCCCATCGGTGTTGAATGTTCCGGCCCCATCGCGGGCAAGCCCGCTCCCACCATGGTTTTGGGTGCTCGCAGATTTTGCATACACCACCAAAACCTGTGGGAGCGAGCTTGCTCGCGATGGCGGTGTGTCAGGCAACCTTGATGTTGAATGGACCGGCCCCATCGCGGGCAAGCCCGCTCCCACCATGGTTTTAGGTGCTCGCAGATTTTGTATACACCCACCAATCCTTCAGGACTTGCGCGGTTTGGCCCGCGCCGTGGCTTCTGCCACCAGAGGGTCATCGGGCCAGTAGTGCTTGGGGTATCGGCCCTTCAGGTCCTTCTTCACTTCGGCGTAGGTACTGCGCCAGAAATTTGCCAGGTCCTGGGTCACCTGCACCGGGCGGCGGGCCGGTGACAGCAGGTGCAGCTTGACCACCTGCCGGCCACCGGCAATGCGCGGGGTCTCGGCCAGGCCAAACAATTCCTGCAGGCGCACCGCGAGAATCGGTGGCTGCTCGCTGTAGTCCAGGCGGATCGACGACCCCGAAGGCACGCTCAGGTGATGGGGCGCCAGCTCATCCAGGCGTTGGGGCAACGGCCAGGGCAGCAAGTTATGCACAATGCTCGACAGGTCCAGGTTGGCAAAGTGGCTGAGCCGCGAAACCCGCCCCAGATAAGGCATCAGCCAGTGTTCCAGGCTCTTGAGCAGCGCGCCGTCGCTGACATCCGGCCAACTGCTGTCGCCCTGCTGATCGAGGTCGAGCTGGCGCAAGAGCGCCACACGGGCCTGCCATTGCCGCAGCTCCGGGGTCCAGGGCAACAGCTCCAGGCCCTTGCGCCGCACCAGGTTGACCAGCGCCTGACTGCGCGCCGCTTCATCCAGGCCGGTCAACGGCTCACGACTCAATACCAGCTCGCCGACCTTGCGCTGGCGCTCAGCGCGCAGCACGCCTTCACGCTCATCCCAATCCAGTTGATCGACGCAACGCACCTGCTCGGCCAATACCGAGTCGAACAGCGCCGGGTCAAAATCCGCCGCCAGGTAGATCCGTTCTTCCCGTTGCCCCTGGCGACTGCCCAAATCGGCGATGACCAGCCAGCCCTGTTTCATCAGGCTGTCCGCCTCGGCAAACAACGCCGCGCGTCCGTTGGCCAAGCGATATTCCGCCCCGCCCGCACGGCGCTGCTGGGCCACGCGGTCCGGGTAGGCCAGGGCCAGCAACGCGCCAAGCCAGCGCGGATGTTGCGGGTCCGGCACCGGTTGCTCGGGTTTGCCACGCAGATAGCCGCGATACTGCCGCGCCAGTTGCCGAGCCCGCTGCACACCACCCTGGGCGCCCCGGGCAGCCCGTTCCTCACCGGATAGCAGCACCAGGCGACTGTGCAGGTCGGCACCGGCGCCGCGCAAAATATCCCGCTCGCCGAGCAACGCCGCGACATCGCAGGCCATGTTCGCCAGGCCCAGCGCCTGGCCGCGCAGCAACAAATGGGCAATCCGCGGGTGGGCCGGCAGTTCAGCCATAGCCTGACCATGCCGGGTCAGTTGCCAATCTTGCGGCGAGGAGCCTTGCAGGGCCCCCAAGCGTTCGAGCAGGTCCTGGGCCTGGGCATACGCCGCCGCCGGCGGCACATCGAGCCACACCAGTTGCCCCGGAGTCACACCCCAACGCCCCAACTGCAACGCCAGGCCGGCGAGGTCCGCCGAGAGTATTTCGGCACTGGCATAGGCTGCCAATTGTTCATGCTGGTCCTGGGACCACAGCCGATAACACACCCCCGGCTCCAGGCGTCCGGCACGACCGGCACGTTGGGTGGCGCTGGCGCGGGAGATCCGCTGGGTATCGAGGCGTGTCATGCCGCTGCCAGGGTCGAAACGCGGCACCCGCGCCAGCCCGGCATCGATTACTACCCGCACGCCGTCAATGGTCAGGCTGGTCTCGGCGATGTTGGTCGCTAGCACCACTTTGCGTTGCCCCGCCGGCGCCGGATCGATGGCCGCCCGCTGCGCTGCCAGGTCGAGTTCGCCGTGCAAAGGGCACAACAACACCGAGGAGCGCTCCCCCAGGGCATCGGCCAATTGCTGGTGCACCCGACGGATTTCCGCTTGTCCGGGCAGGAATACCAACAGGCTGCCGGCCTCATCATTCAAGGCTTCGAGCACGGTCTGCACCAACCGTGGCTCGATGAACTCGCCCGGCTGAAACGGCCGGCCCCAGCGCATCGCCACCGGGTACATGCGGCCTTCGCTGCGCAGGATCGGCGCATCATTCAGCAAGCTGGCCAGGCGCTCGCCTTCGAGAGTGGCCGACATCAGCAGAATCTTCAGTGGCTGCTCGTCGCGAAACAGCTCCCGGCCATTGAGGCTCAGGGCCAGGGCCAGGTCGGCATCCAGGCTGCGCTCGTGGTACTCATCGAAAATCAGCAGGCCAACCCCCTCCAGCGCCGGATCTTCCTGCAAGCGGCGGGTGAGGATGCCTTCGGTGACCACTTCGATACGGGTGTTGGGACCGACCTTGCTGTCCAGGCGGATCCGGTAGCCGACGGTTTCCCCGACTTTCTCCCCCAGCTCACTGGCCAGGCGCTCGGCCGCTGCGCGCGCCGCCAGCCGGCGCGGTTCCAGCATCAGGATGGTTTGCCCGGCCAGCCACGGCTCGTTGAGCAGCGCCAAAGGCACGCGGGTGGTCTTACCGGCGCCGGGCGGTGCTTCGAGCACGGCTTCATGGCGTGTCGCCAGGGCTTCACGCAGCGCGGGTAAAACTTCATCTATCGGCAAAGAAATCATGCTGGCTCCAAAACAGAGCGGCGAGTATAACGGCGAACTGCTTTGCGTTCGTCACGGTCCTAATTCATAGCGACGACGTTTCGTTTCAAGTTTGCCGAGGAGAATTCTTATGCGTGTTCCGTTTCGTCTGATTGGTGGTGTGCTGGTAGCGACCCTGCTGACCCAACTGACCGCGTGCGGGTCGATTTTCTACCCCGATCGCCGTGGCCAGATCGACGGCAAGATCGACCCGGCAATTGCCGTGCTCGATGCCGTGGGCCTGCTGTTTTATGTGATCCCCGGGCTGATCGCCTTTGCCGTGGACTTCACTACCGGGGCGATTTATTTCGAGCCAGGCAAGACCGCCCAAGTGGCCCCAGAAAAACTCCAACAAGCGATCGGCGCCGACGGCCAGGTCGACAACGCCAAGCTGCAGACCATCCTGCAAACCGAGTTGGGCCGCAGCTTCCCGTTGGACGATCCACGCCTGATCCAGCACAAGGGCAGTGCCCAGCAACTGGCATCGTTAGGGTTGCAACCCGCCGCTTGATGACGCGCACCGAAGGAACGATGCACCTATGACCAGCAGCCCGGAACACGCTCGCCTGTTACGCCTGGCCACCCGCGCCTCGGTGGCGGTGGCCAGCATCCTGATTATCGCCAAGGCCATTGCCTGGTGGTTAAGCGGGTCGGTGAGCATGCTCGCCGGCTTGACGGACTCGGCACTCGACGGCGTGACCTCGCTGCTCAATCTGCTGGCGGTGCACTACGCCCTGCGCCCGGCGGACGACGATCACCGCTATGGGCATGGCAAGGCCGAGTCCCTGGCGGGTATGGCCCAGGCGCTGTTCATCGGCGGCAGTGCATTACTGATCGCCTTCCAGGCTTTCGACCGACTCAAGCATCCAGAGCCGGTCGGTGCTCCATGGATCAGTATCGGGGTGATTGTGTTTTCCCTCGGCCTGACGGCGGCATTGCTGCTGTTGCAACACCGGGTTATCCGCGAAACCGGGTCCAATGCGGTGCGCGCCGATTCACTGCACTACCGCTCCGACCTGCTGCTCAATGGCAGCATCCTGCTTGCCCTGGTGCTGGCTGGGTTTGGCTGGCATCAACTGGATGCCTGGTTCGGCCTGGCCATTGCCGCCTACATCCTGTGGAGTGCGATACAGATCGCCCGGGAAAGCTTTACCGTGCTGATGGACGAGGAACTGCCGCCCGAGATCAGCCAGCACATGCTCGAACTGGCCTGTGGCGTGCCCGGCGTCCTGGGCGCCCACGACTTGCGCACCCGGGTCTCGGGCAACCACTGGTTTGTGCAACTGCACCTGGAACTGCCAGGGGACCTGACCTTATCCGTCGCCCATGGCATCAGCGACCAGGCGGCCGATGCCATTCACGCCGCCTACCCACGAGCCGAAGTGCTGGTGCACGCTGACCCGATTGGCTCAGCCGCAAGCGGCAAGCTTTAAGCTCACAGCTACCACTGAACCTGATAGTCCCGCGAGCCCAGGCAATTGCCCGGGCCTGGCCTTATTTCGCGCACATAAAAAAGGGAGGCCCGTCGGCCTCCCCTTGAGAACTTAGTCCGTGCTCGACGCTTTTGACGCCGGCTCACCTCACTCCGTCTTCTGGACAGTGTGTAGCCCGGGGGCCAACTCGCCTCCTGTGGGAGGGGTGGCCGCGGCTGGCCTGATTCGGCGGGCCGCTGTGGACTGTTTGTCCGGGCAGTGATTCTGGTAATAAGAATAGGCCTGAGGCCACGGCAGAGGATTGCGAATATTGCTCAAATAAACATGACTTGCGCAATTTTTCACCCCTGATAGATAATCCACCGCAATTGTTAAGACAAAGGCCTGTTTCATGAGCAAACTCGACCGATACGACTTGAGCATTTTGGCGGAATTGCAGCGCGACGCACGCATCTCCAATCAGGAGCTGGCCGAGCGCATCGGCCTTTCGCCCTCGCCTTGTTCGCGGCGGGTCAAACAGTTGGAGGACGATGGCTACATCAGCCGCCAGGTCGCCTTGCTCGACCGCAAGCTGCTCGGCTTGAGCCTGACGGCCTACGTATTGATCGGCATGGACCGCCACACTCCCGAGCGCTTCGAAAATTTCGAGGCCGCCATTCGTACCCTGCCCCAGGTACTGGAGTGCAGCCTGGTGACCGGGATGGACGCCGACTACCAGCTCAAGGTGGTGGTGCCGGACATGGACCATTATCAGAAACTGCTGCTCGGACACCTGACGCGGATTGAAGGGGTGACCAGTGTGCGCTCCAGCTTCGTGCTCAACCAGGTATTGAACAGTACCGAGTTGCCGTTGACCCATTTGCGCGGCTAAGTACGCCATCGCGGGCAAGCCTTGCACCTACGGGGCGCAAGGCTGCGGCACACCGACGCAGGTCAATGCCCCGCCGCGTGCCCTTGGCGTATACTCCCCCGGCCTTTTTTGCCCTGCGCACGCTGGAGATGTTCGATGGATCCTGCACTGTTGGAAGAGTGGATGATGACCGGCCTGGTCAGCATCCTGATCATTTTCATGGGTTTCATCGTCTGGGACCTGGCAAAGAAATCCAAGGCCGGACGTTTCGGCTCATTCATCCTGTTCTTTGTGCTGGGCCTGGGTGTGGCGGCATTCATCATCAAGAGCGTGGTAATTGGCCTGATCGAATCCGGCACTTTATAAGCGCGCCGGCACTTCCTTCCACTGGCCCTGGTCGAGCCCCTCGAGCGTCCAGTCGCCGATTCGCACGCGCACCAGGCGCAAGGTCGGCAAGCCCACTGCCGCGGTCATGCGCCGCACCTGGCGGTTGCGCCCCTCCCGAATCACCAACTCCAGCCAACTGGTAGGCACGCTTTTACGAAAGCGTACCGGCGGGTTGCGTGGCCACAACTCGGGCTCTTCCAGCTGACGCGCCTCAGCGGGCAAGGTCATGCCGTCATTGAGCTCGACACCGTCACGCAAGCGCTGCAACTGCTCGGCCGACGGCTCGCCTTCGACCTGCACCCAATAGGTCTTGGCCAACTTGTGCTTGGGATCGGCAATCCGCGCCTGCAACTGGCCATCGTTGGTCAGCAACAGCAGCCCTTCGCTGTCACGGTCCAGGCGGCCGGCCGGGTAGATCCCGGGAATCTCGAGGTAATCCTTGAGCGTCGCCCGCCCTTCGCCATCACTGAATTGCGTCAGCACATCGAAGGGTTTGTTGAACAGAATCAGTTTCGGTTCAGCCGGCGGCGCTTTGGCCACGCGGCGCGGGCCTGCGGGGGCAGCACCTGGGCGACGGGAAGGAGGACGAGGACGGGACATGGCAAACACAACATCTAACGGTCAGGGCTGCCCATGCTAGTGCCCCGACCGTCAAATGACCACGATAACAATCAGCGGAACGGCGGCTCGTCGAAGCTGCGCAGTTTGCGCGAGTGCAATGAGTTGAGCTCGGTGCGCAGCAAATCCACCGCGGCGATGCCGATTTTCAAGTGCTGGCTGACCGCACGCTCATAAAAAGCGTTGGCCGAACCCGGCAGCTTGATTTCACTGTGCAGCGGCTTGTCCGAGACACACAGCAACGTGCCATATGGCACCCGCAGACGATAACCCTGGGCGGCGATGGTGCCGCTTTCCATGTCCACCGCCACCGCCCGTGACAGGTTGATCAACGGTCGTTCCTGGGCCCAACGCAATTCCCAGTTACGGTCGTCGTAGGTCAGCACGGTACCGGTGCGCAGGCGTTTTTTCAGGTCATCGCCCTTCTCGCCCGTGACGTTGGCAGCCGCCTGTTGCAGCGCCATTTGCACTTCGGCCAGCGCCGGGATCGGAATGTTCGGCGGCACCACCCGGTCGAGAATCCCATCGCGCCGCATGTAGGCGTGGGCCAGCACGTAGTCGCCGATCGTCTGCGATTGGCGCAGGCCACCGCAGTGCCCGATCATCAGCCAGCAGTGCGGACGCAGCACAGCCAGGTGGTCGGTGATGTTCTTCGCGTTGGACGGGCCGACACCAATGTTGACCAAGGTCACGCCATGCCCGTCGGACGCCAGCAAGTGGTAGGCCGGCATCTGGTAACGGTGCCAGACCACACCTGCGGCAATGGCCGAGGCTTCGCCGTGATCCATGCTCTTTTCGATGATCACGTTGCCCGGCAGCACCATGCGCACAAAGCGTGGGTCGCTGCGCAATTGCTCCAGGCCATGGACGATGAACTGGTCGACATAACGATGGTAGTTGGTCAGCAGGATCCACGGCTGCACATGCCGCCAGTCGCTGCCGGTGTAGTGCACCAGGCGGCGCAGGGAGAAGTCGACCCGCGCGGCGTCGAACAGGGCCAGAGGCAGCGGATCGGTATTTTCCCAATCATACAGGCCGTCGGCGATGCCATCGGTGGCCGCCGACAGGTCGGTGCTCGGGAACACCCGCGCCAGCACCGCGGCGGTCACGCCGGAGCCGGCCAGTTCATCGCCCTGCTCGACCACATAGGGGTACGGGATATTCTGCTGGCTGACACCCACTTCCACCGTCACGGTGAAGTCGTGCATCAAGGGCACCAGTTGCTCCAGCAAGTACTTACGAAACGCCGCCGGATGGGTGACGGTGACGCTGTAGGTCCCCGGCAACTGCACCTTGGCGTAAGCCCGGGTGGTCTGTGGGACTTCGCCCTGGCACAGGTAGGTCAGGCGCAATTCCGGGTAGCGAAACATCGCACGCTGTTCGGCATCGGGTTCGATGCGGTCTTTCAGATAACGCTTGAGCGCCTGGTTCAACGCCGTAGTGGCTCGCTCGTGCAGCGCGGCGAGCCGGTCCACGGCTTGTTCAGCGGTTTGAACGACAATAAAGGCTTCGGTCACGATCAGCTTCCTGTGTTCTGGCTTGCAGGCCTTCATCTTGCCTGCAACACCGCGTCACGGGAACAGTGGCGTGTTGGTTACGCTTCAATTCCGGAACACTGGAAATCCTGTGGGAGCGGGCTTGCCCGCGATTGCGGTGTGTCAGGCAACATTGATGTTGAATGTTTGATCGCAATCGCGAGCAAGCTCGCTCCCACAGGGCTTTGTTGTGGTCAGTAGCGCTGCGGGGTCGAACGGGCGACGATGGCTTCCACATCCAGACCTCGCGGCAACGCACCGTAAACCCGGCCTCCACCGTTCAGGCGACTGGCGATAAAGGCGTCGCTGACGCTGGCATTGCCCGCCTCGAGCAACAACTTGGCCTGCAGGCCCAGGGCAATGTCCTCGGTCAGTTGGCGGGCGCGGTATTGGATGTCGCTGGTGTCCTTGAACGCCGCCTGCAACTGCTGGATGTGCGTGGCCAGGCGTTTGTCGCCATGCCCGTCGCCCAGTTCGCTGAACAGTGCATCGAGCACTCCGGGCTCTTTGGACAGGGCACGCAGCACGTCCAGGCACTGCACGTTACCGGAACCTTCCCACGTCGAATTCACCGGCGCCTCACGGTACAGGCGCGGCAGGATGCTTTCCTCGACATAACCGGCACCGCCCATGCACTCGGCAGCTTCATTGATCATGGCCGGGGCGCGCTTGCAGATCCAGTACTTGCCCACCGCTGTCACCAGCCGGGCGAACTTGGCTTCCTGGGTGTCATCCAGTTGATCCAGCGCCTGCCCCATGCGCAGGCTCAAGGCCAGGGCGGCCTCGCTTTCAAGCGCCAGGTCGGCGAGCACGTTCTGCATCAGCGGCTGTTCGCTGAGAAACTTGCCACCCACCTGGCGGTGGGCGCAGTGATGGCTGGCCTGAGTCAGCGCCTGGCGCATCAAGGCACTGGAGCCGACCATACAATCAAAACGGGTCATGGCGACCATTTCGATAATGGTCGGTACGCCACGCCCCTCCTCGCCGATCATCCACGCCAGCGCCCCACGAAACTCGACTTCACTGGACGCATTGGAGCAATTGCCCAGTTTGTTTTTCAGGCGCTGGATGTAGAACTGGTTCCGCGTGTCATCCGGTCGATGGCGCGGCAGCAGGAAGCAGGTCAGGCCCTTGTCGGTCTGGGCCAGGGTCAGGAAGGCGTCGCACATCGGTGCCGAGCAGAACCATTTATGGCCCACCAGTTCATACGCCTGGCCCGGACCGGCCGCACCGACTGGATACGCCTTGGTGGTATTGGCCCGCACGTCGGTGCCACCCTGCTTCTCGGTCATCGCCATGCCGATCGTGACGCCGGCCTTGTGGGCCATGCCGACATTGCGCGGGTCATACTCGCGGGCGAGGATTTTCGGCAGCCATTGCCGGGCGATGTCCGGCTGCAGACGCAAGGCGGGCACGCTGGCGAACGTCATGGTCAGCGGACAGCCACTGCCGGCTTCGGCCTGGCTGTGCAGGTACGTCATGGAAGCCCGGGCAACATGGGCGCCGGCCTGTGGATCGGTCCAGGGCAAGGACGTCAGCCCGTGCTCGACCGCAGCCCGCATCAGTTCATGGTAAGCCGGGTGAAACTCCACCAGGTCGATGCGATGACCATACCGATCATGGCTGCAGAACAGCGGCTTGTTCTGGTTGGCCAAGAACCCCGCGGCCATCAACGGGCCACCGGCCAAGGCACCATAGGCGTCGATTCGCGACTCGGCCCAACCCGCCCCGAAACGCCGCGACCACTCTTGCAGCGGCAGGTCGACGCGGTACAGGTTGACCCCGTCCAGGGAGGGTGGCTGATTGGTAACTTCGTGGGTTTCGGCGAACTGGTGCAGGTTCATGGCGGGCCTCCTTGGGTCAGCGAAGACCCTCAGTTAAGCACCCTGCCACCCCCTGACAAAGTGGCATATACGCCTAAATGCCGGCGCTTTCACCTTGCTGCTGGCAAAGTAACCGACGATGCAGCACCGCCTGCAACTCTTCGAATTTCACCGGTTTGCTCAGGCAATCAGTCAGCCCGGCCTCGAAGTCCAGGCTGGTGGTGGCCACCGCAGCCAGCACCGCAACATTGGCGTAGCCCGGCAGCGCACGGATCTGCTCGCACATCGTCTGCCCCGCCAGCGCGGGCATCGGACTGTCAAGCAGCACCGCATCAAAATATTCCCGGCGCAAGCACTCCAGCGCGGCGGGGGCGCTGTCGACACTGCGCACCCGATAGCCGAGCTTGAGCAACATGCCGCGCACCACCAATTGATTGATGCTGTCGTCGTCGACCAACAACACCCTGCAATCCTGGGGGTCACGCACGCTCACCAGGTCCTGGCCGTGGCGCACTGTGGCGGTGCTCGGCGGCAGCGTCACCACCTCGAACTCGACATCCAGCTGAAACCGGCTGCCACGCCCAGGTTCAGAGCGGTGGGTCAGGCGCCCGCCGATCAACTCGACCAATTGCCGACAGATCGCCAACCCCACTCCCAGGCCGCCGTACTCGCGGGTCATGGAACCGTCGAGCTGGAAAAAGCGCTGATACATGGTCGCCTCGCCCAGGTCAGTAAAACCGATGCCGGTGTCGATTACGGCAAAGGACAACGCCTGGCGCCCGGCTTCAGCCGGCTTGCCGCTGACCCGCAACGCCAACCCGCCGACGTGGGTGAACTTGATCGAGTTGTCCAGCAGGCACTCCAGGCACTGCACCAGCTTGGCGCTGTCACCGTGCAGGCGATCGGGCAAGCCCTGGGCCAGCTCAACCTTGAAATCCAGGGCCTTGCTCGCGGCATTGGCGGCGAACTGCTGGTGCAGGCCATCGACCACCGAACGCAGGCTGAACGACTCCGGGTAGGCCTTGAGGCGCCCGGCCTGCAACTCGGTCAGGGTCAGGATGCCGTTGACCATGCGCATCATGTCCCGGGCCGAACCGGCGGCGGTCTGCTGATACTGCTCCAGCTCCGGATCCATCTCGACGGTCTGCATCAACTCCAGCGAACCGATCACCCCATTCATCGGCGTGCGCAGTTCGTGGGTCAGGGTCGCCAGGAACTCATCCTTGAGCTGGTTACTGTGGGCCAGTTGCTGGTTCAACACTTCCAGCTTCTGCCCGGCATCGAACAATGTCTGTGCCTGCTGCTCGCGCATGGTGTTGATGCGGTCAGCCAGGGCCAGGGACAGCAATGCGACCTCAATCGCCGAACCGATCTGGCTGGCGTACATGGTCAGGAACACGTTAGGCAGGTAGCCCAGCACCATCAGCGTATTGACGATGCCGCCGAGCAGGAACGCCGACCAGGCGATGATGAAATAGCGTGCCACCCGCAGGCCGCGCCACCAGGCGAAAATCCCCGCCGAGAAAATCACCACGGTGAAGATCAGCGCCAATGCCGTGGCCAGGCGCAGGGCCAGGGCATAGCTGGTCATCAACGACAGGCCGACCACCACCGCGCTGCAGGCCACCAGCGTCAATAGCAGGCGATCGAACCAGCGACTGTGACTGGAGGTTTGCAGGAAACTGCGGGCGAACTGGCTGCCGAACAGCGCCGCGCAGCCGATGAAAAACGGTGTCGAGGCGTTGGCCCACCAAGGGTTGTTCGGCCAGAAGTACTCCACCGCCGCACCGTTCACCGAGAGCTGGTACAGGCCGAACGAGGCGATATAGAAGATGTAATAGAGGTAGCTGGTGTCGCGCACGCTGAGGTAGATGAACAGGTTATAGACCAGCATCCCCAGCAGGACCCCGTAAATCAGCCCGAGGATATACAGGCGCACCGGCTGGTCTTCCAGATAGGCCGTACTCGACCACAGTGCCAGCGGCGCCTGGATCGAACCCTGGCTTTGCAGGCGCAGGTAGACGGTCTTCTGTTCATTGGCCACGAAGGGCAAGTCAAACAGGTAGTTGTTCTGGCGAATTTCCCGGGTGGCGAACGGCAAGGCGTCACCGGTGCGCTGCTTGAGCTGATAATTCCCAGTGCCATCGGGCAGGTACAGGTCGACGTGATCCAGGGGTGGGTACGCCAACTCCAGCAGCCAGGTACGCAGGACCTCGGGATTGCTCGGACGGTAATGCAGGTCGATCTTCAGCCAGAACACCGAACGGGAGTAACCGGCATTCAGGGTGGCTTTGTGGTGGGGGCTGAAATGACCGGCCGCCGCTTGGGCCTGGACGTCTTTGATGCTCGCAGTGCCGGCGACATCCTCGTACACCTGCATGATCCGACCCAAGGGGAGCTTTTGGGTGAACTCATCAAAGTCCGCTGCGCTCGCCAACATGGGCAAACTCAACAGCAACATCAGCAAATAGCGCATAAAGCCCCAGCATGGCCTGTCCGGTGCGTCAGGAAGCCCCCCCATTTCCTTTTGAGCAGACGTCGAACCGATACAACCTGTTATTGGTTTGGATCCACTCTAGCATAGCCGCTGGTGGCGTTTGAACACCATTGAAATTTTTAGTTTGAAGGCTCTAGAACGGGCCTTTCGGCGGAACATAGCGGTCAATACCTGAAGATCCAGTCAGATTATGAGGATCATCCCTAACCGCCCGCCGCTGCCACGAGCCCACGCGGCTGGCAGCAAGTCCTGGCGTGCTGCCAGGCGCACCGAAAAAACGTGTTTGGTGGTAAGCTCGCGCACCATGAATATCTACAGCTCTCGCCCCGTTGTCCTCTGTCTCTCCGGCCACGACCCAAGTGGTGGCGCCGGCTTGCAGGCAGATATCGAAGCCCTGCTGGCTCAGGGTTGTCATGCGGCCCCGGCCGTCACTGCCCTGACCGTGCAAGACACCGTCAATGTCAGTGATTTCCGCGTCCTCGATCGTGAGTGGGTACTGGCCCAGGCCAATGCCGTCCTCAACGACTCGCAGGTTGCGGCGGTCAAGCTGGGCATGCTCGGCTCACTGGAAATGGTCGACACCGTGGTCGAACTGCTCCAGGCGCATCCGCACCTGCCCGTGGTCTGCGACCCGGTGCTGCGCGCCGGCGGCGGCGGACGCCTGGGCAAGGACGAAGTCGGCTACGCCATGCGCGAACGCCTGCTGCCATTGGCGATCATCGCCACCCCTAACCTTCCTGAAGCCCGGATCCTGGCTGAACTGCCAGACGGCAGCGCCGACCAGTGCGCAGAAAAACTCCTGCCCTACGTCAAACACTTGCTGATTACCGGTGGGCATGGCGACGAACATCAAGTACACAATCGCCTCTACAGCCGCGACGGTCACCGCGAAACCTTTACCTGCCAGCGCCTGCCCGGTAGCTACCACGGATCCGGATGCACCCTGGCCAGCGCCCTGGCCGGTCGCCTGGCCCAGGGCGAACACCTCGCCAGCGCGGTGAAGTCGGCACTGGACTACACGTGGCGCACCCTGCGTGACGCCGAACAACTGGGCAAAGGCCAGTTTGTTCCGCGCCGCCTGCCGCTGGATTTTTGCTCGTAACGCCATGAGGCTTGCCCGATGAAATTACGTGGTCTGTACGCCATTACCGACAGTCAGTTACTGGCCGGCAAGTTCCTGCCCTATGTGCAAGCGGCACTGGAGGGTGGCGTGACCTTATTGCAGTACCGCGACAAAAGCACCGACGAGGCGCGCCGCCTGCGCGAAGCCGAAGCCCTGCGCGGCCTGTGCGAGCGCTACAAGACCCAGTTGATCATCAACGACGACGCCGAACTGGCCGCACGCCTGGGCGTCGGCGTTCACCTGGGGCAAACCGATGGCCCGCTGACCCCGGCCCGGGCACTGCTGGGGCGCCAGGCGATCATCGGCTCGACCTGTCACGCGCAGATCGAGCTGGCCGAACAAGCGGCCAAGGAAGGCGCCAGTTATGTCGCCTTCGGCCGTTTTTTCAACTCCAACACCAAACCCGGCGCACCGACCTGCAGCCTCGAACTGCTCGACCAGGCCCGCGCCCGGCTGCACCTGCCGATCTGTGCGATCGGCGGTATCACCCTGGACAACGCCGCCCCGCTGGTGGCCCATGGGGTCGACCTGCTGGCCGTAGTGCATGGCCTGTTCGGCGCCGACAGCACGAGCGAAGTGACCCGCCGCGCGCGCGCCTTCAACGCATTGTTCAATTCCTGAATTTTTGAGAGCCCTACCATGTCTCGTTCCGAAACCCTGTTTGCCAACGCCCAGAAACACATTCCCGGCGGCGTGAATTCGCCCGTACGTGCATTCAAGAGCGTGGGCGGCACCCCGCTGTTCTTCAAGCACGCTGAAGGCGCCTACGTGACGGACGAAGACGACAAGCGCTATGTCGACTACGTCGGCTCCTGGGGCCCGATGATTCTCGGCCACAGCCACCCAGAAGTGCTGGACGCTGTGCGCAAGCAACTGGAACACGGCCTGTCCTACGGCGCCCCAACGGCGATGGAAACCGAAATGGCCGACCTGGTCTGCTCGATCGTGCCGTCGATGGAAATGGTGCGCATGGTCAGCTCCGGCACCGAAGCGACCATGAGCGCGATTCGCCTGGCCCGTGGTTTCACTGGCCGTGACAGCATCATCAAGTTCGAAGGCTGCTACCACGGCCACTCCGACAGCCTGCTGGTCAAGGCCGGCTCGGGCCTGCTGACCCAAGGCGTGCCAAGTTCCGCTGGTGTACCCGCCGCCTTTGCCAAGCACACGCTGACCCTGCCGTTCAACGACATCGATGCGGTGGCCAAGATGCTCGGCGAAGTCGGCCAGGAAGTGGCGTGCATCATCGTCGAGCCGGTTGCCGGCAACATGAACTGCGTACCGCCGGCTCCGGGTTTCCTCGAAGGCCTGCGCAGCATGTGCAACCAGCACGGCGTGGTGCTGATTTTCGACGAAGTGATGACCGGTTTCCGCGTGGCATTGGGCGGCGCCCAAGCGCACTACGGCGTGACTCCAGACCTGAGCACCTTCGGCAAGATCATCGGCGGCGGCATGCCGGTGGGTTGCTTCGGCGGCAAGCGCGAAATCATGTCGCACATTGCCCCGCTGGGTCCGGTCTACCAGGCTGGCACCCTGTCGGGTAACCCGCTGGCCATGGCGGCCGGCCTGACCACCCTGCGCCTCATCAGCCGTCCGGGCTTCCACGCCGAACTCAGCGACTACACCAGCCGCCTGCTCGATGGCCTGCAACAGCGTGCCGATGCCGCGGGCATCCCATTCGTCACGACCCAGGCGGGTGGCATGTTCGGCCTGTACTTCAGTGGCGCCGACGACATCGTGACCTTTGACGACGTCATGGCCAGCGATGCCAACCTGTTCAAGCGTTTCTTCCACCTGATGCTCGAAGGCGGCGTGTACCTGGCGCCAAGCGCCTTCGAGGCAGGCTTCACCTCGATCGCCCACGGCGACGCCGAGTTGCAGTTGACCCTGGACGCGGCCGAGCGAGCATTTGCCGCGCTGAAGTAAGCCAAAACCGCTGACGTCGACCTGGGTCGACGTCAGCTTTATCCTACATTGCTGTCTTTTTGCTGCTACGACTATCCAAGTTGTCGCTAAAAGCGGTAGATATAGTTCCCGCGCGGCAGAAAAACGAGTAAAGACTTTGTAAGGAAGGTCCTGCTTATTTCATAATGCGCGCTTATTGGATCCCTCGATGGGTCCGCGCGCCCTTCAGAGGTAAGTCGATTCCCATGAACCGCACCGGCCGCACCCTTGCATTGGGCTGCCTGTTGCTCCTTCAGCCGCTGCTCGCGCACGCACAAGCAGGCGGCAACTCGTTGTTGATCCCGGCAATGGGTCGTTGCACCCTCAATACCCAGCCTGAAGACCTGAAGGAGGCCCTTGAAGCCTGCCAGAAAGCGTCGGACGCCGGGGATGCGGAAGCGCAATACGAGTTGGGCGAGTTCTACTACGACGGTAAAAATGCACCGCGCGACCTCAATCAAGCCCTGAGCTACTTCGAAAAGGCCTCCCTGCAAGGCCACGCCCAGGCGCAATTCAAACTCGGCACCATGTTCTTCCACGGCGAAGGCGTGCCCGCCAATAACGTCCAGGCCTATATCGTGCTGAAAATGGCTGCGGTCAACGGCGCCGAAGATGCGCTGGACACTGCCGACGAAGTCGCCGAGCACATGCAACGCGATGAACTGGAAGTCGCCACCCAGGTGCTGGGGCAGATTTTCCGCAAATACCTGATGGAGCTGCAAAGCGCGGATGGGCGTACGCCGTTCTCGCCGCTGCCGTAAGCCTTCACTGACCTGTCTGGCCCATCGCGAGCAGGCTCGCTCTCACAAACAGTGTGTTCACAGAAGACCCACTGTGGGAGCTAGCCTGCTAGCGATGAAGACGACGCGGTGTTAAGGCTTACTTCTCAGGCATCGGCATCGGAAACGGCATGACATTGCCGACCGCGCCACGGGCTTCGCTGATTTTTGGCGTGCCCAGGCGCTCGACCTCGTCGATGCGCACAATCGAATGCATCGGCACAAAACTGCGCACCACGCCTTCGAACTGCGCCTTGAGCTTCTCTTCGCTCGGATCGACGACCACTTGCGTGCGCTCGCCAAAGACGAACTCTTCCACTTCCAGGAAGCCCCACAGATCGCTTTGATAGATCTGCTTGGCGTACATTTCGAACACCTGGCCCTGGTTGAGGAAAATCACCTTGTAGATTGGAGCTTCACGTTTGGTCATGGTGGGCGGGTAACACATCGAGGGATAAAAATGAGGGCGCGAACTATAGCATAGCCGCTGGACGCACGACGGTAGGAACCTGAGGACTTGTTCCCTATAATGCGCGGTTCTTTGAATCACGTGATGACCCCGTCCATGGCCAAGAAGCTTTACATCGAAACCCACGGTTGCCAGATGAACGAGTACGACAGCTCGCGCATGGTTGATCTGCTGGGTGAACACCAGGCCCTGGAAGTGACTGCCCGCGCCGAAGACGCGGACGTGATTCTGCTCAACACCTGCTCGATCCGCGAACGTGCCCAGGACCGGGTGTACTCCCAGCTGGGCCGCTGGCGTGAGCTGAAGCTGGCCAACCCGGAGATGGTGATCGCCGTCGGCGGCTGCGTGGCCAGCCAGGAAGGCGCCGCCATCCGCGACCGCGCCCCCTATGTCGACGTGGTCTTCGGCCCGCAGACCCTGCACCGCCTGCCGGAAATGATCGACGCCGCGCGGATCACCAAACTGCCGCAGGTCGATGTCTCGTTCCCGGAAATCGAAAAATTCGACCATCTGCCCGAACCGCGCATCGACGGCCCGAGCGCCTATGTCTCGGTGATGGAAGGCTGCAGCAAGTACTGCACGTTCTGCGTGGTGCCGTACACCCGTGGCGAAGAAGTCAGCCGGCCGTTCGATGACGTGATCGCCGAGATCATTCACCTGGCCGAGAACGGCGTGCGTGAAGTGACCCTGCTGGGGCAGAACGTCAACGGTTATCGCGGCACCACCCACGACGGGCGCCTGGCAGACCTGGCCGAGTTGATCCGGGTGGTTGCCGCGGTCGATGGCATCGACCGCATCCGCTACACCACGTCCCATCCGCTGGAATTTTCCGACAGCCTGATCCAGGCCCACGCCGACGTGCCGGAGTTGGTCAAGCACCTGCACTTGCCGGTGCAATCGGGTTCGGACCGAATCCTTTCGGCCATGAAGCGCAACCACACTGCGCTTGAGTACAAGTCCAAGCTGCGCAAGTTACGCGCCGCCGTACCGGGCATCTGCATCAGCTCGGACTTCATCGTCGGCTTCCCGGGCGAAACCGAGAAAGACTTCGAACAGACCATGAAGCTGATCGAAGACGTTGGCTTCGATTTCTCCTACTCGTTCGTCTACAGCCAGCGCCCAGGCACCCCGGCCGCCGACCTCGCCGACGAGACGCCGGAAGAGCTGAAAAAACAGCGCCTGAACGCCCTGCAGCATCGCCTCAACCAGCAAGGCTTCGAAATCAGCCGACAAATGGTCGGATCGATCCAGCGGATCCTGGTCACCGATTACTCGAAAAAAGACCCTGGCGAACTGCAGGGGCGCACCGAGAACAACCGTATCGTCAACTTCCGCTGCGACACGCCAACCCTGATCGGCCAGTTCGCCGACGTGCACATCGACGCCGCACAGCCGCACTCGCTGCGAGGTTCGCTGATCCAATAACACCACATTCCCCTGTGGGAGCGAGCTTGCTCGCGATGGCGCCAGCTCAGACAACTTAAATGTTGAATGTCAGACCGTCATCGCGAGCAAGCTCGCTCCCACAGGGGGAAGGTGTTCAACATTGGTCTGTATAAGAGCTTTCGCACCCAGGCCACTGGCGTTATCCTTGATTTCATCTTAATTGCCCAAGGGCGGCTGAAAACAACCTTGAACGCACCCATAGAACCGCATCGTTTCATCCTCGAGCCCTTTGAGGCTCACCGCTTCGCCAATCTGTGCGGGCAATTCGACGAGCATTTGCGCTTGATCGAACAGCGCCTGGCGATCGTGATCCGCAACCGCGGCAATCAGTTCGAACTGATCGGCGAGCTCAAGCACACCACCTCGGCGGAAAACCTGCTGCGCCGCCTCTACCGTGAAACCAAGGGTAGTGAGCTGTCGCCGGACATGGTTCACCTGTTCCTGCAGGAATCGGCCGTCGAAGAGCTGGAAAACCACGCCCCTGCCGAACCCGCCGTAGCCTTGCGCACCAAAAAAGGCATGATTCGCCCTCGCGGCTTGAATCAGCAGCGCTACGTGAAGGAAATCCTCGGTAACGATATCAACTTCGGGATCGGCCCAGCCGGTACCGGCAAGACCTACCTGGCTGTCGCCTGCGCGGTAGATGCCCTGGAGCGCGAGCAGATTCGCCGCATCCTGTTGGTGCGCCCGGCGGTCGAAGCTGGCGAGAAACTTGGTTTCCTGCCGGGTGACCTGTCGCAAAAGATCGACCCGTACCTGCGCCCCCTGTACGACGCCCTGTATGAAATGCTCGGCTTCGAATACGTGGCCAAGCTGATCGAACGCCAGGTCATCGAGGTCGCACCGCTGGCCTACATGCGTGGTCGCACCCTGAACAACAGCTTCATCATCCTCGACGAAAGCCAGAACACCACCGTGGAACAGATGAAGATGTTCCTGACCCGGATCGGCTTCGGCTCCACGGCGGTCATCACCGGTGACATCACCCAGGTCGACCTGCCCAAGGGCACCAAGTCCGGGCTCAACCACGTGATTGAAGTGCTCGAGGACGTACCGGGTATCAGCTTTACCCACTTCAAGCCCAAAGACGTCGTGCGCCATCCGCTGGTGCAGCGCATAGTCGAAGCCTATGAGCGCTTCGAGAATCGCGTTGCACCCGACTCCCCGAAGGACAACCGCCGCGATGCTTGAGCTTGACCTGCAGCTTGCCACCGAGGGCAACGCCCCCAGCGAAGCCCAATTCCGCCAATGGTGCGAGCTGGCCCTGCGCCAGCGCACGGCCGACTCGGAAATGACCATTCGCCTGGTCGATGAAGCCGAAGGCCGTGAGCTCAATCACACCTGGCGTCAGAAAGATTACGCAACCAACGTCCTGTCGTTCCCGGCCGACGTGCCCGACGAGTTTCTCGACATCCCACTGCTGGGCGATCTGGTGATCTGCGTGGCCGTGGTCGAGCGTGAAGCCGCCGAGCAAGGCAAGGCGCTGGACGCCCATTGGGCTCACCTGGTGATTCACGGCTGCTTGCATCTGCTTGGTTACGACCATATAGATGACGAGGAAGCCGAGGAAATGGAAGCACTGGAACGAACGTTGCTTGCCGAACTGGGTCATCCGGACCCTTACGCAGACGACGAAACCGAACTATCCCCTACTGTTACAACAAAGGATTCAGAGTAATCGCTATGAGCGAAGATCGATCGAGCAACGGGCAGAAGTCATGGCTGGGTAAGCTCACCCAGGCTTTTGCCCACGAGCCGAAGAACCGTCAGGAGCTCCTGGAGCTGCTGCGCGATGCCCATCAGAACAAGTTGCTGGACAGCGAAGCGCTGGCCATCGTCGAAGGCGCCATCCAGGTGGCTGACCTGCAAGTGCGCGACATCATGGTGCCGCGCTCGCAGATGGTCAGCATCAAGGCGACCCAGACTCCCCGTGAGTTCCTGCCAGCCGTGGTCGACTCGGCTCACTCGCGCTATCCGGTGATCGGCGAAAGCCACGATGACGTGATGGGCGTATTGCTGGCCAAGGACTTGCTGCCGTTGATCCTCAAGGAAAACGGCGACAGCTTCAACATCAAGGACCTGCTGCGCCCGGCCACTTTCGTGCCGGAGTCCAAGCGCCTGAATGTGTTGCTGCGTGAGTTCCGCGCCAACCATAACCACATGGCCATCGTCATCGACGAATACGGCGGAGTGGCGGGCCTGGTGACCATCGAAGACGTACTGGAACAGATCGTCGGCGATATCGAGGACGAGCACGATGTCGAAGAAGACAGCTACATCAAGCCCCTGCCCAGCGGCGACTTCCTGATCAAGGCCCTGACGCCGATCGAGAACTTCAATGAGTTCTTCGACAGCGAATTCTCCGACGATGAGTTCGATACCGTAGGCGGCCTGGTGATGAGCGCGTTCGGGCATCTGCCAAAACGCAACGAAATCACGGAAATCGGCGCCTATCGCTTTCGCATCCTCAATGCCGACAGCCGTCGTATCCACTTGCTGCGCCTGACACCTATCGCCCGGTAACCCCTAAGGATCGAAATGCGCTGGATAACCCGCCCCGGCTGGCCCGGTAACCTGCTGGCCGTGGCGGCCGGTGCAATCACCACCCTGGCGCTGGCGCCGTTCGATATCTGGCCGCTGGCACTGCTGGCGGCCGGGTTGTTTTATGCCGGCCTGCGCCATCTGACCCCGCGCCAGGCACTGGGGCGCGGCTGGTGCTTCGGTTTCGGCCTGTTCGGCGCCGGTACCAGTTGGATCTACTACAGCATCCACCACTTCGGCGGCGCCTCGATGCTGCTCGCCGGCTTCCTGATGCTGCTGTTCACCGCGGCGATCGCCTGGTTCTTCGCCCTGCCCGCCTGGGTCTGGGCGCGCTGGCTACGCCGTAACGAAGCGCCGCTGGCCGATGCCCTGGCCTTTGCTGCCTTGTGGGTGGCCCAGGAAGCATTCCGCGGCTGGTTCCTTACCGGCTTCCCCTGGCTCTATTCCGGCTACAGCCAGCTCGATGGCCCGCTGTCCGGCCTGGCGCCAGTGGGTGGGATGTGGCTGGTGTCGTTCACCATCGCCCTGACCGCAGCGCTGCTGTGCAACGCGCCACGCCTGCTACGCAACCGCCGCCCAGGTTTCATCGCCGCCGGCGTGGTGCTGCTGGTCGGCCCATGGGCGGCGGGCATCGCACTCAAGGGCCATGCCTGGACCAGCCCGTCCGGCGAGCCGTTGAGCGTGGCGGCCATTCAAGGCAACGTCGAACAAAGCATGAAGTGGGACCCGGCGCAGCTCAACTCGCAGTTGGCGCTGTACCGCGACATGAGCCTGAGCTCCAAGCGCGTCGACCTGCTGATCTGGCCGGAAACCGCGGTGCCGGTACTCAAGGAGTCCGCCGAGGGCTACCTGAGCATGATGGGCACCTTTGCTGCCGAGCGGAATTCGGCGCTGATCACCGGTGTGCCGATTCGCCAGGTGGTGCACCAGGAAAAACGCTTCTACAACGGCATTACCGTGGTCGGTGAAGGTGACGGCACCTACCTCAAGCAAAAGCTGGTGCCGTTTGGTGAATACGTGCCTCTGCAGGACGTGCTGCGTGGCCTGATCGCCTTCTTCGACCTGCCGATGTCAGACTTTGCCCGTGGCCCGGCCGACCAGCCGATGCTGCAAGCCAAGGGCTACCAGATAGCCCCGTTCATCTGCTACGAAGTGGTCTACCCGGAGTTTGCCGCGAGCCTGTCAGCGCGCAGCGACCTGCTGCTGACCATCAGCAACGACACCTGGTTCGGCACCTCCATCGGCCCGCTGCAGCACCTGCAGATGGCGCAGATGCGCGCGCTGGAAGCCGGGCGCTGGATGATTCGGGCGACCAACAATGGCGTCACCGGGCTGATCGATCCATTCGGCAAGATCACCGTGCAGATCCCGCAATTCGAGCGCGGCATCCTCTACGGCGAGGTGGTGCCGATGCACAACCTGACACCGTACCTGCAATGGCGCTCGTGGCCGCTGATCGTCCTCTGCCTATTGCTGTTTGGCTGGGCACTACTGGCCAGCCGGATGGCCAAGACCGTCTAGAACCGACCCCGCCCCTTGTAGGTGCTGGCTTGCCAGCGAACGCCTGCAAGGGGTGCAACGGGTCATCGATAAAACAACGCATACCCCGCCTGCCCCGCCGCCTCATTCAACAACTGCCCGGAGCGCCAGATCGACTTGAAGGTCGGTAGCCAGCCACCCAGTGGCTCGGCATTGGCATTGTCGCTGCCCAAAAAGCCCATTGGCGCCGGCACCACGCTCAATCCCGCGGCCTCAAAACTCCAGACACTGCGTGGCATGTGCCAGGCCTGGGTCACCACCACTACGCGCTTCAAGCCCAACGGTTGCAGCAGTTCGGCGGTGAACTGGGCGTTTTCCCAGGTCGTGCGGCTGCGCCCTTCCTGCCAGCGCACCGTGACCCCGAAATCTTCCTGCAGCGAATCGGCCATCAGCTTGGCCTCGGTCGGCGGCGTGCCGTAATGCAGGCCGCCACTGGTCAGTACCGGCAAACCCGAAGCCTTGGCCAGGCGCGCCGCATAGCGTTCACGCTCCAACGCCACGCCCGTGGGCTGGTCGGAACCCCAGGCCGGATCGCCTCGCTCACGGCCAGCGCCCAACACCACGATCACATCCGCGCGCTCGGCCAGGCTCGCCCACTCACTGCGCGCCAGCGCCGGTTCACGCTCAAGAGCCTTGGCGCCCCATTGCACCATTACCGGCAAGCTCATCAGCCAGAATCCACCGGCACCCAGGACAAAACACAGGGTTGCCAGACGCGGCCGGGAACGGCGAAACCACCAGGCTAGCGCCAGCAGCAGCAAAAGAATGCCGGGCGGCATGAGCAGTTGTTTGACCAAGTAACGAAAAGGCATCGAGCATCTCCAAAGATGCCCGAAGCCTAAGTGGGTTGAAGTAAAGCGACAACCAAGGTGACGGACCTTTCATCAAAAAACCATCACCGGTGACTTCATGTGCCCGCTCGGGGCGACAAACACGTACCTGATCACTTACTTGACCTGCAGGGACCGGACCTTTACCGCGTCGCTGCCAGGTGCCTTGTCTTTCAACCAGATGACTTTGGCCGAACGAGGGGCATCGTTGTGCTTCACTGCTGTTGACAAGACTCCATGCGCCTCGCGTTCACTACGGTCCAGATAAGCCTTGATCAGATCGAACTCTGCGCGGCTCAACCCGCGAAGTTCCAGTTCCAGCGGACGCTCATCACGCAACCGCCCGGCGGTCTTTACCGCGTCCAGGGCCATCCCCAGACGATCTATCAGTTTTTCGTACAACTCGGGTTGCGTAACTTTTGTTTGCGACTCAACCATCCCTCACCTCATTGAAGATAAGACCTACTCCCCAACTAGAGCTTAGCTTCGTCGCACAAACCGGCTGTGCGCCGCGACCAACGGCCCCAGCTGTGGTTAACGCGGCGCAATCAGGGTTTCCCTAGGCCGAGTACGGTCATGTATGCTACGGCGCTTCCTGTAACTCCACTTCCAGCTCGGCTGGGCATCGAAAACGCCACATGTGGCGCAATCCAGGTCCAGCGTTGCATTGAAGAGGATTAGGCCACCCCTAATCAGTTAAAAAGTAGCCATGCACGAACAATATCAGCCCCGTGAAATCGAAGCCGCCGCCCAATCATTCTGGGACGAGCAAAAGTCCTTTGAAGTCAGTGAACAGCCAGGCAAGGAGACTTTCTATTGCCTATCGATGTTCCCTTACCCCAGCGGCAAGCTACACATGGGGCACGTGCGCAACTACACCATCGGCGATGTGATCTCCCGCTACCAGCGCATGCTCGGCAAGAACGTCCTGCAACCCATGGGTTGGGACGCCTTCGGCATGCCGGCGGAAAACGCCGCAATGAAGAACAACGTCGCACCGGCCAAGTGGACCTACGAAAACATCGCCTACATGAAGACCCAGCTGCGCAGCCTGGGCCTGGCGGTGGACTGGTCGCGCGAAGTGACCACCTGCAAGCCCGATTACTACCGCTGGGAACAATGGCTGTTCACTCGCCTGTTCGAAAAAGGCGTGATCTACCGTAAAAACGGCACCGTGAACTGGGACCCGATCGACCAGACCGTCCTGGCCAACGAACAGGTAATCGACGGGCGCGGCTGGCGTTCCGGCGCGCTGATCGAAAAGCGCGAAATCCCGATGTACTACTTCAAGATCACTGCCTACGCGGATGAGCTGCTGGAGAGCCTCGACGAACTGACTGGCTGGCCGGAACAGGTCAAGACCATGCAGCGCAACTGGATCGGCAAATCCCGCGGGATGGAAGTGCAGTTCCCGTACAACGTCGACTCCATCGGCGAAGCCGGCACCCTGAAAGTGTTCACCACCCGTCCGGACACTTTGATGGGAGCGACTTACGTCGCCGTGGCCGCCGAGCACCACCTGGCTTCGCTGGCTGCAAAAAACAATCCTGAGCTGCAAGCGTTCATCGCTGAATGCAAAGGCGGCAGCGTGGCCGAAGCCGACGTCGCCACCCAGGAGAAAAAGGGCCTGCCGACCGGCCTGTTCGTCGAGCACCCGCTGACCGGTGAAAAACTCCCGGTTTGGGTCGCCAACTATGTGCTGATGCACTACGGCGATGGCGCGGTAATGGCGGTGCCGGCCCACGACGAGCGTGATTTCGAATTCGCCCACAAGTACAACTTGCCGGTTAAATCGGTGGTGCGTACCAGCGCCGGCGACACCAACCCGGCCCCGTGGCAAGACGCCTACGGCGAGCACGGTACGCTGATCAACTCTGGCGAATTCGACGGCCTGGATTTCCAGGGCGCGTTCGACGCCATGGAAGTGGCCCTGATCAAGAAAGAACTGGGCGCCTCGCGCACCCAGTTCCGCCTGCGCGACTGGGGCATCAGCCGCCAGCGCTACTGGGGCTGCCCGATCCCGATCATCCACTGCGAAACCTGCGGTGACGTGCCAGTGCCGCAAGATCAACTGCCGGTCGTACTGCCCGAAGACGTGGTACCGGACGGCGCCGGTTCGCCATTGGCGCGCATGCCTGAGTTCTACGAGTGCAGTTGCCCGAAATGCGGCGCACCGGCCAAGCGCGAAACCGACACCATGGACACCTTCGTCGAGTCGTCGTGGTACTACGCCCGCTACGCCTCGCCGCACTTTGAAGGCGGCCTGGTAGAAAAATCCGCGGCCGACCACTGGTTGCCGGTCGACCAGTACATCGGCGGTATCGAACACGCCATTCTGCACCTGCTGTACGCGCGCTTCTTCCACAAGCTGATGCGTGACGAAGGCCTGGTGAGCTCCAACGAGCCGTTCAAGAACCTGCTGACCCAGGGCATGGTGATCGCCGAGACGTACTACCGTCGCGAAGCCAACGGCGCCTACACTTGGTTCAACCCGGCGGACGTCGAGCTGGAGCGCGACAGCAAGGCCAAAGTGATCAGCGCCAAGCTGATTGCCGACGGCCTGCCGGTGGAAATCGGTGGCACCGAGAAGATGGCCAAGTCGAAGAACAACGGCGTTGACCCACAGTCGATGATTGACCAGTTCGGCGCAGACACCTGCCGCCTGTTCATGATGTTTGCCTCGCCACCGGACATGAGCGCGGAATGGTCCGACTCCGGCGTCGAAGGCTCGCACCGCTTCCTCAAGCGCGTCTGGCGCTTGGCGCAAGCGCACATCACCCAGGGTCTGCCGGGCAAAGTGGACGTCGCCAGCCTGAACGACGAGCAGAAAGCCATTCGCCGCTCGATCCACCTGGCCATCAAGCAGGCCAGCCACGACGTCGGCCAGAACCACAAATTCAACACTGCCATTGCCCAGGTGATGACGCTGATGAACGTGCTGGAAAAAGCCCCGCAAGGCACCGCACAAGATCGCGCCCTGGTTCACGAAGGCCTGGAAACCGTGACCTTGCTGTTGGCTCCGATCACCCCGCACATCAGCCACGAGCTGTGGCATCAACTGGGCCACGCCGATCCTGTGATCGACGCCGGCTGGCCAGTGCAGGATGACAGCGCTCTGGTCCAGGACAGCTTGACCCTGGTTATCCAGGTCAACGGCAAGCTGCGTGGCCAGATCGAAATGCCGGCCAGCGCCACCCGCGAAGAGGTCGAAGCTGCGGCGCGCGCCAACGAAAACGTACTGCGTTTCGTCGACGGCCTGACCATTCGTAAAGTGATCGTGGTACCCGGGAAACTGGTCAACATCGTCGCCAGCTAATTGGAGCAGGTGCCAGGCCCGGCCTGGCACCGAACAAAACCTTTCGGGCGCCATAGCGGCCCACATGGTTTCAAGGGGAGCAACAAGATGATCAAACGCAATCTGCTGGTGATGGGCCTCGCTGTCCTGCTGAGCGCCTGCGGTTTCCAGCTGCGCGGCACCGGTACTACCGCACTGGCAATCAAGGAACTCGACCTGAGCGCACGTAACGCCTATGGCGAAACCGTGGTCATGATGCGCCAGGTATTGCAAAGCAGCGGCGTCAACGTGGTTGCCGGCGCACCGTACAAACTGGTGTTCACCGACGAACAGACCACCCAGCGCAGCCTGAGCTACTCCGGTGCCGGGCGGACCGCCGAGAACGAACTGACCACGGTGCTGAACTACCAGATCGTTGGCCAGAACAACCTGTCGCTGATCAGCGACAAACTGCAGGTGCAGAAGGTTGTCATGCACGATGGCAGCAACATCACCGGCTCCGTTCAGGAAGAAGACGAAGCCCGCAAGGAAATACGTCGCGACCTGGTGCAGCGCATGATGTTGCGCTTGCAGCAACTGACCCCGGCCCAGCTGGATCAACTGCAGCAGACCGCTGACGCCCGCGCCAAGGCCGAAGCCGATGCGCTGGAAGCGGCGCAACAGACTGAAGCGAACACCCCGCGCCAGTCGCCGCTGCAAGTCCCTGCCGAGTAAGTCTTACGGGGCGCCTGTGCGCCCCGTTTGCCCCGCCCTATGAAACTCGCCCCCGCCCAACTCGCCAAACACCTGCAAGGCGCCCTCGCGCCGGTCTACATCATCAGCGGCGATGACCCGCTGCTCTGCCAGGAAGCCGCCGACGCCATTCGCTCGTCTGCCCGCCAGCAAGGTTTTGATGAACGCCAGGTCTTCAGCGCCGATGCCAGCTTTGACTGGGGCACGCTGCTGCAAGCCGGCGCCAGCATGTCGTTGTTCGCCGAAAAACGCCTGCTGGAGCTGCGCTTGCCGTCCGGCAAACCGGGGGACAAGGGTGCCGCGGCCCTGATGGAGTACTGCTCGCGTCCGGCCGAAGACACCTTGCTGCTGATCAGCCTGCCCAAGCTCGACGGCAGTGCGCAGAAAACCAAATGGGGCAAGGCCCTGGTCGAAGGCGCGCAGACCCAGTTCGTGCAGATCTGGCCGGTGGACGCCAACCAGTTGCCGCAGTGGATTCGCCAACGCCTGTCCCAGGCCGGACTCAGCGCCAGCCAGGATGCCGTTGAACTGATTGCCGCCCGCGTCGAAGGCAACCTGCTGGCGGCCGCCCAGGAGATCGAAAAGCTCAAGCTGATGGCTGAGGGCGGGCAGATCACGGTCGAAACGGTGCAAGCGGCCGTGGCCGATAGCGCGCGCTTCGATGTGTTCGGGCTCACCGATGCGATTCTCAACGGTGAAGCCGCCCACGCCCTGCGCATGCTCGAAGGCTTGCGTGGTGAGGGCGTGGAACCACCGGTGATTCTCTGGGCCCTGGCCCGCGAGCTGCGCCTGCTGGCCAACCTGTCGCTGCAATACAGCCAGGGCGTGCCGCTGGACAAAGCCTTCAGCCAGGCCCGACCACCGGTCTGGGACAAACGCAAACCGCTGATGAGCAAGGCCCTGCAACGCTACTCGGCGCCCCGCTGGGCGCAACTGCTGCTCGAAGCGCAACGCATCGACGCGCAGATCAAGGGCCAGGCCGCGGGCTCACCATGGATGAGCCTCAGCCGCCTGTCCTTGCTGATGGCCGGCCAGCGCCTGATGCTACCCGCCGAGTAATCTTGTAGCAGCTGCCGCAGGCTTCGCCAGCGGCTACAAATCGTCCGGGCGCGAAAGGTCCTACATAATGTAGGGGCTAGACAGTTCCCTCACTTCAGCCGATGATTCGCCCCGCACCACCCACCCCAGGAGTACACCGCCCATGAGCAGAAAACAGCGGCCCAACAAGGCCAAATCCATCGTCGCCCAGCCATTGTTCCGCAGCCGCCAGGAACAACCGGCCAAGGGCAAAGGCAGCTACCGCCGCGAAGCCTTCCAGTCTAAAAGCTGGGAGGCTTCTTACTTTCTGGCCGCTTGAAGCGCAGCACCCCCTCGACATGTTAAGGTCGGCACCTGATTCGTATTCTCTGGACCTGTGCATGCCCTTTAGTATTTCCCGTCGTTGGCACCTGCGCCAACTGATCGCTGCCACAAGCCTCGTTCTGCTTGTCGCCTGCGCGGAAAAACCAACCGCCGCCGACGCCCAACCGCTTCAGACCGTTCCTGTCCCGACTGCCCCGGCCATTGTCCCGCCCGTGGTACCGACCGGCGACAATCTCGAGATCCAGCCGACCCAGACCTTCGAGCAATGGCAGGCCAACTTCCGCAAGGACGCGCTCGCCGCCGGTGTCAGCCCGAGCCTGTTCGACCGCGCCTTTGCCGGCGTCACCCCGGACATGAGCGTGATCCGCGCCGACCGCAGCCAGCCAGAGTTCTCTCGCCCGGTGTGGGAATACCTCGATGGCGCGCTGTCAGCCTTGCGCGTGCGCCGCGGCCAGGCGCTGCTGGAGCAATACGCCGAGACCCTGGGCGCGATCGAACAGCGCTACGGCGTCGATCGCCAGGTACTGGTTTCCGTCTGGGGTATGGAAAGCAACTTCGGCAGCTTCCAGGGCGACAAGTCGGTAATCCGCTCGCTCGCGACCCTGGCCTACGAAGGCCGGCGCCCGGGCTTTGCCCACGCGCAATTGCTGGCCGCGCTGCAGATTCTGCAACAAGGTGATATCGCCCCCGAGAAGATGCTCGGTTCCTGGGCCGGCGCCATGGGCCAGACCCAGTTCATCCCGACCACCTACAACACCCACGCCGTGGACTTCGATGGCGACGGGCGCCGCGACATCTGGGGTAGCCCGGCCGATGCGCTGGCCTCCACCGCTCACTACCTGCAAAGCTCTGGCTGGCAGAAAGGCCAGCCGTGGGGCTTTGAAGTCGAGGTGCCGAGCAGCTTCAACTACTCGCTGGCTGACGGAGCGATTCGCAAGACCGTCGCCGAATGGACGCAGCTGGGCGTCAAGTTGCCCACCGGCGCCAGCGTGCCAGCCGGCTCCGAGCAACTGTCCGCCGCCTTGCTGCTGCCGGCCGGTTACCGTGGCCCGGCGTTCCTGATCCTCGATAACTTCCGCGCAGTGCTCAAGTACAACAACTCGTCGTCCTACGCCCTGGCGGTCAACCTGTTGTCCCAGCGCTTCAGCGGTGGCGGCCGGATCAACGGCGAATGGCCCAAGGATGACCTGCCGCTGAGCCGTTCCGAGCGCATTGAATTGCAGAATCTACTGAGCACCCACAACTACGACGCCGGCAACCCCGACGGCATCATCGGCGCCAATACCCGCAAGGCTATCCGCGCGGCACAACAGTCGTTTGGCTGGCCGGCTGATGGCTACCCGACGCACAAACTGCTGGACGCCTTGCGCAGCCGTTGAACCCATCGCGAGCAAGCTCGCACCTACACAGGTCTGTGTGGGTGCTTGCAACATCTGTAAGCGTCCAGCATCAATTGTGAGCCTGGTCGGCCTCTAGCGCCTGACCACCACATCCTGTTCCAGCACCAGGCTCTTGCCCCCCGCATCCAGCGTCACCAGGGCGCCCATCGGCAAGCTCAGGTTCGGGTCGCAATGGCCGCTGCGCCAGCCGGCCAGTACCGGAATCGCGAACGGCGCGAAAGTCTGCTTGACCAGGCGTGCCAGGGCATCGCTTTCAACTCCCGCCACATCCCCCACCAGCACCCCGCGCAAGCGGCTGAGTTTGCCGGCCAGGCGCAAGTGCGTCAGCAACCGATCGATGCGATACAGCGGCTCGTTGATGTCTTCGATGAACAGAATGATCCCGTCGGCGTCGATTTCGAACGGCGTGCCCATGGTGGCGGCGATCATCGACAGGTTACCGCCCAGCAGTCGCCCCTGGGCGATGCCTGGCTCGATGGTCGTCAATGGGTAGGCCACCGGGTGCGCCAGCCGACTGCCAGCCGTCAGTTGCCCTCGGAGCAGGCTGAACAACGACGCCTCGGTCGGCGCTTGTTTGCCCCCCAGCAGGTCGGCATTGAGCATTGGCCCGTGAAAGGTGACGAACCCCGCATAGCGACTGATCGCCAGGTGCAAGGCGGTGATGTCGCTGTAGCCGACAAACGGCTTGGCATGCCGGCGCAGTAGCTCGTAGTCGATCCGGTCGAGCAGGCGCGGGCTGCCATAACCGCCGCGCAGGCACAGGATCGCGTCGATGGCCGGGTCACTGAACGCCTGGTGCAGGTCATTGAGGCGCACCTCATCGCTGCCCGCCAGGTAACCGTCCTTCTCCAGGACCCCGGGGTAGATCTTTAGCGAGTAGCCGCGCGTGCGCATCCAGAGCAGCGCCTGTTCGGTATCCAGGGCCGCCGGACCTGCTGGCGCAATCACTGCGATGCGGCCCGCAGCGGGTAACGCCGGTACGGCGGTATGTGGCGCAACAATGGCGGTAGAGCGAGTGGTCATCCGTGATTCCTCCCTATGACCCGATTAAAAAAAAGCCCGCAAAGCGCTAAACCTTGCGGGCCCTTGGTCTTTCACCCAGCGATCAGGACGACATCAGCTCGGCCTTGACCAGCTTGGCCTGCTCGTCCGCGTGGTACGAGGAACGCACCAGCGGGCCGGAAGCGACGTTCTTGAAGCCCATCTTGTAACCTTCCTCGGCGAACCAGGCGAAGGTGTCCGGGTGCACAAAACGCTGCACCGGCAAGTGGCTGCGCGACGGCTGTAGGTATTGGCCCAGGGTCAGCATGTCGATGTCGTGTTCGCGCATGCGCTTCATGACTTCGATGACTTCTTCGTCGGTTTCGCCCAGGCCCAGCATCAAGCCGGACTTGGTCGGAATGTGCGGCATCATCTGCTTGAATTTCTGCAGCAGGGTCAACGACCACTGGTAGTCCGAACCCGGGCGCGCGGCCTTGTACAGGCGCGGCACGGTTTCCAGGTTGTGGTTGAACACATCTGGCGGCTCGGCCGCGGTGATGGCCAGCGCCACGTCCATGCGCCCACGGTAGTCGGGGACCAGGGTTTCGAGCTGCACGTTCGGCGACAGCTTGCGGATCTCGCGGATGCAGTCGGCAAAGTGCTGGGCACCGCCGTCGCGCAGGTCGTCGCGGTCGACCGAGGTGATCACCACGTACTTGAGTTTCAGGTCGGCGATGGCGATGGCCAGGCTTTCCGGCTCATTGACGTCCAGTGGTTTCGGACGGCCGTGACCGACGTCGCAGAACGGGCAACGACGGGTGCAGATGTCGCCCATGATCATGAAGGTCGCGGTACCGCCCGAGAAGCACTCGCCCAGGTTCGGGCAGGAGGCTTCTTCACAGACACTGTGCAGCTTGTGTTTGCGCAGCAGGGCCTTGATGCGGTCGACTTCCGGGGAAACCGGGATACGCACGCGAATCCAGTCTGGCTTCTTGGGCAGTTCGGTGGTCGGAATGATCTTTACCGGGATGCGTGCAACCTTCTCGGCGCCGCGCAGCTTAACGCCGGCTTCAACCTTGGCACGCGGGGCCGGACGCTCGGTGACATCCAGCGTCGGGATCATGGTTTGCACTGCATCAGTAGTCATATCAGTCGATTCCGCCCGTTAGGGTCGTCTGCTCAGCATAGTCGAGGTGTTTGACGAGCTGCGCGCGCAGCCGGGCACTTACCTCGGCAAATTCTATCGGCCCTGTATGGTCACGCAGCTGAGTCATTGCCAGCCCGGCGTAGCCACAGGGGTTAATCCGTCGGAACGGCTCAAGGTCCATATCCACGTTCAGGGCCAGGCCATGAAAGGAACAACCGTGGCGGATCCGCAGTCCCAGCGAGGCGATCTTTGCACCGTTGACGTAGACCCCCGGTGCATCCGGCTTGGCCACGGCGCTAACACCATAGCTGGCCAGCAACTCGATCAGGCAGCGCTCCATCCGGCTGACCAGGTCCCGCACGCCGAACCCCAGCTTGCGCACATCCAGCAGCAGGTACGCGACCAACTGCCCCGGGCCGTGGTAGGTAACCTGGCCACCGCGGTCGACCTGCACTACCGGGATTTCCCCCAGCAGCAGCAGGTGTTCGGCCTTGCCGGCCTGGCCCTGGGTGAACACCGGCGGATGCTCGACCAGCCAGATCTCGTCGGCACGCTCGCTGCCACGCTCGTTGGTGAAACGCTGCATGGCCTGCCAGACCGGCTCGTAAGCCAGCTGGCCGAGCTCGCGAAAGCCCAGCGGTGCGGTCATCACAGCACCATGTGCACGAAACCGGTAGCCCGCAGCTCGCTATTGATGTCGTAGAGCTGTTCCTGACCGGTGGCAATGATGTGCAGCTGGATGGTCGTGTACTTGCCATTGGTACTCTGGCGCTCGGCCAGGGTCTTGTGGTCTACGGTGGCGTGCTTCTCCAGGATCGCAATGATCTTGTCCTTGAAGCCCACTCCGGTATCGCCGATCACCTTAATCGGGTAATCCGCGCAAGGGAATTCGATCTTTGGCGCCTTTACTTCTGTATCTGTCATGGCGTAACGGCCTCGTAAGCCGTGGCAACGGACATGGCCCCGCTCCAGGTCGGAACGGGGCCATGCAGGTCCACACTAAATCAGTTGAACAAGCCGAAGAAGAATAGACGGATGCTATCCCACATGCGGCGCAAGATACCACCCTCCTCGACGGCGTCCAGCGCGATCAGGTCGGCGCTGTGCACCACCTTGTCGTCCAGCTTGACTTCGACTTTACCGATCACGTCGCCCTTGGCGATTGGCGCGATCAGTTGTGGGTTCATGGTCATGCTGGCAGCGAGCTTCTTCAGCTGGCCTTTCGGCAGAGTCATGGTCAGGTCTTGGGCCAGGCCAGCCTTGACCTGGTTGGTGGTGCCCTTCCAGACAGGAGCCTGGGCCAGCTCGGCGCCTTTTTGGTAGAACGTCTGGGTTTCGAAGAAGCGGAAGCCGTAGGTCAGCAGCTTCTGGGTTTCGGCTGCACGCGCGGTGTCGCTGTTGGTGCCGAACACCACGGAGACCAGGCGCATGCCATCACGTACCGCCGAGGACACCAGGCAGTAGCCGGCTTCGTCGGTGTGACCGGTTTTCAGACCGTCGACGGTCTTGTCGCGCCACAGCAGCAGGTTGCGGTTAGGTTGCTTGATGCCGTTCCAGAAGAACTCTTTCTGCGAGTAGATCGCGTAGTGAGCCGGGTCTTCGTGGATGATCGCGCGTGCCAGGATGGCCATGTCATGAGCCGACGAGTAGTGCTCTGGGTTTGGCAGGCCGGTCGGGTTCATGAAGTGGCTGTTGGTCATGCCCAGGTCAGCGGCAGTCTTGTTCATCATGTCGGCGAACGCGTCTTCGCTGCCGGCGATGTGCTCGGCGAGCGCGACACTGGCGTCGTTGCCCGACTGGATGATGATGCCGTGCAGCAGGTCGCTGACCGACACCTGCGAACCGACCTTGATGAACATCCGCGAACCGCCGGTACGCCAGGCGTTTTCGCTGACGGTTACCGGATCGTTTTCACCGATCTGGCCACGACGGATTTCCAGGGTCGCGATGTACGCGGTCATCAGCTTGGTCAGGCTGGCCGGCGGCAGACGTTGGTCACCGTTGTTCTCGACCAGCACGTTGCCGCTGCTGGCGTCCATGAGCACGTAGGCCTTGGCGGCCAGTTGTGGTGACGACGGCATCATCTCGGCCGCGAAAGCGGACGGCGAGAGGAGCAGCGGGACTAGCAGGCACAGGCGTTTGGCAAAGGTGGTGATGTTCATCCGTCTCTCGAAATCGCTAATGGAAACTGCCCTCGCGGGCAAAACTAATCTGACAACCTTCCCGGCACGGGCCTTGGGGTTGTCGCGTGTTCAGTTGTTCACTCACTGACCCTTGCCGGGCTTTTGTTGTACTACGAGCCAACAACTCAGGTTCACCCCCCAATACTGCAAGCGAACCTTGAATCAGGTGTTACTTACTCGGCCGTGACCAGGCTCGGCGAACCGAGATTGGCCAGGCGCACGCTGTTTTGCACTTGCGTAATCTCACCCGGCGAACCGATAGGCCCCAGGCGAACCCGGTGCAGGGTCTGCTGATTGCGCACGATAGAGCTGATGAACACCGGAGCGCTCACCATCCCGCTGAGCTTCGATCTCAGGAGCTCTGCAGCGTCCGGGTTGGCGAACGCGCCCACCTGCAGATACTGGCCAGAGGCTGGTACAGAAGCGTTTTTTTTAGCGTTGATCTGCATCGGCACGACCGCTGCCGCGTGCTGCTGTGGCGGCGGGGTCCATTGCTCGACCTTGCCGGTCGATGCGGTGATCACCGGCCCGCTGTTTTGCGCGACCTGTGGCTCATTGAGCATCAACGGTGCTGGCCGGCCCTTGGCCGCCCACCACTCTTGCGGGTCGATGCCTTCGACCTTGACCCGCGCAGTACCGGTTTCGGCATAACCGAGTTTCTTCGCGGCGGCGTAGGACAGGTCGATGATGCGGTCGGAATAGAACGGCCCACGGTCGTTGACCCGCAGCACCACCGTGCGCTTGTTGTCCAGGTTGGTCACGCGAACGTAGGCAGGCAACGGCAGGGTCTTATGCGCGGCACTCATGCCGTACAGGTCATAGACTTCGCCATTGGCGGTGTTCTGGCCATGGAACTTGGTGCCGTACCAGGACGCCGTCCCTGTCTCGACATAACGCTTGGACTCGGGCATCGGGTAGTAAGTCTTGCCCAGCACTGTGTAGGGGTTGGCCTTGTAGGACCCGGTGTGCAGGGTTGGCGTGGCGTCGGGAATGCGTGACACATCGACATCCCACCACGGCGCGCCGTCCTTGTGAGCCCGGTTGATGTCCAGTCCCGGCGTGGCGCGGACAGCGGGCGGGGCTTTCTGCGGTTGCGGCGCACGGCTGGTCGAACAACTGACCATGAGCATCGACAACGCGGTGAAAGCCACCAGCTTCAGGGGTTTGCGGATTGGCAATGCCGGCATTACTTGACGCCCCGTGCTTGGACCAGCTGTTCAGACAACTGATGTACGGCCATGGCGTACATCACGCTGCGGTTATAACGCGTGATCGCGTAAAAATTCTTCAGGCCCATCCAGTATTCAGGGCCATTGTCGCCTTCCAGACGAAACGCGGTGACCGGCATATCGTCGCGCAGCGCATCATGACTCGACCAGCCCAGCGCTCGCAACTCCCCGACGGTTTTCGTCGGTTCGATCCCGGTGGTCAGGCCCTGGTCGACCTGATCGCCCCGCACTTCGGCGAGACTGACCACCGGCTGCCCGGCTTCCCAGCCGTGACGCTTGAAATAGCTGGCGACGCTGCCGATGGCATCGTCGGCGTTGGTCCAGATATTGATGTGGCCGTCGCCGTCGAAATCCACCGCATAAGCCCGAAAGCTGCTTGGCATGAATTGCGGCAAGCCCATGGCGCCGGCGTATGAGCCTTTGAGCGTCAGTGGATCGACCTGCTCTTCGCGCGCCAGCAACAGGAACTCACGCAACTCCTTGCGGAAGAATTCGGCACGTGGAGGGTAGTCGAAACCCAAGGTCGACAAGGCATCGATTACCCGATAGTTGCCGGTATTGCGGCCAAAGAAGGTTTCGACCCCAATGATCGAGACAATCACCTGGGCCGGCACGCCGTATTCCTGCTCGGCACGGGCCAGCACTGCCTCATGCTGACGCCAGAAGTCCACGCCGCGGGCAATTCGTGCATCGGTGAGGAACATCGGGCGATATTCCTTCCATTGCTTGACCCGCTCGGCAGGCCGCGAGATGGCATCGAGAATCGCCTGCTTGCGCTGGGCTTCACGGAACACGCCCATCAGCTGTTCGCCGGCAAAACCATAGTCGCGGGTCATCTCACCGACAAATTCGGCCACTTGGGGCGAGCCTTCATATTCGCCGGCCAACGCCATGGGCGCCGTGCCAAGGATGCTTACCAGGCCGACCCACGGAGCGTATCGAGTCGCCCAGCCACGCATTACTTGCATTGAACTCTTCACCTTATTCAAACCTGCGCGATCCACTTACGATGGGTATGGATCGACATCAAAACCCCAAACGCTGACAGCAGCGTCACCAGCGAAGTTCCGCCGTAGCTAATGAACGGCAACGGCACCCCCACCACCGGCAACAGGCCACTGACCATACCGATGTTGACGAAAACGTAAACAAAAAACGTCATGGTCAGCGCGCCAGCCAGCAATTTGCCAAACAGTGTCTGGGCCTGAGCGGTAATCACCAGGCCGCGGCCAATCAGTAGCAGATAGATCAGCAACAGGGCGCAAATGCCCACCAGGCCGAACTCTTCGCCCATCACCGCGATGATGAAGTCGGTGTGGCTTTCCGGCAGGAAGTCCAGGTGCGACTGGGTGCCCAGCAGCCAACCCTTGCCAAATACTCCGCCGGAGCCGATGGCGGCCTTGGACTGGATGATGTTCCAGCCAGTGCCCAGCGGATCGCTCTCCGGGTCGAGGAAGGTCAGCACGCGCTGCTTCTGGTAGTCGTGCATGACAAAGAACCACATGGCGATCGCCACCGGGACCGTGGCCGCCAGCACACTGATGATCCAGCGCCAGCGCAGGCCACCCATGAACAGTACGAAGGCGCCACCGGCAAGGATCAGCAGCGAGGTACCAAGGTCCGGCTGGCGCACGATCAGGATGAACGGGATGCCGATCAGGATCAGGCTGACCCCGACGTGCTTGAGCTGCGGCGGCAGTGTGCGCTTGGCCAGGTACCAGGCGATGGTCGCCGGCATGATGATCTTCATGAACTCCGAGGGCTGGAAGCGAATCACCCCGGGAATGTTGATCCAGCGCGTCGCCCCCATGGCGTTGTGGCCCATGATGTCGACCACGATCAGCAGCACCACGCCGAGCACATAGCCCAGCGGCACCCAGCGCGCCATGAAACGTGGCTCGAACTGGGCGATGATGACCATCGACACCAGGCCGATGCCGAACGAGGTCGCCTGCTTGGCCAGCAGGTCCCAGCTCTTGCCGCTGGCCGAATACAGCACGAACAGGCTGCCGGCCGCGAGAATCAGCAGCAGGATCAGCAGCGGACCGTCGATGTGCATGCGTTGCAACAACGTCGCGCGGCGACGCATCACATCCTCGCTGGAGAGAATGCGATCAAAATTACTCTTCACGGGCCGTAGCCTCCGCGGTATTGGGGCTGGCGAACTCGGATTTGAGCCGGCCGTCCTGGTCCAGGAGCCAGGCGTCCATGATTTGACGCACCACCGGCGCAGCGACGCCGGAGCCGGACTCGCCGTTCTCGACCATCACCGACACGGTGATTTTCGGGTTGTCGGCTGGCGCGAACCCGACAAACAAGGCGTGGTCGCGGTGGCGCTCCTGCACCTTGGAGCGGTCGTACTTCTCACCCTGCTTGATCGCGACCACCTGGGCGGTACCCGACTTGCCGGCGATCCGGTATTGCGCGCCGATCGCTGCTTTGCGCGCCGTGCCGCGAGCACCGTGCATCACCTGCTGCATGCCATGGTTGACCCGGTTCCAGTCCAGCGGATCACGCAGGATGATGTCCGGCATCGGGTTGTCGTCCACCGGCTTTTCGCCTTCGATGGTCTTGGCCAGGTGCGGACGAATCCACTTGCCCTTGCTGGCTACCAGTGCCGTGGCCTGGGCCAGCTGCAACGGGGTGGACTGCATATAACCCTGGCCAATCCCCAGGATCAGGGTTTCCCCCGGGAACCAGGCCTGGCGGCGGGTGGCGCGTTTCCACTCGCGGGACGGCATCAGCCCCGGCGATTCTTCAAACATGTCCAGCGAGACCTTCTGGCCGATGCCGAACTTGCCCATGTAGGTCGACAACCGATCGATCCCCAGCTTGTGGGCCAGGTCATAGAAGTAGGTGTCGTTGGAACGCATGATCGCCGTGTCGAGGTCGACAAAACCGTCGCCGGAGCGGTTCCAGTTACGGTACTTGTGATCGTAGTTGGGCAACTGGTAATAGCCCGGGTCGAACACCCGCGAGGAGGCCGTCACCACCCCGGAGTCCAGGCCGGCAATCGCCACCGCCGGCTTGATGGTCGAACCCGGTGGATACAGGCCACGCAGCACGCGGTTGAACAGCGGCCGGTCGATGGAGTCACGCAACTCGGCATAGGCCTTGAAGCTGATACCGGTGACGAACAGGTTCGGGTCGAAACTCGGCTGGCTGACCATCGCCAGTACTTCGCCAGTGTTCGGGTCCAGCGCCACCACCGCGCCACGACGGCCACCCAACGCCGCTTCCGCCGCCTCTTGCAGCTTGATGTCCAGGCTCAGGACGATGTCCTTGCCGGGAATCGGATCGGTGCGCTTGAGTACCCGCAGCACCCGGCCTCGAGCGTTGGTCTCGACTTCTTCGTAACCGACCTGGCCGTGCAACTGGGGTTCGTAGAAACGTTCGATACCGGTCTTGCCGATATGATGGGTACCGCTGTAGTTCACCGGATCGAGGGTCTTGAGCTCTTTTTCGTTGATCCGCCCCATGTAGCCCACCGAGTGCGCAAAGTGCGCACCCTGGGGGTAATGGCGCACCAACTGCGCAACCACTTCGACGCCTGGCAGGCGGAACTGATTGACCGCAATACGGGCAATCTGCTCCTCCGTCAGCTCGAAGAGGATCGGCACCGGCTCGAACGGCCGACGTCCCTGGCGCATGCGTTTTTCAAAGATCACCCGGTCCTCGGGCGTCAGCTGCAGCACCTCGACGATCACATCGAGTACCTGCTGCCAGTCGCCGGAACGTTCGCGGGTCATGCTCAGGCTGAAGCTGGGCCGGTTGTCGGCAATCACCACGCCATTACGGTCGAAGATCAGGCCGCGCGTCGGCGGAATCGGCTGAACGTGGACGCGGTTGTTTTCCGACAGGGTCGAGTGGTACTCGTACTGGATCACCTGCAGGAAATACAGCCGCGCAATCAGCACGCCGATCAGCACCACCACTGCAATTGCCCCGAACACGACGCGGCCACGCACCAGACGGGCGTCTTTTTCGTGGTCCTTGATGCGGATCGGCTGGGACATGAGGGCAGAGCTACTTGTGGTAAGGGTGGCCGGACAGAACAGTCCAGGCACGATACAGCTGTTCGCCGATCAGGATGCGCACCAGCGGGTGCGGCAAGGTCAAGGGCGATAACGACCAGCGCTGGTCGGCCCGCGCACAGACTTCCGGCGCCAGCCCCTCGGGGCCGCCGACCATGAAGTTCACCGTGCGCGAGTCCAGGCGCCAGCGATCGAGCTCTACCGCCAGTTGCTCAGTGCTCCACGGCTTGCCATGGACTTCGAGGGTGACGATGCGCTCGTTCGGCCCGACCTTGGCCAGCATGGCTTCGCCTTCCTGGCGAATGAAACGCGCCACGTCAGCATTCTTGCCCCGGGTGTTGAGCGGTATTTCCACCAGTTCCAGCGCCAGCTCGGACGGAAGACGCTTGGCATATTCATGCCAACCTTCTTCCACCCATTTGGGCATGCGTGAACCGACGGCGATCAGTCGCAGTCGCACAGCGATCCCTTATAGCTGGTCTTTGTTGAGCTTGGTGAAGTGCTCATGGGTGTTTTCCGGGCTGTGGTGCGCGGCGCTGGCCGAACGGCTTTGCTCGGCACCGGCCCACAGGCGCTCCAGGTCGTAGAACTGGCGTGCCGAGGCGGTCATCATGTGCACGATGACATCGTCCATGTCCAGCAGGACCCAGTCGCTGTCGCCCTTGCCTTCTTCGCCCAGCGGCTTGACGCCCTGTGCCTTGACCGCTTCGCGGACCTTGTCCAGCATCGCGCCGATCTGGCGGTTGGAGGTACCGGTGGCGATGATCATGAAGTCGGTGATGCTCTGCTTTTCACGAACGTCGATCACCTGGATGTCCTGGGCCTTGACGTCTTCCAGGGCCGCTACGGCAACCTTGACCAGCTCTTCGCCGGCCAGGATCACGCCAGTGTGTGCCTCTACTGGCAGCGGGGCGCTCTTGAACGTGCCTTTACGCTTTACTTTGGTTTGGTCTTTGTCAGTCATATAAAACTCGTTTTGCTCGTATGTTCGGGCGCATCAATACACGTTGTTGCCACGTGCCTTGAGGCACTCCTATTCAGTTCGGCGCACGGTAAAGTCCATGCGCATCGATGTAGGCCAGGACCGCGTCGGGCACCAGGAAACGTACCGACTTACCGCTGGCCAGCAGTTGACGGATCTGGGTGGCGGATACCGCGAGCGGTGTCTGCCAGACGAATGCAATCTGTCCACTCGGCCCTTTGAGGGCCAGCGGGTCGCTCACCGAGCGCGCGGCCAGCAGGTTGCGCAAGGCATCCGGCGGTTCGCTGTCGGCATCCGGGCGTTGCAGCACCAGGATGTGGCAATGCTGGAGCAACTCTTCCCAGCGATGCCAAGTGGGCAGGCCGCAAAATGCGTCCCAGCCCAAAAGTAAAAATACCTGGTCATCGGCGGCGAGTTCCGCGCGCATCAGCTCCAGGGTGTCAATAGTGTAGGACGGCTTGTCGCGTTTGAGTTCGCGGTCGTCCACCACCAGGGGTGCAACTCCAGCTACCGCGCACTCAACCATCGCCAGACGGTCGAGCGCCGACACCTGCGGCGTACCCCGATGGGGTGGCCTGGCGCTGGGCGTCAGGCGCAACTCATCGAGGTCCAGCGACTCGGCCACTTCCAGCGCACCGCGCAAATGGCCGATGTGCACCGGGTCGAAGGTCCCGCCCAGCACGCCAATGCGCCGGGGACAGGGTTCCTGGCGGGTCACTGTGGCTGACGGCTCGAGGTCGCCCAAGTCAGACCGGCTCCTGACCGCGCAACTGGCCATCACCGACCACGATGTACTTCTCGCAGGTCAGACCTTCGAGACCCACCGGGCCGCGGGCGTGCAGCTTATCAGTAGAAATGCCGATCTCGGCACCCAATCCGTATTCGAAGCCATCGGCAAAGCAGGTCGGGGTGTTGATCATCACCGACGCCGAGTCGACTTCAGCCACAAAACGCCGGGCGTCGCCCTGGTGTTCGCTGACGATCGAGTCGGTATGGTGCGAGCCGTAATGGTTGATGTGTTCGATGGCCTGGTCCAGGCCATCGACCACCAGGATCGACAGGATCGGCGCCAGGTACTCGGTGCTCCAGTCTTGCTCGGTGGCCGCTTCGGCCTCGATGATTGCGCGGGTCCGCTCGCAGCCACGCAGTTCGACGCCTTTTTCGCGGAACTGGGCAGCCATGGCCGGCAGGAAGTCCTTGGCGACCGCCTGGTCGACCAACAGGGTTTCCATCGCGCCACAGATGCCGTAGCGGTAGGTCTTGGCGTTGAACGCAATCCGCTGCGCCTTGGCCAGGTCGGCGTGGGCACTGACGTAGACGTGGCAGATGCCGTCCAGGTGCTTGATGACTGGCACCCGGGCGTCGCGACTGATCCGTTCGATCAGGCCTTTGCCGCCACGCGGCACGATCACGTCGACGTATTCCGGCATGGTGATCAGCGCGCCCACTGCGGCACGGTCCGTCGTCTCGACTACTTGCACCACGGCAGCCGGCAGGCCGGCCTCGGCCAGGCCGCGCTGGATGCAGGCGGCAATGGCACGGTTGGAATGAATCGCCTCCGAGCCACCGCGCAGGATGGTCGCATTGCCCGACTTCAGGCACAGGCTGGCGGCGTCGATGGTCACGTTGGGCCGCGATTCGTAGATGATCCCGACCACGCCCAGGGGGACGCGCATCTTGCCCACCTGGATACCCGACGGCCGATAACTCATGTCGCGGATCGCGCCTACCGGGTCCGGCAGCGCCGCCACCTGACGCAAACCGACGATCATGCCGTCGATGCGTGCGGGGGTCAGGGCCAGACGCTCGAGCATTGCCGGCTCCAGGCCATTGGCCCGGCCAGCAGCCAGGTCCAGCTCATTGGCGGCAGTCAACTCGGCACGCGCGGCATCCAGGGCGTTGGCGGCAGCCAGCAGGGCGCGGTTTTTCTGCCCGGTGCTGGCACGGCCGATCACGCGGGAAGCATCGCGCGCAGCGCGACCCAAGCGGGTCATGTAGTCAAGAACGGACTCAGTCATAGTCTGGAGTGGTCTTTGCTATGGTCGTGGTAAAGAGTAAAGCGGCAGATTATAGCTGTCGCGTCACTCGACTAACAGCGGTGACGGGCGGATGGTCGAAATGGACAGCAAATAGTCACTCTTCAGCGTGGATTAAGGCCCTGGTTGTTATCATAACGTCACATTTGCTCTCTGAATGCTGCCGCCCATGACCATTGTGACCCATCCCACGCAGCCAAAGGCCCTGCCTGACAGCTTTTTCAACCGCGACGCACAATTGCTCGCGTGCGAATTACTGGGCAAGGTGATCCGCCATCGGATTGGAGATTTGTGGCTTTCGGCGCGAATTATTGAAACCGAAGCCTATTACTGCGACGAAAAAGGCAGTCACGCCTCCCTCGGCTACACAGAAAAGCGTAAGGCTTTGTTTCTGGATGGCGGGCACATCTATATGTATTACGCCCGTGGTGGCGACTCCCTGAACTTCAGCGCCCACGGGCCCGGCAATGCGGTACTGATCAAGTCCGCCTATCCTTGGGTCGACGAAGTCTCGGGGCCAGCGAGCCTGGCCCAGATGCTGCTCAACAACCCCGACGCCAACGGCCGGCCGCGCCCCTCGCAGAAGCTCTGCGCCGGCCAGACCCTACTGTGCAAGGCGCTGGGCCTGAAAGTACCGACCTGGGACGCCAAGCGCTTTGACCATCAAGTGCTGTTTGTCGAAGACCTTGGCCGACCGCCCACCCATGTGATCCAGACCACCCGCCTGGGCATCCCCCACGGCCGCGATGAACACTTGATGTACCGCTTCGTCGACAGTGCCTACGCGCCCTATTGCACACGGAACCCTCTACGCCGCGGCCAGGTCGAAGGCCGCGACTATTTACTGATCTGATTCCTGCCCTCGATGGGCCAACAGCAATCCTGGAGTTGTACCTATGGGCCCATGGCTCGATAGCCTGACCGCTTGGTTAACGGCAAACCCGCAATGGCTGGCGGCCGCCGTATTTATCGTGGCCTGCATTGAGTGTCTGGCGATTGCCGGCCTGATCGTCCCCGGCACCGTCCTGTTGTTTGCCGTTGCGGTACTGGCGGGCAGCGGCGCCCTGTCGCTGGGGGAAACCCTACTGCTGGGCTTTCTCGGCGGTGTGCTGGGGGACGTGGTGTCGTATTTCGTCGGCCGGCACTTCCATCAGAACATCCGGCGCTTGCCGGGCTTGCGCCACCACCCAGAGTGGATCGGCAGTGCCGAAGCCTATTTCCAGCGCTATGGCATCGCCAGCTTGCTGGTGGGGCGTTTTATCGGTCCGTTGCGCCCGATGCTGCCAATGGTCGCCGGGATGTTCGACATGCCCTTCCCGCGCTTTTTTGCCGTCAGCCTGCTGGCAGGTGCCGGCTGGGCCGTGGCCTATCTGCTGCCGGGCTGGGCCACCGGGGCGGCTATCCGCTTGCCATTGCCCGAGGGTTTCTGGCCCCAGGCCGGGCTGGTAGTGGGCAGCATCGCGGTGCTGGTAGGCCTGGGTATCAACAGCGGCCTGCGCGGACATCGGCGCTCTACCCTGCTGATCGCCGGCCTGAGCCTGTTGATACTGGGCGGGCTGTTTGTCGGCTACTCACACCTCGGTGCCTTCGATCAAGGCCTGATGACCCTGGTGCAGGAACACCGCAAACCGCTGCTCGACGAGTTCGCGGTGATGTTGACCCAACTCGGTGAGTTCAAGCACATGCTGGTGATCAGCGCGGCGCTGACCCTGGTGCTGCTGGCCACGCGGCAATGGCGGCACTTGCTGTTCGCCGGCGGTACCTTGCTGGTGACTGCGCTGGCCAATACCGCCACCAAGCAGCTGTTCGCGCGGATGCGCCCGGAAGTCCTGACCGACCCACTGACCAGCTACAGCATGCCCAGCGGTCATGCCTCAGGTTCGTTTGCGCTGTTCCTGACCCTGGCCGTGCTGGCGGGTCGAGGACAACCCCAGCGCATGCGCCTGACCTGGCTGCTGATCGGTTGCCTGCCGGCCCTGGCCATTGCCCTGTCGCGGGTTTACCTGGGGGCTCACTGGCCGACCGATGTGGTGGCCGGAGCCATGCTCGCAGCCTGCGTGTGTGCCGCCAGCCTGTGGCTGAGCCAGCGCCAGGCGCCGCTCAATCCGCTACCGGCGAAAATCTGGTGGTTGATCCTGCCCGTGATGGTGGCGCTGTTCGGCTTCTACGCACTGCAGAATCTGCCGCACGCGATGATGCGTTACGCGTACTGAGGCAATATCAGGCGAACAACTCACCCTGCAGCTCATCCAACAACGCCTGGATCGCATCCAGGCGTTGTTGCGGATCATCGACCTGCAGCAGCCCGATCTTGTCCAGCTCGGAGAATGGCAACAAGTAGGCCAACTGGTTGGCCAGTGACTGCTGGCCTGCGGCGTCGGTACCCATGTTCAACGCCTCGACCATCGGGTGCTCGGCCAGCGCCTTGAGCAAGGCCATCAAGTCTGCGTCTTCTTCCTGCAGGGGCTGCTCGGGCAACTCGTCCAGCCACTCGACTTCGGCGACAGTCAGCTGATCGCGCTGCACTTCGCTGCGCAACACATTGAAGCGGCGTGCGCCCTGCACTCGAATTCCCAGCAGGCCGTTGTCCTGCTGCTTGAAATCGGTGATCCGCGCTTCGCAGCCGACCAGTGCATACCCCTGCGGGGCCAGGCCGACCTCTTCGCCCTCAAGAATGCACACCACGCCAAACCCTGCCCCCTGCTTCATGCAGCGGCTGATCATGTCCAGGTAGCGCGCCTCGAAAATCTGCAGATCAAGGAAACAGCCGGGAAACAGCACCGTATTCAGCGGGAAAAGCGCCAGACTCATAGACATGTCCTTACACCACCATCGACACCGCCAACGGCAACAACACCGCCGTGGCCACACCCATCAGGCTCATCGCCAACGCGGCAAACGCACCGCACTCTTCACTTTCCTGCAGGGCTACTGAAGTGCCCACCGCATGAGCGGTCATGCCCAGGGCCATGCCGCGGGCCTCGGGGCCATGGACGCCGAGACGATCGAGCAGCGCCGGGCCGAAAATCGCCCCGATCACCCCGGTGATCAGCACAAACACCGCCGCCAACGCCGCCACGCCACCGATCTGCTCGGCCACCAGCATGGCAATGGGCGAGGTCACCGACTTCGGTGCCATAGTCATCAGAATCATGTGTTCGGCGCCAAACCACCAGCCCAGCAACACGCACAGGCCGGTAGCGACCACCCCACCTACCACCAGCGTAGTAAAAATCGGCCAGAACAGTTGGCGAATGCGCCGCAGGTTGAGGTACAGCGGCACCGCCAGGGCCACCGTCGCCGGCCCCAGCAGGATGCTGAGGATTTCCGTGCTTTTACGGTACTCGGCATAGGTCAGGCCACAGGTGAGCAATACGCCAATCACCAGCAGCATGGACACCAGCACCGGCTGCAGGAAGATCCAGCGGGTTTTCTCGAACGCCGCCAGCACCAACTGATAAGCCCCCAGGGTAATGCCGATCCCGAACAACGGGTGATGGATCACTGCCGCCACCGCGCCCTGCCAGTCAAACATCATGAGCGCTCCTCCCGTCGAGCCTGGCGCTTGACCAGCCATTGCATCAGCACCCCGGCAAAGGCCATGGACAGCAGCAACGACAGCACCAATGCGCCGGCGATCGCCCAGAAGTCAGCCGCGATATCCGCGGCATACACCATCACCCCCACCGCAGGCGGGACCAGCAGCAACGGTAGATAGCGCAACAAGCTGCCGGCAGCCAGGCTCAGTGGCTCGCCGACTTCGCCGCGCATGATCAGGTACACCAGCAACAGCAGCAGGCCGATAATCGGCCCCGGCAGCACCGGCAACAACAAATGGTTGATGGCCGTGCCGAGCAATTGAAACAGCACCAGCCAGGTCAGGCCGCGAAGCAACATGAATCATCCCCCCACAAAACTCGCCCCCCAAAACGGGCCTGCCATTATAAGCATGGCATCTGCTATGCATGGGTATTCGCCAATGGTATGCAAGCTTGACCGGCACCCGTGGCCATGATGATCTAAGGTGGTTCCTGATCCCTAAAAAAAACTATAAAACCGATGAACCCAAGGAGAGTCTCAATGCCCTATGTACCCGTTGCAGAGCTCAAGAATTATGTCGGCAAGGAACTCGGACGTTCCGAATGGCTCACCATCGACCAGGAGCGCATCAACCTGTTCGCTGAAGCCACGGGCGACTTTCAGTTCATCCACGTTGACCCGGTAAAAGCCGCACAGACACCATTCGGTAGCACCATCGCCCACGGTTTCCTGTCGCTGTCGCTGATTCCCAAACTGATGGAAGACATCATGGTCCTGCCCCAGGACTTGAAAATGGTCGTCAACTACGGCCTCGACAGCGTGCGCTTCATCCAGCCGGTGAAAGTCGATTCAAGGGTCCGGCTCAAGGTCGAACTGACCGACGTCACCGAGAAAAAACCCGGCCAATGGCTGCTCAAGGCCACCGCCACCCTGGAAATCGAAGGCCAGGAAAAACCGGCCTATATCGCCGAACCCCTGTCACTGGCGTTCGTGTAACCCCTGCCGGATGCGGAGCAGTTGCTGCTGTTTCGCACCGCGTCTCTATTTATCAGGCACATAGCTGCGGCATACTCGGTCGCCTAATCACCCGGATCCTGCTATGCGCTTACTTGCACCCCTCGCATTGACCCTGTTGCTCACCGCCTGTGGCGACGGCGAATCGCTGTTGCCGCCGGACGCGCGCCTGCCCGACGGCGGCCGCTATCGGGGCGACCTGGTCGACGGGCTGCTGCAAGGCCAGGGTCGCATCGACTACCCGAACGGCAGTTGGTACGCCGGCCAGTTCGACAAAGGCCAATGGCATGGGCAGGGCGAGTGGCACGGCAGCAATGGCGAGGTCTACCGCGGCGCCTTCCAGCAAGGGCTGTTCCATGGCCAGGGCGCCCTGACCACCAGCGACAGCAGCTACACCGGCGGCTTCAAGCTGGGGCGGCGCGACGGCGAGGGCACGCTCAAGGAAAACGGCATGACCTACCGGGGCGAATTCAAGGCCGACCAGTACTCCGGACTCGGTCGCCTGGAACTCGAAGACGGCAGCCAATACCAGGGCCAGTTCGCCCACGGCAAACCCAATGGCCAAGGCCAGCGCAGCGATGTCAGCGGCAATCAGTTCAGCGGCCACTTCATCAACAGCCAACTGGACGGCATTGGCAGCTTCAACAGCGCCGAAGGCGACAGCTATGTCGGCGGCTTCAAACAGAATCAACTGCACGGCAAGGGCCGCTACGAAAACGCCGACGGCGACGTGTGGATCGGCCAGTTCAAGGAAGGCGCGCTCAGCGGCAAGGGCGAGTTGATCGGCGCTGACAACAGTCACTACCTCGGGCACTTCAGCGACTGGCGCTTCACCGGCCAGGGGCGCCTGAACCTGCCCGATGGCAGCTTCTACGTCGGCCAGTTCGACAACGACAGCTATCAGGGCCACGGCACGCTGGTACTGACCGACGGCACGGTGCAGAGCGGCGACTGGATCAATGGCCAGCGCGTGCGTGATGCCGACGGCAAATTGCTGCCCGACACCCTGGAGCTGGGCCTGCTGGCCCAGGGCCGCCTGCTCAATGAGGCGCTGGCCAATGTGCCTGCCTCAACCCCCGCGATCGAACTGTACAGCCTGACGCTCGGCGGCGACGGCAAGCAGAGCGTATTCCTGCGCGAGTCCGACTACGTCAGCAACATGCTGGCCAGCCGTTTCGGCGCCTATGGCCAGATCCGCCTGGTCAACCACCGCGACCACCTCGGCGACCGGCCCATGGCCACCCGCGAAAACCTGCGCCGCGCCGCCCTGACCCTGGCCGAGCGCAGCGGTCCGGAAGACTTGCTGTTCATCTACCTGACCAGCCACGGCACCCACGAACACGAACTGGTACTCGACCAGCCGCGCATGGAGCTGGCCGACCTGCCCGCCGATGAGTTGGCCGCCGTCTTGGCACCGCTGAAAAACCGCGACAAGATCATCGTGATTTCCGCCTGCTACTCCGGAGGTTTCCTACCTGCCCTCAAAGACGAGCGCACGCTCGTCATGACCGCCTCGCGGGCTGACCGGGTGTCGTTCGGCTGCTCCGAGGAAGCGGACTTCACTTACTTCGGCGATGCCCTGTTCGCCCAGGCACTGAACCAGACCGACGACCTCGAGCAAGCCTTCAAGCTGGCCAAGGCCACGGTTGCCGAACGGGAACTGGCAGACAACTTCGAAGCTTCTGAACCACAGATCTGGGCACCCAAGGGGGTTCTGGCGCGCTGGCAGGCACTGCGCAAGCAGCAAGCACGAAAAGCGCTGCAAAATGCGGCGTTGAACAACACGGATGCAAAGAGCAACTAAGCTGAACAGTATCAAGGGAGAAACACTATGTACTTGACGCCTCAGCACGTACTGCTCGCTGGAGCCACCGGCCTGACCGGTGAACATTTGCTCGACCGGTTGCTCAACGAGCCCACCATCAGTCGCGTACTGGCGCCCTCTCGCCGACCGCTGGCGGAACACCCGCACCTGGAAAACCCAGTCGGCGACCCTACCGTGTTCCTGCCTCAACTCAATGGCCGGGTAGACATCGCCTACTGCTGCCTGGGCACCACGATCAAGCAGGCCGGTTCGGAACCGGCATTTCGCGCGGTCGACCTGGACATGGTGGTGGCCTTCGCCAAACGGGCGCGCGAAATGGGTGCACGACACCTGATCGTGATCAGCGCCATCGGCGCGGACCCAAAATCCTCGGTGTTCTACAACCGCGTCAAAGGGGAAATGGAACAGGCCCTGCGCGCGCAAGACTGGCCGCAGCTAACTATCTGCCGGCCTTCCCTGCTACTGGGCGAACGCCTGGAGCCACGCCTGGCCGAGCAACTCGCCGGCCCGCTGTCCAGGCTGATCCCGGGTAAATACCGCGGCATCGAAGCCTGCCAACTGGCCCGCGCCATGTGGCGCCTGGCGCTGGAGGAGCAGGACGGGATACGGGTGGTGGAATCGGACGAACTGCGCAAGCTGGGCAAGTAGCCCTGCGCTACAACCCGCCCGTCGCCTGAAACCCGACCCCAAGCACCGTCAACACCGACAACGGCAGCAACAGCGTGTCGAGCAAGGCACTGGCCGGCAGGTCGAGACCTGGATAACTCGGGGCTTCGGCACCAAACCGATCCTTGGCACAACAACCACCCTGTAGCGCATACCAGTCCAGGCGCGCCCCGGAATACACCACCGGAGCGCCCGGTTGCGCCGCATCCAGGGTGCGCACACTGGCGCAACCGACCAGTTGCAAGGCCAGCAGCACCAGCAGCAGCTTACTCATCACTGCTCAGATGGTGTTCGCCCCAGCGCGGCAGCATGTCCTGCGGGATGTTCAACACATTGAGAATCCGCGCCACGACAAAATCCACCAGGTCATCGATGGTCTGCGGCTGATGATAGAAACCCGGCGACGCCGGCAGGATAGTCACGCCCATGTTCGACAGCTTGAGCATGTTTTCCAGGTGAATGCTCGAATACGGCGCCTCGCGCGGCACCACAATCAACTGCCGGCGCTCTTTCAACGTCACGTCGGCGGCACGTTCGATCAGGTTGTTGCAGGCGCCCATGGCGATGGCGGACAAGGTCCCGGTCGAACAGGGCACCACCACCATCGCGGCCGGTGAGCCGGAGCCCGAGGCCACCGGCGACATCCAGTCTTCCTTGCCATACACCCGAATCTGCCCGGCGACCGCACCGGTGTATTCGGTGAGAAAGGCCTGCATCATCTGCGGCTTGGGCGGCAGCGTGACGTCAGTCTCGGTAGCCAGTACCAACTGTGCGGCCTTGGAGATCAGGAAATGCACCTCACGGTCTTCGCGCACCAGGCAATCGAGCAGGCGCAAGCCATACTGGGCGCCTGAAGCGCCCGTCATGGCCAGCGTGATGCGATCCGGACCGTTGTTCATTTAAGCGCCTCGGCCAGCTTGCCGTGCAGGCCGCCGAAGCCGCCATTGCTCATGATCACCACGTGCGTGCCCGGTTGAGCCTGGCTCTGGACCCGCGCAATGATGCCGTCCAGCGAATCGCTGACGATCGACGGCACCGTACACAGCGCCGCGGTGCCCGCCAGGTCCCAGCCCAGGTTGGCCGGAGCGTACCAGATCACCTGGTCGGCATCGACCACGCTTTCCGGCAGTCCGTCACGGTGCGCGCCGAGCTTCATGGAGTTGGAACGCGGCTCGATGATGGCAATCAGCGGTGCGTCGCCAATGCGCTTACGCAGGCCGTCCAGGGTGGTAGCGATCGCCGTCGGATGGTGGGCAAAGTCGTCGTAGATGGTGATGCCGTTGACCTGGGCCACGACTTCCATGCGCCGTTTGACACTCTTGAACGCGCTCAGCGCCGCAATGCCCATGGCCGGGACCACGCCGACATGGCGTGCTGCCGCCAGGGTCGCCAACGCGTTGGCGACGTTGTGCTGACCGGTCATGTCCCAGTCGACCACGCCCTGCGCGACGCCCTCGAACAGCACTTCGAACTTCGAACCGTCTTCGCTGAGCAATTTGACCTGCCATTGCCCGCCGGCACCGGTGGTTTGCACCGGGGTCCAGCAGCCCATCTCGACGACCCGCTGCAACGCCGGCTCAGTGGTCGGATGAATCACCAGGCCTTCGCTCGGGATGGTGCGCACCAAGTGGTGGAACTGGCGCTCGATCGCTGGCAGATCGGGGAAGATGTCTGCGTGATCAAACTCAAGGTTGTTGAGGATCGCAGTGCGCGGGCGGTAGTGGACGAACTTCGAACGCTTGTCGAAGAAGGCGCTGTCGTATTCGTCAGCCTCGATCACAAAAAACGGCGTGTCGCCCAGGCGCGCCGAGACCGAGAAATTCTGCGGCACGCCGCCGATCAGGAAGCCCGGGCTCATGCCCGCGTGCTCCAGCACCCAGGCGAGCATGCTGCTGGTGGTAGTCTTGCCATGGGTGCCGGCAACCGCCAGCACCCAGCGCCCTTGCAGCACATGGTCGGCCAGCCACTGCGGGCCCGAGACGTACGGCAAACCTTTGTTCAAGACGTACTCGACCGCCGGGTTACCGCGGGACATGGCATTGCCGATCACCACCAGGTCCGGGGCCGGGTCGAGCTGGGCCGGGTCATAACCCTGCGTCAGTTCAATGCCCTGAGCCTCCAGTTGGGTGCTCATCGGCGGATAGACATTCGCGTCGGAGCCGGTCACGCGATGGCCCAGCTCTTTGGCCAGAACCGCCATCGAGCCCATGAAAGTGCCGCAGATACCCAGGATATGAATGTGCATAGTCAACCTCGTAAAACATCGAGGCAGGTTAGCCTAGGGTGGGAAAAATCGCACCTGATGTTTAAACGGGCGAGTCACTGCACCCTATTAAACGACTGAACATTCAGAATCTGCCTGCGACCCTGTACACCACCGATGCCGCTGATAATCTTGGCATCCCTCACGCTTGAGTGATCGCCGGAGACCGCCCATGAGCAAAACCACCTACGACCTGAGTATCTCCCCAGACAAAGGTCCCAAAAAATTGTCTGCCGGGCAGCGAAAATTCAATGAGCTGGTGAAAAAAATCGACAAACAACGGCAGATCCTGCAAGCGTGGGAAGCGGCCACCGCGCTTTATGAGCAGCGCTGGCACAGTGAGTTCGTGCCCCAGCTCGACATCCTGCATCAACACACGGTCGGGTTCGTGCAACTTCTGAGCGACCTGGGCGAGCGAATCAAACTCTCGAAAACTGATCGCAAGACACTGACCCAGGAAATTTGCGGCCAAGCCTACACCCTGCTTGATAGCGGCAATTGCAGCGAAGAGGAGCAAGTGCGCTTGAAAGCGCTGTACAACCAGCACAGTGGCCGAGACTTCGATACCGATGAGGAAGAAGACAACGAGTTTCTCAAACTGGGACTGCAGGAGATGTTCGGGGTCGAGCTCGACGACGATATCCAGGGGCTATCTCCCGACGACATCGCGCAAAAAATAAATGAGCGCTTGCAGAGCGAACAACCTGAGCCAAACAAACCTGGCAAGAAAAACGCCCACCAGCTACGCCAGGAAGCAGCCGCCGCCGAGGCCAGCCAGTCCGTGCGCGAGGTGTACCGCAAACTGGCCAGCGCCCTGCACCCAGACCGAGAAACCGACCCTGACGAGCGCGAGCGCAAAACCGTGTTGATGCAGCGCGTCAACCATGCCTATGGCCAGCGCAATCTGCTTGAGCTGCTGCAACTACAGCTGGAGTTGGAGCACATCGATGCAAGCACCCTCAACACGCTGACTGCTGATCGACTGAAACATTACAACCGCGTATTGACCGAGCAACTCGATGAGCTAAAACAGGAAGTATTCGATCAGGAGCAAGGATTCAAACTGCAGCTAAATCTCGACCCGTTCGACAAACTGACACTGGCGAACCTGCCTGGTTTTTACCAGCAGCAACTCGACTCGGTCCTGGATGATATTCAGGAACATATTCTGCTCGGCGAAGAGCTGAATGATCCCAAGAACCTGAAAGCCTGGCTCAAGGCACAGAGGGACTATGAGCGCGAAATGGAAAAATCACTCAACGACGACCTGTTCTTCGACGACCCGTTCTTTCGCTGAACAGCCGTCACTTCAGCCAACACCTAACGGGTTATCCCGTGCTTGCGCAGCTTTCTATAGAGGGTATTGCGGCTGACCCCCAACTGTTCGGCCGCATGGGTCATGTGCCAGCGCTGTTGTTCCAGGGCATTGAGCAAGGCCAGGCGCTCGGCATCGTCGAGTGGAAACTCGACCGCTGCCGGTGCACTGCTCGATGCCGGACGAGCCTGACGAATCATCGCCGGCAAGTCCTCCACACCGATGCGCCCCTCTTCACACAAGGCTGCCAAGGTCCGCAGCACCGTGCGCAACTGCCGCACGTTGCCTGGCCAGGCAAACCCGAGCAACGCCTGGCGCGCCGGAGCATCAATCAACACCGCCTCGCCACCTGCCTCTTCGGCCAACAGAAAGTCCAGCAGCTGGGATTTATCACTGCGCTCACGCAGGGGCGGCAAGCCTACCTCCAGACCATTGAGCCGGTAATACAGGTCTTCGCGAAAGCTGCCATCCTGCACCCGCTCCAGCAAGTCACGGTGAGTGGCGCTGATGATCCGCACGTTGACCGCCTGCGGCTCACCACCAATCGGCACCACCAGCCGGTCCTCAAGTACCCGTAACAAGCGGGTTTGCAGGGCCAGGGGCATGTCGCCGATTTCATCCAGGAACAAAGTCCCGCCATCGGCCTGCTGCAGCTTGCCGCGCATGCCTTCCTTGCGTGCGCCGGTGAAACTGCCGCCGCGATAGCCGAACAGCTCGCTCTCGATCAGGCTCTCAGGAATGGCCGCGCAATTGAGCGCGACAAAGGCTTTGTCGGCACGCTGGCTGGCCTGGTGCACGGCCTTGGCAAAGGCCTCTTTGCCTGAACCGGTCTCGCCATTGATCAACAGCGGCACATCACGTTCGAACACCCGCAGGGCTTTGCGAAAATCCGCCTGCAAACCTTCATCGCCCAGGCAAATACCGGCCAACCGCGGCCGCTCGGCAACCCTCTGCGCCTGCGCAACCGGGGCGGGCACACTGCGCGGCTGACCGCGCAACAGGGCAAACAAGGCCCGGCCGTCACGGGTGCGCAGCGGCCAACTGGCGCTGGCGTTGACGCTGGCGCGAGACAACAGTTGATCCAGCGAACAGTCGAAAAAGGCCTCCACCGGCTTGCCCACCAGGCCGCCGCGAATATGCCCCAGCAGGTTCAACGCGCTCTGGTTGACCGCACTGATGCGCCCTTCCCCGTCAAACGCCAGCAGCCCTTCGCTGAACAACCCGACCGACTCGGCCTGCAGGTGAAAGCGCAGCAACCACTGGTTGTCGAAGTGGCGCAGGAAGTAGCAGCTCTCGATCATTTTCGCCGAGAGATTGACCAGCGCCATGGTGTGGAACTGGCTCTGGCGCGAAACGTCATGGCGCGCCGAGGAAACGTCGAGCACCGCCAGCAGCTCGCCATGGGGGTCGAACACCGGGCTGGCCGAACAGGTCAGGCCCGTGTGACGGCCGCGAAAGTGTTCATCCTGGTGGATGGTCAGCGCCTGGCGTTCCACTAAACAAGTGCCGATTCCGTTGGTGCCTTCGCAGGCCTCACTCCAATCGGCGCCGAGCCACAGGCCGGCGCGCTCGAAGATCTTGCGCTCGGTGGACGCCGTGACACAGTTGAGAATCACCCCACGGGCGTCGGTCAACAACACCGCATGCCCGGCACCGCTGAGTTGCTGATGCAGGCTGTTCATTTCTCCGCCGGCAATCTGCAGCACCTGCTGCAGGCGCTCGCGACTTTCCAGCACCCGACCATGCTCCAGCACCGTGGGCGCGATGGCCAATGCCGGATCGAGATGATAGTCCTCCAGACACCGCAGCCAGGAGCGGGCGATGGACGGATCGCTGCCCGGACCGTGCAACTGGTTCTTGCCCTGGGTGACGGTCAAGACCTGTTGGGCATGGCGACTTAAATGGTTGCTGTGCATTTCTTATTGTTCTCCCCGAGGGTCAGGTCCGCAGAACGGTCGTAACCCCCGTGTCCCCTATCCTGTGCCTGGTTCAGGCGAGTGCTTCGCCCTCTCATGCAGCCGAGCATCCTCCAGCCCGGCGCGCATTGCAATGCCAGCGAGACCGACCGGTCACGCGCTGTGCCACAAACGGTACAAAGTGTCACACGACCCGTATCGAATCTGGCACAGCCTGCAAGCAAGGCCCCGCCGCCGACTGCGCAAACCCTTGATTTACAGGCACCACAAGGCACTGGCCCGACCTTTGCTCTAGGCTTGTACCAGCGCTTATTGCGCGTACTCCCCTATAAGCACAAAAGCCAAGGAGACACTCATCATGCGTTACGCTCACCCCGGTACTGAAGGCGCTATCGTTTCGTTCAAAAGCAAATACGGTAACTACATCGGCGGCGAGTTCGTCGCGCCTGTCAAAGGCCAGTACTTCACTAACACCTCGCCGGTCAACGGCCAGCCGATTGCCGAATTCCCCCGTTCCACGGCCGAAGACATCGAAAAAGCCCTGGACGCTGCCCACGCCGCGGCCGATGCCTGGGGCAAGACCTCGGTCCAGGACCGCTCCCTGGTGCTGTTGAAAATCGCCGATCGCATCGAGCAGAACCTCGAAGTCCTGGCAATCACCGAATCCTGGGACAACGGCAAGGCCGTGCGCGAAACCCTGAACGCCGACATCCCGCTGGCGGCTGATCACTTCCGCTACTACGCCGGCTGCATCCGCGCGCAAGAAGGCAGCTCTGCGGAAATCAACGAACACACCGCGGCCTATCACTTCCACGAACCGCTGGGCGTGGTCGGCCAGATCATCCCGTGGAACTTCCCGATCCTGATGGCCGCCTGGAAACTCGCGCCGGCCCTGGCTGCCGGTAACTGCGTGGTGCTCAAGCCGGCCGAACAAACGCCGCTGGGCATCAGCGTGCTGCTGGAACTGATCGGCGACCTGCTGCCACCGGGCGTGTTGAACGTGGTGCAAGGGTTCGGCAAAGAAGCCGGCGAAGCCCTGGCCACCAGCAAGCGCATCGCCAAGATCGCATTCACCGGCTCGACCCCGGTCGGTTCGCACATCATGAAATGCGCCGCCGAAAACATCATTCCGTCGACCGTGGAACTGGGCGGCAAGTCGCCGAACATCTTCTTCGCCGACATCATGCAAGCCGAAGAATCGTTCATCGAAAAAGCCGCAGAAGGCCTGGTGCTGGCGTTCTTCAACCAGGGCGAAGTCTGCACCTGCCCATCGCGCGCCCTGGTGCAAGAGTCGATCTACGACGACTTCATGAAAGTCGTGATGAAGAAGGTCCTGCAAATCAAGCGCGGCGACCCGCTCGACACCGACACCATGGTCGGCGCCCAGGCGTCCGAGCAGCAATTCGACAAAATCCTTTCGTACCTGGAAATCGCCAAGGGCGAAGGCGCCGAGCTGCTGACCGGTGGCAAGGTGGAAAAACTCGAGGGCAACCTGGCGACCGGCTATTACATCCAGCCGACCCTGCTCAAGGGCACCAACAAAATGCGCGTGTTCCAGGAAGAAATCTTCGGTCCAGTGGTGAGCATCACCACCTTCAAGGACGAAGCCGAAGCCCTGGCCATTGCCAACGACACCGAGTTCGGCCTCGGCGCTGGCCTGTGGACCCGCGACATCAACCGCGCCTACCGCATGGGCCGGGCGATCAAGGCCGGTCGCGTCTGGACCAACTGCTACCACCTGTACCCGGCGCACGCCGCGTTCGGTGGCTACAAGAAGTCCGGTGTCGGCCGTGAAACCCACAAGATGATGCTCGATCACTACCAACAGACCAAAAACCTGCTGGTGAGCTACGACATCAACCCGCTGGGCTTCTTCTGATCCAACCTCCCGGCGACTTCGGTCGCCGGGACTGACCTGTACCGGCAAGACTCTTTTTCATGCAGTGCATTCGGCCCCCCTCGGCGGCCGGACGCACGGCTGCAAGCAGAAAATCGCAAAAGCCCGCGCGCCTTTGGTGAAACACAGCGTCCGCGCTGGAAAACAACAATAAGAAAGGAAACCGCAATGGATCAGATCGGCAACTACGTGCTCTATCTCATCATGTTCTGCGCCGTACTCGGCGCCTTCGCGGCGATCTACAACAGCGATGAAGGACTTGGTAAAGAATTCATGGAAGGCATCCACGCCACCGGGCACATCTTCGTGCCGGCGGCGGGGATCATGGCGTCCATCCCCTACCTGACAGTGGTCATCGAAAAAGCCTTCGGCCCGTTCTTCAGCTCCCTGGGCGCTGACCCGGCACTGGCGGCGACCATGATCATCGCCTCGGATATGGGCGGTTATCACCTGGCCTCGGCCCTGGCGGCCAGTAAAGAAGCACTGGTCATGGCGCTGATCACCGGTTTCATGGGCGGCGCGACCATCGTGTTCTCCATTCCCATGGGCCTGGCGATGCTCGACAAGCGCGACCACAAGTACATGGCCCTGGGCATCATGTCGGGCATCCTGACTATCCCGCTGGGCGTGCTGATTGCCAGTGTCATCCTCGCGTTCAGCAACCCGCTGGTGCGCGACCTGGTGTCGACCAACGGCGAAGCCACCTATCAATTGGCCCTGGGCCTGGGCAGCATCTTCGCCAACCTGCTGCCGATCCTGATCTTCGTCGTGGCCCTGGCCCTGGGCCTGCGTTTTCTGCCCGACCTGATGATCAAGGGCTTCATCATCTTCGGGCGCACCCTGGACGCCGCGATCAAGCTGGTCCTGGTGTTCTCCATCGTCGAGTACTTCACCGGCGTATTCACCCTGGTGTTCGGCAGTTGGGGGTTCCACCCGATCATCGCCGACGCTGAAGACCAGACCCGCGCCCTGGAAACCGCTGGCTACATCGGCATCATGCTGGCCGGTGCCTTCCCGATGGTCTATCTGCTGCGCAAGTACCTGGGCAAGCCACTGGAAAGCCTCGGCAGCAAGATCGGCCTGAGCGCCGTTGGCAGCGCCGGCATGCTGGCGACCATCGCCAACATCCTGGCCATGTTCCGCCTGGTGCGTTTCATGCCGCCAAAGGACAAAGTGATCAACATTGCCTTTGGCGTGTGCGCGGCCTTCCTGCTGGGCGACCACTTGTCCTTCACTGCCAACTTCCAGCCCACCATTATTCTGCCGGTGCTGATTGGCAAGATAAGTGCAGGTTTCATTGCCGTGGGCCTGGCGTATTGGCTGTCGGTACCCAAGGCCTTGCAACTGGAAGCCGAGGACCGCGCCGCCGGGATCATTGCCAAGGGCGAATACCTGGGCCTGCCGCTGCCGGAAACCCTGCACCCCGATGGCACCAAGGCAACGGCCTGAGTCTGCTGCATTGAAGTGCGCTGCCCACGCCGAGCGTGGCATGCTCAGCCACGGCCGGCCCCGGGCAGCGCACTGTCCTATTTGAAACGGAGACTGAAATGGCAAGTTTTTCCCATAGCGTGGGCGCCCAGACCTACCGCTTCGACGACCTCAAGGACGTCATGGCCAAAGCCAGCCCGGCACGCTCCGGAGACTTCCTGGCCGGTGTCGCCGCGCAGAACGACGGTGAGCGGGTAGCGGCGCAAATGGCCCTGGCGGATATCCCGCTCAAGCACTTTCTGCAAGAAGCGCTGATCCCCTACGAGACCGATGAAGTCACCCGGTTGATCATCGACACCCACGACGCCAACGCCTTTGCCACCGTCAGCCACCTGACCGTCGGCGGCTTTCGCGACTGGCTGCTCAGCGACGCCGCCGACGAACACAGTCTGCGTGCGCTGGCCCCCGGCCTGACGCCAGAAATGGCCGCGGCCGTGTCGAAAATCATGCGCGTGCAAGACCTGGTGCTGGTGGCGCAGAAAATTCGCGTAGTCACCCGCTTTCGCGGGACCCTGGGCCTACGCGGTCGCTTGTCGACCCGGCTGCAACCCAACCACCCCACCGACGAGCCGGCCGGTATCGCGGCGAGCATTCTCGACGGCCTGCTGTACGGCAATGGCGACGCGATGATCGGCATCAACCCGGCCACGGACAGCATCGCCTCGATCTGCGCCATGCTGGAAATGCTCGACGCGGTGATCCAGCGCTACGAAATACCGACCCAGGCCTGCGTCCTGACCCACGTCACCACCTCCATCGAGGCGATCAACCGTGGCGTGCCCCTGGACCTGGTGTTCCAGTCGATTGCCGGCACCGAAGCCGCCAATGCCAGCTTTGGCATTAGCCTGAGCGTGCTCCAGGAAGGCTACGACGCCGGACTGAGCCTCAACCGCGGCACGCTGGGGCAAAACCTGATGTATTTCGAGACCGGCCAGGGCAGCGCGCTGTCGGCCAACGCCCACTTCGGCCTCGACCAGCAAACCTGCGAGACCCGGGCCTATGCCGTGGCACGGCATTTCAAGCCATTCCTGGTCAACACCGTGGTCGGTTTCATCGGCCCGGAGTACCTGTACAACGGCAAGCAGATCATCCGCGCCGGCCTGGAAGACCACTTCTGCGGCAAGTTGCTCGGCGTGCCCATGGGCTGCGACATCTGCTACACCAACCACGCCGAAGCCGACCAGGACGACATGGACACCCTGCTGACCCTGCTGGGCGTGGCCGGGATCAACTTCATCATGGGCATCCCCGGCTCCGACGACATCATGCTCAACTACCAGACCACCTCATTCCATGACGCCCTCTACGCGCGCCAGACCCTGGGCCTGAAACCGGCCCCGGAATTCGAGGCATGGTTGGCGAACATGGGTATTTTCACGCAGGGTGACGGCAAGGTCCGGTTCGGCAACAACCTGCCGCCGGCCTTCCGCCAGGCCCTGGCGCAACTGGGATGAAAGAGGTGCTCATGGAACAACCACCGATCGACCCGCAGAACCCCTGGCTGGAACTGCGCCGCCTGACTCCCGCGCGCATCGCCCTGGGCCGCTCCGGCACCAGCATGCCGACCGGTGCCCAACTGGATTTCCAGTACGCCCACGCCCAGGCCCGTGACGCCGTGCACCTACCCTTCGATCACGCCGGGCTGAGCACGCAGTTGGCCACAGCCGGACGCGCCAGCCTGCTGCTGCACAGCGCCGCCAGCGATCGGCATAGCTACCTGCAGCGCCCGGACCTGGGGCGCAAACTCTCCGAGCACTCGGCGCAAACCCTGCGTGAATATGCCGAGGCCCACCCAGGCGGGGTCGACCTGGCCGTGGTGGTGGCAGACGGCCTGTCGGCACTGGCGGTACATCGGCACACCCTACCCTTCCTGGCGCGCATGGAAGAACAGACCGAGGCCGAGGGTTGGTCCCTGTCGCCGGTGATTCTGGTGGAACAAGGTCGGGTCGCCGTGGCCGACGAAATCGGCCAGTTGCTGGGAGCCAAAATGGTGGTGATCCTGATCGGCGAACGCCCCGGCCTCAGCTCGCCCGACAGCCTCGGCCTGTATTTCACCTACAACCCCAAGGTCGGCCTGACGGACGCCTACCGCAACTGCATCTCCAATGTCCGCCTCGAGGGTCTGAGCTACGGCATGGCCGCCCACCGCCTGCTGTACCTGATGCGCGAGGCCTGTCGCCGGCAGCTATCGGGCGTCAACCTGAAAGATGAGGCGCAACTGCAGACTATCGAGTCAGAAAACGACGCACAAACCAGCTCCAATTTCCTGCTCGGTCCGCAGAAACCCTGAGTCTACTGCGCATTGCGTTTTAGTCGCGCTTTGAGGCAGAGTCGACGAACGGCTGCCCGAGTGATGGATCAATTGCCGTCAAATCCACTGGAAACTGCCGTCATATCTACTTGAAGTTGAGGCCTCTAGCATGCGGATTATTCAAGCTACTCTCGAGCACCTGGACCTGCTGACGCCTCTGTTCGTCAAGTACCGCGAGTTTTACGGTTCGCTGCCTTATCCGGATTCCTCCCGCGCGTTCCTGGAAAAACGCCTGCGCCGCAAGGAGTCGGTGATTTACCTGGCCTTGCCAGATGACGACGATGGCCGACTGCTGGGTTTTTGCCAGCTGTACCCGAGCTTCTCGTCCCTGTCGCTCAAGCGGGTATGGATCCTCAACGACATCTACGTCGCCGAAGACGCCCGCCGCCAACTGGTCGCCGACAACCTGATGCGCACCGCGAAAAAAATGGCCAAGGAAACCCAGGCCGTGCGCATGCGCGTGTCCACCAGCAGCGACAACCTGGTGGCGCAAAAAACCTACGAGTCCATGGGCTTTCGTGAAGACAGCGAGTTCAAGAACTACATTTTGCCGATCAGCGACGAACTCTGACATTTGTGACGTTTCCAGGTGGCGCGGGCGCTCGCTCCCGCCGGGGGTGCGTTGCGCCCCTGAAACCTGAACCCAGGCTGAACCCGATGCACTTGATTCCCCCGGCAATCCTCACACCATCGCCTTCGTAATCCCTCGCTACAAAACCCACACGCTTTTCACTTTGCTGTCCGTATAATCGCGATCTTTATCGGCCGTAAGAAATAGCCCGCGGCCTTGTAGTCATATTTTTCAGACTTTCCGCACAGGCTTGCCGAGTCGAGCCGCCACACAGGTGCCCTCCATGGATTTCAACCCGATCGACCTTGTCCTGCATCTCGATGTGTACCTCGATATGCTGGTCACCAACTACGGGCCATGGATCTACGCCATTCTTTTCCTGGTGATCTTCTGCGAGACCGGCCTGGTGGTCATGCCCTTCCTGCCGGGCGACTCGCTGCTGTTCATCGCCGGTGCCGTCGCCGCCGGTGGCGGCATGGACCCGGTGCTGCTGGGAGGCCTGCTGATGCTGGCGGCGATACTCGGAGACAGTACCAACTATGTGGTCGGTCGAACGGCCGGGGAAAAACTGTTCAGTAATCCCAACTCGAAAATCTTCCGCCGCGACTACCTGCAACAAACCCACGACTTCTATGAAAAGCACGGCGGCAAGACCGTGACGCTGGCGCGCTTCCTGCCGATCATCCGGACCTTTGCGCCCTTCGTCGCCGGTGTCGCCAAGATGCCCTATCCGCGTTTTTTCGCCTTCAGTGTGTTCGGCACCATCCTCTGGGTCGGCGGCCTCGTGACCTTGGGTTACTTCTTCGGCAACGTGCCCTTCATCAAGAAGAACCTGTCGCTGCTGGTGGTAGGCATCATCCTGTTGTCGCTGGTGCCGATGATCATTGGCCTGGTCCGCAGCCGCTTCGGTGGCTCGAGCTCCAAAGCCCAGTCGCGCTGATCGCCCATGGGCCTGCTCAGCACCTGGCGTCGCCAACGCACCTTGGCCAAGCACCCCGTTGCCGATGAAACCTGGCAGCGAGTCCGTCAGCACCTGAGTTTTCTCGACGGCCTGAGCGAGGCCGAGGACCAATGGCTGCGCGAGTCGGCCGTGCTGTTCCTGCAGGACAAACACCTGACCTGCCTGCCCGGCGTCGAACTGCACCAGGAACAACGCCTGCTGCTCGCCGCCCAGGCTCAATTGCCGCTGCTGCACCTGGGCGATCTGAACTGGTACCAGGGTTTCCATGAGATCGTGCTGTACCCCGACGACTTCCTCAGCCCGCAGCGCCATCGCGATGCCAGTGGCGTGGAGCATGAGTGGGACGGCGAACACAGCGGTGAAGCCTGGCAGCAAGGGCCGATCATCCTGGCCTGGCCGGGAGTGATGGCCAGTGGTGGCTGGGAAGGTTACAACCTGGTGATCCACGAACTGGCGCACAAGCTCGACATGCTCAACGGTGACGCCAACGGCCTGCCGCCGCTGCACAGTGACATGCGGGTCTCGGACTGGGCGCAGGTGATGCAACACGCCTACGACGACCTCAACCGCCAACTCGACCACAACCCCGATGCCGACACGCCGATCGACCCCTACGCCGCGGAAAACCCCGCCGAGTTCTTCGCCGTCACCAGCGAATACTTCTTCAGCGCCCCGGATTTGCTGCACGGCAGTTATCCACAGGTCTATCAGCAACTGCAGCTGTTCTACCGCCAGGATCCCCTGGCAAGGCTTGCGCATTTGCAAGCCGAACATCCGGCGTATCAACCACACGACTAAGGTCTACGCGACTTCTGGTACGTGGCACAGGCTCAGGAATATGCCTATAATCGCCGCCACTTTTTGGTCAATCCGGCCAAGTCATTTGGCCACTAACGGGGGCACCGCCCAATGAGCTACAGCAAGATTCCGGCTGGCAAAGACCTGCCGAACGACATCTACGTCGCGATCGAGATCCCGGCTAACCACGCGCCGATCAAATACGAAATCGACAAAGACAGCGATTGCCTGTTCGTTGACCGTTTCATGGCCACCCCAATGTTCTACCCGGCCAACTACGGTTTCATCCCCAACACCCTGGCTGACGATGGCGACCCCCTCGACGTGCTGGTTGTAACCCCTTACCCGGTTGCTCCAGGCTCGGTCATCCGCGCACGTCCAGTTGGCATCCTGCACATGACCGACGACGGCGGCGGCGATGCCAAAGTTATCGCGGTGCCACACGACAAGCTGTCCCAGCTGTATGTCGACATCAAGGAATACACCGACCTGCCAGCCCTGCTGCTGGAACAGATCAAACACTTCTTCGAGAACTACAAGGATCTCGAAAAAGGCAAATGGGTGAAGATCGACGGTTGGGGCGACGCCGAAGCTGCGCGCGCTGAAATCATGAAGTCGGTTGCCGCCTACAAAGGCTGAGACGGCATTGGCCTGGCGCCACTGACGGCTTGAAAAACCCCGGTTATCCGGGGTTTTTTTATAACTATAGAAACTTCAAATAACAGTCTAATTAATACAATTTGGAAGGCTGTTTAGTTGCGTTTAGCGCTCACTTACAAGCTCTTGCAAAACAAGCGGATATTCCTGCGCAAATTGATCGGTTTGTTTATTCAATACCGTTAGTTGACTGAGTAAAATCCGCGTTTATGAAAAAACACAAATGCGGCCCACGCTTCAAGGCACTCCTCAAGGAGGTGAAAATCACCCCCTCGGAGTTTGCTACCTTCTGCAACGTCGAGCCCCAGCACATCAACAACTGGTACATCCGCGGCGTGCCCTACCCCCGCGTCGAAGAAATCGCCCGCCTGCTGAGCGTCAACAGCCAATGGCTGATCAACGGCGAAGGCCCCAAGCATCCCGTCATCGGCCAAGCGCCCGAGCCGACTATCCCCCTGCTGGACACCCGGGAGTCCCGCGAGCAATACCAGGTCAGTGTCGACTCCCCCGACATCGAAATCCCGCTCTACAAAGAACAGCCCAAAGCCCTCGGCTCCAGCGACACCCATGTCGTCGCAATCCCCGGCGAAGCCGTTCGCCTGCCCCGCCACTACCTGGAGAACCTGGAAGTCAAACCCATCCACGCCATCTGCGTGCCCATGGTCGGCGACAGCATGTCGGAGAGAATCGAAGACGGCTCGACCCTGGCCATCGACCGCAGCCTGACCCAGATCATCGACGGCCAGATCTACGCCCTCCAGCACGCCGGCATGCTGCGCATCAAATACCTGCACCGCCTCCCCGGCGGCGCCCTGCGCTTGCGCAGCCACAACAGCAGCGGCTATCCGGATGAGATCTTCAGCGCCGAACAAATCAAAAAACAGGATATCGACGTCCTCGGCTGGGTGTTCTGGTGGTCCACCCTCAACAAACAGCGCCCGCCAGTACCCTTTGCATGACCACCGCAACGCCCTGCAATACACATCGCACTGGGAATTCCCCAAAAAAATCAGTATGCTGCGCACCACATTTGCATCGACCCGCCCCGCGCCGGTCCGATCGCACCGACAAGGCAGATGACTTTCTCGCCAAGTCCCACAGCCGGACGCAAGATCCGGGTGTACGTTTTGAAGGCTGGTACGGTTTACCAAAAATAAACCAAGCCAGTCCCCGAGAAGCCGGCCACAAGCCGGCTTTTTAATGCCTTTTTGAAAGCCACCTTCATCTACTGAAAATCGCGAGAGCCTTGCTAGATCAAGGGTTTCAACCTATTTTTGTTCCTGTGACTTCCGTTTTGATCCGAGGCGTTCCACGCGTAAGTGGGGGAACAAGTGGGGGAACAGAGGGCAAAAAAATGGGTAAACTGACCGCTAATCAAGTCAAGAGTCTGGTTGAGGCTGGGACGTACGAAGACGGTGAAGGGCTTCGTCTTTTGGTGAAACCCTCAGGACGAAAAACCTGGGTACTCCGCTTTCAATTGAACGGCAAACGCAGGGAGATGGGTCTCGGGAGTTACCCTCAGCTCGACCTGAAAAAAGCCCGCGCAGCCGCCTATGAAAATAAAGTCCAGATCCTCCACGGCACTGATCCACTCGCTAAACGACAGGCTGAACAAGCCGCTCAGCGGGAGGCAGAGCGACGAGAACTGGCACATCTGATTACCTTCGAGAAATTGGCCACCGACTATCGAGATGCCCACGGCTCGAGCTGGTCGGAGAAATGGCGCAAGGGCTGGCTGAGGAAACTCGAGCTCTATGCATTCCCTACGGTAGGGAAGCTTTCAGCTGACCAGATCGAGACCAAGCATCTGATCAAAGTCTTGCAGCCAATATGGTCAACTAAAACGCGGACGGCTGACGAAGTACGTGGGCAAATCGAACAGATCCTGGATGCCGCCACAGCCCGAGGTCTCAGAACCGGAGAGAACCCGGCACGCTGGCGCGGCCATCTGGAAAACCTGCTCAGCCGTCATGAGAAGAAGAAAGCTCGCAAACGCCTGCATCATCCCGCGCTGAATTGGCAAGACCTGCCGAAGCTCATGGAAGCCTTGCGTAAGGACACCAGCCACGTTTCTGTTGCAGCTCAGTTACTGATCCTAACCGGCGCTCGCTCACACATGGTCCGATTCGCGCGCTGGGATGAATTCGACCTTGAGTCCTGTCGCTGGTCTTTGCCCGACGAACGAATGAAGACCCGCCAGGCTTTCGCGATCCCTCTGGCGCCAGAGGTCGTCTCACTACTCAAGAATCTTCCCAAGCTCGGCCGCGAAAGCCCTTATGTATTTCCAGGGAGTGGTCGTAGCGGCGTCATGCATGCCAACGGCATTCGTAACCTATTGCACGGGCTCGGCTATGAAAGCATCACTCGCCACGGATTCCGCTCAACGTTCCGCGACTGGGCGGGCGAGCAGACCAGTTTCCCTCGAGAGATTTGTGAACTGGCACTGGCTCATGATGAGCGAGGTGAAACCGAAAGCGCTTATTCCCGCTCTGATTTCTTCGATAAACGTCGAGAACTGATGGAGCTGTGGGCGCAGTACGCGACGCCCAAAGGTGGCAGCGATACACAAAGCCGGCTGGCTCAAAATGCGCGAATTACTAAATAACGTAGACCAGAATGGGCTAAACAACGGCGCCACCGAAGCATTCTGTAACAAGCTTAAGCTTCGACTTAGTTGAAATCTGTATTCAGCGCCATCAATTCAATATCACCCCAATTCGCGGGCACACTCCGGCGCACAGCAAATGACCACAACAAACACGCTAATCAAGATCAAACCCAGTGAGCTGTATTACACCGACTATAGCGATACTGCTGTGAAAGGGGACGATCCCACAAAGACTGTCGAAGATGCTGACCGTTTCAGCCGGAAAGAAAAGTATGAGGTGGTGAACATGATCAACTCAATCGGCTGGAAAGATAACAAAAACTCACTCAAAGGCCTGTTGATTGTGGAATGGATGCTTCACGAAAAGCTGCCTGGTACAACGCAAGGGCGCGCAAAAGTTCAAGCTTGGATTTATGCCAATTACGAAGCTATGTCGAAGGACTATCCCCGCTAACACCTGCATGCTGAAACCCCTCAGACCATTTTATGATCTGAGGGATTTAGAGCATCTGGATCAATGCTTCAGCGTGGCGCCGAAAAACGGCATAAGCCTCATCAAAACTTGGTCGGACAGAGCCAAAAATCAGCGACATGAGCCTCGCGTCATACTGGCCACGAATCACCGCATCCGAACTCACCTGATGAAGAGCTCCCTGCATGGCACTTCCAGGATCGGCAGCGAACGGGGGAAATTGTCGACCAAACTCGAGAGCATCGAACTCCACCAAGTTTTTGAAACCGCTAGCGGCTCGTTCGCCGACAAAGGGATCGCCAAGGATTACACAGTAAACATCTTGCCGAATTGCTTGGCTTCACGTTTTAGACGGGGAAGGCCGGCCAAAATCGCCTCGCGCAAGCGCATACCGGTGGCTCGCGCTAACTGAGCGATGGCAGCGGCGCGCGGCTGCTGGATTTCGCAATGCACCTCTACGATCCGCTTCACCTGTTCGCGGTCTTGGCCTTGCGACATTGAACAACGAATACTGGTGCGCCGCATTCCCAGCGCCTTACTCGGACTGGGGATTTTGACGTACTGATCACCTCGAAGCGTGGCCATGGTCCGATTCACACTGGATAGCCGATTTTGCGCGGTGCTGATGGCGAGGTCACCGCGCCCAACCAGGTCACGGAGATACGCCGCATAGTCGGCCAACACCTTCCGATCAACCTGCCGCGCATCATTGAACCGAGGACCATCGTCTGACCGATACCAGCGCATGAACGCCTGCCAGCGATCAGAATGCGCCTTGACCGTGCCGTAGTGGCCACCGCCGAACAGGTCTTTTAATGCCTGCACCCCGGCATAACTCAACTGCCGACCATACCCAAAATTTCGCCCATCCCGTCTACCGACCAAGGCCATGATCAAACTCCTCTCGAAGCAAAAACTTTTAAAACCCTCCCCCACGTCATCCCGCCACGAATGTTGAGTGTTCTCAGGGATCAAGGCCCCTGCGACCTGTGAGGGTTGTCCACTAACGCGGGACTGGCGGCTCTTTACGACCGAGAGCTTGGGCACCTCATGATCTGGCCTCCTGAGCACTTCCGAAGAAGTGGGCGGGTGGAGGCTGCGCCGGTTGACGAGACCAATGCCGCGAGATCCTGAGTCGGGTGAAGGCAGTGAAGCGATGACCGGGGCATGCCTGACTGTCAGTCAGGTGCAGTCCATTCCGTAGGCTGCGGCACCATCATCTGCATCGCTGTTGCTGGTGACTTCGGTGTTTGTCACGCCGATTGTCACGAGAGGGAATGCCGCAAAGCCTTGTACGAGTTGGGCTGCAGCAGCGGTAGGAGCGCCCGTCTCTTTCCGGGAGAAAGAGACGGGCGCAGGTTGGCGCAAGGAAATGGCCAAGCGGATAGGTTGCTGCAAGGCAGCTATGAATGGGGGAAGTTGCCGCAGTGGGGACACTGGTAAAAGTAGGCATCCATCACATCGCTGTGAGCGTGCGAGCCGCCGGACGCTAATCGCACTTTGGGAGAACCACCACGGCGTGGCGTAGCCTCAAAGGTTCTGGCTACCTGGGTTGCTGTCAACGACAGCGCTTTGCCCGATCTTTTCTACGCCTGTGGATAATTCGGGTCAAGGCTCGAATTTTCGGGAGTTCTGCGGCTGTTGATGAAATTATGCACCGGTGGAAATCAGTGGTTTTCCACAGACGGTTGGGTGGGCTTTAAATTTTTTAAGTGAGGTCCATCCAAGCAGGGCAGCTTTGCTGCCCTGCTTGGATGGACCCGCGCGAAAGGGCGGACCAGGTGATCTCACAGGCTTACCCACGATGGAATGTGCCACGACTGTTTGGCAGGGAGGTGATGTTGTCGCCGACCGGGTGGGCAAATTCGTGGGGCGTCACATGCCCATGGCGGTTGGCATCGAGGTAGTTGCTCCACCGCGCCATGATCAGCCTGCGCTGTTCAAGGAGTTCGGCCTTGTGGCTTATTTGACTTTCAATGTCGTCACTGCCCTACCGCACCAGCTTTTGGGTGGAATACCCGACTGAAGCCATCACCTCTCGCTGTCGTTGCAGCATAATGCGCCCCAGTTATATTCATCACCAAGCTGCGCAGTGGCTCCGCAGCTTTCGAACACTACAAGGACTTCAGTACATGTCGCAAGCCTCCAACAACCTGGCCGCCTACATCTGGTCTTTAGCCGACTTACTCCGTGGTGACTTTAGACAAAGCCAGTACGGTCGCATCATTCTGCCTTTCACCTTGTTGCGTCGTCTCGAATGCGTGTTAGAGGCAAGCAAGGCAGCGGTGCTGGCGGAGCATGCACGCGTCCAGCAACTCAATATCTCCGAAGAAGCCCAGGAAAAACTGCTCCTGCGTGCAAGCGGTGGGCTGTCGTTTTTCAATACCTCGAAAATGGATCTGTCCAAGCTCGGTGAATCCGGCATCAAGGCCAACCTGGAGTCCTACCTGCAGGGCTTTTCCAAAGATGCACGGGAGATTTTCGAACACTTCAAATTCACCGAGTTTCTCGGACAGCTGAACGATGCCAACCTGCTCTACAAGGTTGTGCAAAAGGTACGGAAGACGGACTTAAGCCCTGCGGCTGTTTCCAACCACGACATGGGCCTGGTGTTTGAAGAGTTGATTCGCCGATTTGCGGAAAGCTCCAATGACACCGCTGGGGAGCACTTTACCCCGCGTGACATCGTGCGGCTCACCACCTCCCTAGTGTTTATGGAAGACGATGATGCGCTGACAAAGCCCGGCATCATCCGAACCATTTACGACCCAACAGCGGGCACTGGAGGTTTTCTATCTTCAGGCATGGAATACGTACATGAGCTCAATCCAAAAGCGGTGATGCGCGCCTATGGCCAGGAGCTCAACCCCGAGAGTTACGCCATCTGCAAAGCGGACATGCTGATCAAGGGGCAGGACGTCAGCAACATCAAGCTAGGCAACACCCTCTCGAACGACCAGCTTTACGCCACTGAATTTGATTACATGCTCTCTAACCCGCCCTTTGGCGTGGATTGGAAAAGGATCGAGCAAGAGATCAGTGAAGAGCACACGCAAAAAGGATTCAGTGGCCGTTTTGGTGCAGGGTTGCCACGGGTCAGCGATGGCTCCTTGTTGTTCCTAATGCACCTGCTCAGCAAGCTACGCGACGGTTCTCAAGGTGGTGGGCGGATTGGCATTATCCTCAATGGCTCGCCGTTGTTTACCGGAGGCGCTGGCTCTGGCGAATCGGAAATTCGCCGATATATTCTAGAAGCCGATTTGCTCGAAGCTATCGTCGCGCTGCCCACCGACATGTTCTACAACACCGGCATATCCACTTACGTCTGGGTGCTGTCGAACAAAAAAGCCGTAGAGCGCAAGGGCAAGGTTCAGCTAATTAACGGCGTGAACTTATGCAGCAAAATGCGAAAATCTCTCGGTTCCAAGCGCAATGAAATGGATGAAAGCGATATTGCAACGGTGATTCGCGCTTTCGGCAGTTTTGTCGCAGTCGATGCCTACGAACTAGACAAACAAGCCGCACAAAAAAGCAATCGTGGCCGTCAGGCAGCCAACCCCAAAGCTGAAGTGCCCAAGACCTTCGCCAGCAAGATCTACAACACATATGAGTTCGGCTATCGGCGAATCAGCATCGAACGCCCATTGCGGCTGTCTTACCAATTTAGTGACGAACGCGTGGCTACCTGTCGCTTCGCTCCGGGCGCCCTCAACAGCGCCATGCGTTGGGTTTATCAGGAATACAGCAGCTTGGAGGGCGAGAGCTGGAGCGACGAAGACGACTGCAAGCTTTACGGTGACCTAAGTGGCCATGAAGACGCCATCCGCCGCTATTGCAAACTTCACTTCACCGATTTGAAAGAAAAGCATCTCAAGGATTTGCTAAGCAGATCAACCTGGATGGATCAAAAACGGCTGTTACTCAAAACGCAGCAGCTGAAGGCCAGCATCGGAGCTGCCCAGCATGATGACTTCAACACCCTTGACGACGCCCTCAAAATCGCCTGCAAGAAGCAGGGAGTAAACCTGGACGCGAAAGACAAGAAACAAATTATTGACGCTGTGAGTTGGAAGAACTCAGATGCAGCCAAGGTAATTAAGAAGGTTCACAAAACCAAAGCCAATCCGTTGTATGGATTGTTTGCCGTCGACGGCGAGGTACTGGAATACCAACCAGACAGTGACCTGCGCGACAACGAGAGCGTCGCGCTCCAGCCGGATAAAAGCGTTAACGCCATCAATGAGGCGTACTTCCTAAAAGAAGTGCAGCCCCACGTGCCCGATGCCTGGATAGATGCTGGCAAGAAAGATCCTAAGGATCAGCAAGTCGGTATTGTCGGTTATGAAATCCCCTTTGCCCGGCATTTCTACCAGTATCAGCCGCCTAGGGGGTTGCTTGAGATCGACGCGGATCTAGATGTCGTATCAGCCGAGATTATGCAGCTGCTACAAGAGGTACATTCGTAATGGCGGGACGATATCAAACGTATCTTGAGTATAAAGATTCCGGGGTTGAGTGGCTCGGTCTAATTCCAGACACATGGTCAACTACGCCGTTAAAATGCGTGACCAACTTCATCAACGGAAATGCATTTAAGCCTTCTGAATGGAGTGAAGATGGAGTTCCTATTATAAGAATTGAAAACCTCAATGGCAGCCATGACTTTAACTGCTTTGAGGGGCGAGTTGACGACCGCTACCGCGTATTAGAAGGTGATCTTTTATTTGGATGGTCAGGTAACAGAGGAACTTCTTTCGGGCCATTCTTATGGTGGAGAACGGGCGAGCATTACCTTAACCAGCATATTTTCAAACTAGATGAGTATTCTTGTAATAAGCAGTGGCTATACTGGACATTAAAGGCTGTCACGTATTACGTGGAAGAGCAAGCTCATGGAGTCATAGGCATGGTTCATGTAACCAAAGGAAAGCTCGGCGGCATACGTATCCCTTGTATCGATAGGTTAGAACAAGTAAAAATCGCCAATTTTCTCGACCACGAGACTGCTAAAATTGGCACTCTCATTGAAAAGCAAACGCAGCTTATCCAGCTATTAAAAGAAAAACGCCAGGCGGCGATTAGCCAAGCAGTAACGAAAGGCTTGAACTCTAACGCTGAGATGCGCGAATCAGGAGTTGAATGGCTAGGAAAAGTCCCAAGACACTGGGTGGTTGGAAGATATAAGTTTTGTACAACTAGAATTGTGGTGGGTATCGCAGAAGCAGCAACACATGCATATACAGACTCTGGCGTCCCTATTATCCGCTCGACAAACATCAAAGAGGAAGGCCTTGACACTACTGGGATGTTGTTTATCACAGAAGAGTTTTCAGAAAAAAATAGCTCTAAATATCTGTATGCAAATGACGTAATAACCGTAAGAACAGGTTATCCGGGCGTAAGCGCAGTTATTCCTGAGCAATTGAACAACTCGCAATGTTTTACAAACTTAGTTGCCACCCCAAGCAAAGCTATGTTGCCTGAGTTTCTTTCAGAGTATTTGAACTCCCACACTGGAAAATCATACTTCGACCTACTTGGCTGGGGCAGTGCGCAAAAAAACATAAGCGTACCTATCCTCCAAAACATACCAATTGCATACCCTAACAATAGTGAACAACGCACAATTACTGAGTTCATCAAAAAGCAGCGCAGAAAATATACAGAACTGATCGATAAAGCTGAGGAACAAATTTTACTACTTGAAGAGCGCCGCACTGCTCTAATTTCCGCCGCTATCACTGGAAAAATAGATGTCAGACACTGGGTAGCCCCTAAAGAAATTCAAACCAACAGGGAAGTAGCCGCATGAGTGCATTGGGTGGCGGTAAGGCCAACGAACTGATATTCCAGAACGATATGCTCAAGCATCTCGTTGCCAAAGGCTGGCTGCTGGGCAAAACGGAAAATTACAACCGTGAATTGGCCTTGTACTCCGAAGACCTGCTGGGTTTTGTCAAAGAAACCCAGGATGAACAGTGGCAAAAATTCTGCGCGCTCTACCCAAGCAACCCAGAACACCACTTTCTTGAACGTGTCGCTACCCAACTGAATAAAACTGATCCCAATGCCGCCAGCAAAGAAATGCGCACCTTCGGCACGCTGGGCGTGTTGCGCCATGAACTGCGTCACCGGGGCACCCGGTTCAGTCTGTGTCAGTTCAAACCTGAACACGATCTAAACCCCGATACCTTGACTCGCTACGCTAAGAACCGCTGCCGTGTCGTGCCTGAGGTGGTTTATTCGCCCTGGGCAAGCAAAGAACATCTCGAACAGTCCGGCAGCAAGGCCAAAGCCTGGCGAATTGACTTGGTGCTGTTTGTAAATGGCTTGCCGGTCGCAACACTAGAGCTGAAATCCGAATTCAAGCAGGCTGTGCACAGCGCCATTAAGCAATACAAAACCACACGCTTTGCGACAGATCCTGTCACTAAGAAGCCCGAGCCACTACTAACCTTCAAGCGTGGTGCTCTGGTGCATTTTGCCGTGAGCCAGTACGAGGTCTATATGGCCACGCGGCTGGAAGGCGCGGAGACCTTCTTCCTACCATTCAACAAGGGCACCTCTGTCGGCGGTGCCGGTAACGATGTGCCGGCAGACATTAACCAGTACGCCACCGATTACCTGTGGAACGAAGTGTTGCTGCCCAACAATCTGCTATCGATTCTCGGGCACTTTGTGCATCTGCAAATTGAAGAGAAAGAAGATTGGGAAGGTCGTAAATACAAAAAAGAAAGCCTGATTTTTCCGCGTTACCATCAGTGGGATGTAGTGAATAAACTGGTCACAGCGGCCCGCACTGAAGGCCCTGGCCATAAGTACCTGATCCAGCATAGCGCCGGCTCTGGAAAGTCCAACTCGATTGCCTGGATCGCGCATCAACTGTCGGCGCTTTACGACGCACAGGGCTGCAAACAATTCAACTCAGTGATTGTGGTGACGGATCGCACCGTGCTGGATGATCAACTGCAAGACACGATCAACCAGTTTGAACACGTCGATGGCGCGGTTGGACGCATCAATAATCAGGAAGGCGACGGTTCTAAATCGGAAAAGCTCGCCGCAGCGCTGGAAAACTCGCAGCCGATTATTATCGTCACAATCCAGACCTTTCCCTATGTGCTGCGCGCCATCGAAAACAGCGTCAGCCTGAAAGAGCGCAGCTACGCGATCATTGCTGACGAAGCCCACTCCTCGCAAACCGGCTCTACCGCCCGCCAGCTAAAAGAAGTGCTGATGATTGAGGCCAAGGCTAATGGTGAGGACGAACTTAGCACCGAGGACATTCTCGATGCCGCCGTGGCTTCACGCCGCGTGTCGAAAAACCTCAGTTACTTTGCCTTCACCGCTACGCCGAAAACCAAAACGCTGGAGCTGTTTGGCCGTTTGCCCAAGCCCACTGAGCAGCCCTCTAAAACCAATAAGCCCGCAGCCTACCACGTGTACAGCATGCGTCAGGCCATTGAAGAGGGCTTTATTCTCGATGTGCTGAAGAACTACACCAACTACAAAGTGGCCTACAACCTGGCGCAAAAAATCGACAAGGCTGATCAGGAAGTCGAAAGCAAGAAAGCCAAGGTCAAGCTCAACCAGTGGGTGCGCCTGCACGAATACAACATCGCGCAAAAGGTGCAGGTGATTGTTGAGCACTTTCGCAACAACGTGATGGGCCTTTTGGGCGGTCAAGCCAAAGCCATGGTGGTCACCAGCTCACGCAAAGAGGCCGTGCGATACAAGCTGTGTTTCGACAACTACATCGTCGATAAGGGCTACCAAAAAATCCATGCCATGGTGGCATTCTCCAGTGAGGTGGAGTTCACAGAGAAAGACCCAAATGCGGTCGCGTTACTCGGCAACAAATACACCGAGAGCAACATGAACCCCAACCTCAAAGGCCGCGATATGCGCAAAGCCTTTGATAGCGATGATTATCAGGTGATGATCGTTGCCAACAAATTTCAGACCGGCTTTGATCAACCCAAGCTCTGCGCCATGTACGTGGACAAAAAACTCGGCGGCGTCGAGTGCGTACAGACCCTGTCGCGCTTGAACCGTACGTATCCCGGCAAGGCGGACGTTGGCATGTTCATCCTGGACTTCTTCAACGAGCCGCAAGACATCCTTGACTCGTTCCAGCCGTACTTTCAGACGGCAGAGCTGGCAGATGTTTCCGATCCAGACTTGATCTTCGATTTGCTTGAGAAGCTCAACGCGGCGGGCATTTACAAGTCCAGCGAGGTTGAGCAGTTCTCCGCAGCCTTTTTCATCAAAAACAAAAGCAATGCGGCGATTGCCAACATTTGCAAGCCTGCGGTCGAACGCTGGACTAAACGCTACAAGTTGGCGGTTGATGCCTACGCACACTCGAAAGACATATTTGAGAGAATCAAAAAGACTCAGGATGCAGTATTGATCGCCAACGCTGAAAACGACCTGAAGGAATGCAAGCAAGCCAAGGACGCCCTGGACATCTTCAAAAAGGATCTGGGCACCTTTGTGCGTTTCTATGAATTCATGTCGCAGATCGTCGATTACGATGATAAGCAGCTGGAAAAGCTCAGCCTGTACGCACGCAATCTAAGCCCAATGCTGCGTGAAGCCGCTGTGGATGAGGATGATATTGACCTCACTGGTGTCGTGCTCAGCCATTACCGCGTTTCGAAAATACGCCAGCAAGACCTGAAGCTAAAAGAAGACTCGCCCGACTATAAGCTCGTGCCAGGTGAGGGGCTTGGATCAGCGGCTGCGAAGGACAAAAAGGAAGAGCTGCTTTCACAGATATTAGAACGGCTCAATGAGCTGTTTGTGACGGACCAACTGACTGAAAAAGACATGGTAAATTACGCCTATACCATCCGTGACAAGGTCAGTGAAAACCAGTTAGTTATGCAACAACTGGCAAACAATACTCCCGAACAGGCATTGCTTGGAAACTTCGCCAATGCGGTTGATGACGCGATTATGGACAGTGGCGATGCCCACCAGAACCAGATGATGCAACTGCTCTCTGACCCTGCTAAGGCCAGTAAATTTGCCAGAGTGGTTTTCGATTTACTTAAGCTGGCAGACCAATAATCGCATGTCCCACCGCAGGTGGGACTTTCTCCAGACTAGAAAAGAGATACTGACTGTAGGTGCTACTGAACAAGTAATTGGGCAGCAGGCTGCTGCCCAATTTATCAACTGCCAGGAACGCTCGCGACCTCAGTAGCTGCCACTTCATCGAAACGCGGAAATCGCTGCTTTAATCGCTCAATCGTCCACCGCCACTTCGGCGTAGTCGGACGGCAAACCGTATTCTGATTCCCAAACATCCCAATCTCTCGTACTGCCTGGCTCACCGGCACGCTTTGCAGCCATTGGATCGGAACAAAATAGTCGCAGCGCTCCGGATCGTCAGCAAATTCTGCATGATAGTTGGCGCGCGTTGCGACCTCTAGCACCGGCCGCTCCTCGCCGTCTTGCATCACTGTGAACTCGTTCGCAGGTGTGGACGTGCCAACAACGCGTCCTACGCCGACATAGCCTTGCTGCGGAATGTTTACCCAGATCCGATCTCCCGGAGACAGGAGCTGCAGGGTCTTGCTGTACCACGCGCCTCCACCGCCGGAAATAAAACCGAACTCCACAGCATCGGCCCATGAGCGCGAGGCAGAATCGCCGAAGGAACAGTAGAACTCGCCGTTCCAAGGCTCGCTATGCCCTTCGCTCGTCGACGCGGCGTTGACTTGAGTCTGAACAGGATCGAGTAACCAGGATCGACTCAGTAGCTGTTGATCGCCCACCTGGAAAATTTGAAAACAGAGCACGTTGATCGGAATATCTCGCTTGCTGAGGTACTCAACGATTCGCTCGCTGCTGACATCCAACTCCGTGGCGACGATGATCAGTTGGTGGCTTTTATTCAAATCATCGTCGTCTAGCACACGACCAAAGCGCGCTAGAAAATCTGCATACAAGCTGCTTCCGGGGCGGAACCGTTGGTAAATCGCCGCGATTTCGTTCTCACGCAGACTCTCGACCCACACGGCGTAATCGAGGGTCTGAGCAACGACTTCACGGGGCGTGCGGTCTCGTTTGAGCTCAATTAGTACCAGATTTCCATCAGGAGCAATGGCCAATAGATCAATGCGCCCCCCCATACCAGTGCTTTCTTGCCTACCTATCAGCATCCACTCATCCGAGAGAATGCTTGGGGAGCTGATGATCATTTCTTCCAGTAGCTGCTCACTGGCCAATCGGCTTTGGCGAAGCTTATTGGGTGTAAGGCCGACGGTCCAGACGTCCGTTTTGATAGGCAAGCTGTGAGTCCTTGATGAAATTTTTTATGATAGAACTGGATTTCGCCGTCGAAACTCCGACCACGCAAAAATCGCTGGTAGATGCTGAATTAGTTAGCGAGCTACTGACCAAATCAACATTCCATACATGCGTGAAACTCGGGTACGAATACGAGGAACTAGGTTGCCTCAGCTTACTCGCTCAGAAGGCATAATCCGTGCAAGGTCGAGAATCGCCTTGGCAAAAACCTCTCCCACACCATTTCGCGAGATTTGTACGACCTCATTCAGACCCGTGGTGCTAGACAACTTCAATTCATCGTAAAGACAAACAGGGAGTTCACGATTGTTTTTGAATCTACGATCAGGGCCGCCCTTCTTGTTAACAAATTGCCACGTCCTGTCGACTACCGTGGCATCTCTGGGAAGCGAAGCACTTTCAATAAACCGCTTCGCATTGACCTGCAACTGCAGCTCTCGATAGCTAACCGCGCCCACACTTTTCTCGTCATAAATCAATACACGATCAGGGAAGAAATGCAGCGTTTGGCGCCCAACAACCATGGAGATGGTTTCTATATTGGTTTTTACATAAGGTGGTGAAGACCGAGCAATAGTCGTTTTTTTCCGACGTACAAGATTGCTCGCACCAGCGTGATACTTACGATCATGAACGGCGCCTTCGGCCTCGATATGCCAGGCCGCATCTGCTGCCGAAACCTGCTGGCCACTGCTGTGCAGTGCTTCGTAAGCTTCTTCCATCTCGGCGTCAAAATCGTAAAACAGTACAACCGTCTTAGCCATCGTATCGCGTACTGCTGAGGCAATTGTTAGGACTGAACCGAGGATAAGCGCACCCCACATAGTCCCAATGGGCCAACCATTACGCAGGCCAAGAAATACTACGAGGATTCCTAGGACACCAACCCATGGCCAAAGCCGCCATTTTGCCTGCTTCGAATTCATTTCATCGAGCAAATCACGTGAGGATGAATCCACGATTTGCGAAGCATCCGTGGACTCGATCTCGACTAAAGGGGCGTGAGTGCCCTCAGGTAACACCGTAGTTTCAACGTGAGGCAAAAAAGGCGGCTTATCGTTGGTCCTTGGTACGGTAGCCCGGTAGTACAGGCCTCCCCGCCCCATATGAACGTAATTGCCTCGAGGTCCGGTCCCGATGCGTAGGCCTTTCAATCCCACCGAAACGCCCACACCCTGCTGGGACAGATTGAAACGAAACAGCCCTACTCTGACGCTCTTACGAATATAGAATCCCATTAACATTCCTTGATACAGCTTGAACATCCACTGTTAGGCGCTGACTCACTGCTCGCCAATCAAAAGCAATACATCGTCGATATACCGCCCTTCCGCACCATGAGTACCATTACGCAAATACCCAGGAATCATCTGCTGAAATTCGATACGGTCTGCAGGAAGAAACTCAAGCAATGCTTCCAACATAGCTGGCCTCAATAGCCGCTGGTTAACAGGAACCTCTGGCAAATTCGGCCGGATCACATTCTCTTCAAGCCAGACCAACTTCTCTCGCAGGCTGTAGTTACCCTCAAGAGTAATACGCTCAGCGTGCTCGCTCTGCTCATCTGCCACTTGCTGGATGGAAACCTCTTCAGATTCTGTACTCCCCCCCTCGACCTCTACAGCTGGCTCGGTTCGCAACCGCGCAAGCTCCTGAAGGATGGGTTCGATTTGCACACGGGCATTACGGAACCAGTCCACCGACCAAATGCGGCGAATATTCCAGCCCAATTGCTCCAACACGCTCTGACGCAGACGATCACGGTCACGCGCTGACTTGGCCGAATGATATGCCGCACCGTCGCATTCAATCCCCATCAGGTAGCGACCGGGCTGCCCTGGATCACGTACCGCCAGATCAATGAAGAAACCAGCAACACCAACCTGGGGCTCGCATTGATAGCCATGACGAGACAGCACCTCAATGACAGCCACTTCGAAATCACTGTCGGGAGCACGTTCAGACTCTTTGATGTGCGGCATGCGGCCGGACTCAGCGAAATGCAGAAAATCACGCAGTGCCTGCACGCCTCTGCTGGAAGTACCGGTCACCACTACATCGGTCGAGCTAAACGAGGAGAACACCTGCATGCGCTTCTTGGAGCGGGTATACAGCACGTTCAAACGTCGCCATCCGCTGGCACCGTTAATCGGGCCAAAACGCTGAGGGACGGTACCGCCTACCTCCATAGGGCCGTAGGTGCCGGAGATGTAAATAACATCTCGCTCATCACCCTGGACGTTTTCCAGGTTCTTGATAAACAGTGGCTCATCCTGACTTTGATTACGGTCCAATGCGACTTGCAGTTGCGGGCTTTGTTTGGCCAGATGCTCAAGCATCCGCTCGATTTGATCAGCCTGTTTGACGTTCATGGCCACCACACCTAGCGACTCATCAGGGCGGTGAATAACGTGGTGCTCGATGGCTTTGGCGACAACCTCGGCCTCTTCGATATTGCGTTGCTCGACAAAACGCCCGCGAGGCACTCTGACAAACTTGACGCCAAATTCGGTTGATTCACGGTGCGGTGATGGGTACACCACCAAATTGCTTTCATAGAAGGCTTTGTTGGAGAAAGCAATCAGGCTCTCGTGACGGGAACGGTAGTGCCAACGTAGACGTCGCAGCTTGAACAGCGGCATGGCTGCTTCCAAAATGCTTTCCGAGTCCTCGGCCAATGATGCATCTGTTTCATCCGTATCCGAATCGCCACCATTGCGGGAAAAGAAGTTCGTCGGTGGCAGCTGTTTCGGGTCACCCACGACTACTAGCTGTTTACCTCGGGCGATGCTACCCAATGCTTCCTCCGGGCGCATTTGGGATGCTTCATCCATTACGACCAAATCGAACTCGACGTGCCCTGCCGGCAAGTATTGAGCGACAGCCATTGGCGACATCATGAAGCAGGGTTTGAGGCCTTGCAGCGCTTCAGCTGCACGGTTCATCAGGCTACGGATCGGGACATGCCGTGTCTTTTTCTCAGCCTCGCGCTGCAGCAAGGCCAATTGCGTAAAGTCTCTGACCGCACCTTGACTATTTCCGACAGGAATTTTGTTCTGACTGATACGTGACGAAACTTGTTCACGTTGAAGATACTTGAGCTGCTCATCGATATCAGCAAACCGAGCGCGGATGGCCTCCTGTTCCTTGCCCGAAAACTGACCCAGCGCGGGATCAAGCTCAAGAATTTTCAATGCCCAGCTGTCAAGAAGCCCGAGCAGACAGGCATCGATGCAGCGCTCAGACGCCAATCTTTGCGTTTCGATTCCTTCGACGACTGTCTCGAACCCCAACTCGACCAGGTGCAAACGCAAACGGCGGTACTCGAACCAATGGTCGAGTAGATCGGGGTTCTGAACGGCCCAGGCCAGACGACTGGCCATGGGTTCGAAATCTGCGCTCTCAATGGACTGCCACCACTGACCAGCAATAACCGCAGCGCTTTGGAAAAAATCTTCCAGTGCCTGCTCCCAGATATCTACGGCTTGCGCGAGCGCTGTACCTTGTTGATGCCAATGGAGTATCAGCTCCTCAGCTTCCTTTGGTGTGCACGCGGTCAACTGCGGAACGAGAATATCCCGAATCGGCAACGCCAAAATAGGCTGAACGAAGGCAACCGTATGCCGCCAGGTCGTCAAGCGAGGTCGGGCCGCTGAAAGGTTGTCTATCCGAGGGAGCTCTTCACCTAACAAGCAGGTTTGTAGCACTGCGTCGCTTTGCAGTGCCGCCGAGCGGGTCTGCCAGCTCTCCACGGCCTGAATCAACTGCAGCAGTTGCCCCATCGTGGGCTTCTCTTCGCTGACTACGGGTAATAAAGAGCGTAGAGGGATTCCGATATCTTGGATAAGGCGAACATACAGTCCCTGTGGAGCAAGTAAATCTTCCGAACGCAAATCATGACTGTCAAAAGGCAACAGTTCTTCCAGGTCAAGACGATGCTCCAGGACATCCATCAGATAGGGTTCGAGGTCCGCGCTATCGCCCGAAACACCGGCCAATAGCTGCTGATCGACCTTAAGCAGGTATTCCGCAACCCATACCTTTGCACCGAATCCACGTCCGCATTCTGTCCGCAAGAGCTTGTACCAGCCCCGCAAACGCTTGAGTGCGTCGATCGGAGTATCAAGCCCTTGGAAATGTTCACCCAGCTTTTCGGTAAACACTTTATTTTCATTCAGTTGACTGTGTTTTTTCAAATAGGCAATGACATCAGGCAAGACCACCAGAAGCTGGTTCAGCTTGAGCCCTGGTCGCGCCATGGCCAAGATTTCGGCTTTAGCAGAGCGCCATTGTCCCTTGAACCAGCGGAAAAGTGATTTATCCGCCAGAACCCGACTCAAATCTTCCAGTCGCGTATGACTAGGCAATCGATCCAGCGTGAAATGACTCGCAGCCTGCTCCTGCAACTGCTTAATGAGTGGGATGTCACTGTCCAACTCTACGAGCAATCCGTCCAAGCTCTCGTCTTCGAAGCGTTTATGGCGAAGAGGTGCCAAATCCTCAGGCATCGCCGCGAGCATTTGTAGAAAGAGCACCACTTGTTCAATGCCGATAAAATCGCTTCGCAAGCCTTGAACTGCAGCCCCTTCCGCCAATAACTGAATCAGCCTTTGAATGCGTGGAGCCAGCTCCAGTAGCTCCTCAGCCTCTTCAATCACATCCAGCAAGACATTAAGTGACAGGGTCTCATCACCGTTATGCAGACGTATGGCCGCGCAGGCTTTTTTGATAGAAACTATCGCCTGCCCAGAACCAATAACATCAGCGCGCAACGATCGAGCTAGCACACCCTGCTCGTCCAACAAGGAGTCCATACCTTGCAGCCAAAGCTTCAATGCCTCGCAGGACTCGATATCCAGTCGTCCTAACAGATCCCAATCCTCATCACCTTTAGGTAATGCAAGTACCGGAATTGAAGCGGCTAAATCTCGCAACTGATCTGGGCTGTAGGTTTCCAGTACAGCTACCTGTAGCTGTTGTGCTAATTGAGGACGAATAGTCGCTAGACGATTCAGCGCCTGCTGAGCCAGGGAGAGATTTTCTAGAAGTGCAGAGCGCTCAGCACCAGTCACCCGCGTTTTTGTGCTGCCAAACCACGGATGCGTTTCAAGCTTGCCCGCTTGGCCAGCTTCCTCAGCCGTCTTTCGATAGATGTGTGCATAAAAGCCGGCCTGCTCTCGCAAATGCATTTTATCGATCCGCGCCTCCGACTGCGGGTGCAAATCGGAAGGTTTAATCGACAACGCCTCACGCAAACGCGTTGCCTGCATTAGCACCTCATGAACACTCATCCCCGATTCCTCGAACTGAGCATGGAGGTGATGTACGTGCTTGTTGAGCTGCTGCTTCAATCGCTCATAGTTGGAAATCAGATCCGTCAGCTGCTTGGGCGAGCGATAGCCACCGCTTTTCTGAATCCGTTGCCGGATGCTGTCGATAACAGCGCTCTTTTGACTCTTATGACTATGCAATTCCAGACAAAAATCGCCTAACCCTGCCCTTGTCAGCCGAGTTTTGACCACCTCAAGCGCTGCACGCTTCTCCGCAACGAACAACACTTTTTTGCCTTGGGCCAATGCCGCCGCAATCATGTTTGTGATGGTCTGAGACTTCCCTGTACCGGGAGGCCCCTCGATCACAAGATCATCCCCGCGAATCACGTCTATCAATGCACTGTGCTGAGAGCTGTCAGCGTCATCAATTAGAGGAAACTGCAGGTGAATCTGCTCAATGTCGTCTATTGAATGCTCAACGCAAAATGCGCCTTGCTTTCCTGTCGAATCGGCCGGTAAACCGTCCATCCCTGTAAGCCGTTTAACCAGGCCGTGATCCAGCAATGATTGGTCTTTCCAACGACCTGGATCAAGGTCGAGATACATCATCAACTTGCCAAACTCGAACAAGCCAAGCGATGCGTAACGATGAACCTTCCAGTCAGGTTTAACCTTCAGCACCGTTTCAACAATGCGCTCGAAGTATTCCTCGGGCGTGCTGTCGTCGGTTATCCGCGGTAGCGCGATACCAAAATCGACGCGAAGCTTTTCCCGTAATGAAAGGTTGGTAAGAATGTCTTCGCCAGTAGGATGTACGCGGTATTCGAACGTCGCGGTTTGAGGATTGAGTTTGCCTTTCTCCAGATTCACTGGCACCAGCATCAGTGGCGCTAGGCGGGTGCTGTCTTTACCTGCGACTGAGTCATCCCACTCCAGGAACCCGAGCGCAAGATAAAGAATGTTCGCACCCGTTTCCTCGAGTGCCGATCGCGACTGGGTATACAGAATCTGTAGCCGCGACTCCATCTCCACGGGGTAATAAAGCGTCTGAATAGCGTCGTCAGAATGCTTACCTGTTTGCCCGGTTTCAGGGGGCAGTGGTAGCTCATAGCTGGTCGCTATACCGAGGATCTGCGCCCAGACTTCTGCCGTAGGCTGTTTCTTTAACTCAACAACTGCGCCTGTCTTTTCGTCCAGCTTCAAAAAGCCGTGGGTAAGTAGCTGCCTTTCCGTTGGTTCAGGAACAGCAGCAAATCGCATGGATTTTTCATCTGCCAAGGTATCGAACAGGTGATCCGGCAACTCATCAATAATCCTTACGAAACGTTTGGAGCGCGCATGTGAAAAGTTCAGCAGCCGATTGCGAGCGCTGAGGTCGAGAAGCCTGCTTCTCAGCTTCTCCAGGCTTTCCGGTATCTCGCTTGGGGGCGTATCAAGGTCATCCCAATCGGTAAGAGGCGCTGGATCAATGGACTTTGAATGACCCTTGGACTCGGTATCGAACCGATAAACCGACCCTCCCCGGCCGCTACCTTTATTGAGCAGTCCCTTGGTAATGAGCTCGTCGCGAAGACTCCAATACTCTTCCTCAGAGACAGCAAAATTCTGAAGCTCAGCTCGCCGATCGATCCGGTCCCTGAGTGACTTGTTGCCAACGGCCGTCCCGTCTGCGGGGACCAGTTCCAGTATCCATTGCAGAACAAGTTCATACCGTTGGACAGCCAATGATTCAGGGCCTGAGTTCACGTCGATCACCGCTAATTTTTTGGGGCAACTGCCTAATAAGTTTTTTCTGGGCACGGTAAACCGATGCTCAGCTTCAGCTGGCCGCGATAACAAGAGAGGCTTTGTAGGGGCGCTGCCGATTTCTCGGTGCGCTCAAGATGCCATCCTTGGGAAACAGCGGTCTGCCTGGAGTTTGATGGATGTCACAATATCCAGCACTCGGAGCAAGGTAAAGGCAAAGCGCCTTCACGCCGCACAAATCCCCGTCTCCTCGACGATTGGTCAGTAAATCCCCCTACACTTATAGGAAAACCCCGGCATAAGGATGATTCTCACTTCCAAACACTTGATGTTGCGGCTCCGTCAGAGGCGGAATGCAAAACTCGAGTTAAGCACGAAAGTACGTCTCTCAATTCGACCTCCTCAACCGTTTTCTCGATGCCCGATAAAAGCTCAATTCGGGCAACAACCAAACAAAAAAAACCGACCAAAAAGCCGGTCTTTACCGGAAAAAAATCAAAAGAAATCGTCAAAAAGTGGAGGAACAAATGGGGGAACAATAGGTTTTATAGAAACTATAATTTACTAATTTTCAATTACTTAACTAAATAAAAAGCTAACCACAAGCCGGCTTTTTAATGCCCGTTACCCCCCTCTCTTCACAAATCACCCCTCCCCAAACACCACCGCCTGCATCGGCGCTGTATTCACCTTCAACTGAAACACCTCCGGCCGCGAATAGTGCCCGCACACATCAAAATCAAGATTACTGGCCCGGCCAATGGACAAATCGATGTCCGCATACAGGATGGTTTCCTGGTCAAACACTGGCCCTGCCAGCACTTCGCCGGTCGGGCTGACGATCATGCTGCCGCCGTGCATGATGTAGTCGGCGTCCTGGGCCTGGAGGTTGAAGTCTTCGCGGTAGCTGGCCGGGTATTCGCCCAGGGTGATGGCCTGGCAGGCGGACAGGACGTGGACCCGGCCTTCGAGGGCGATGTGCACCATCGATGAGGCCCAGGTTGGGCGGTCGTCGGCGGTGGGCGCGCAGTAGATTTCGGTGCCTTGGGCGTACATGGCCTGGCGCAGGGCGGGCATGTAGTTTTCCCAGCAGATGACGCTGCCCAGGCGGCCGAAGGGGGTGTCCACCGGGGCGATGGTCGAGCCATCGCCGAAGCCCCAGATGATCCGCTCCTGGCCGGTCGGCATCAGTTTGCGGTGATACCCGGCAATGCCTTGGCCCGGGGCCAGGGTCACGGCGGTGCAATACAACGTGCGGCCCAGGCGCTCGATGATGCCCATGACCACATGCAGGCCGGTTTCATTCGCCACTTCGCTGAGACGGGCCAGTTCCGGGCCGTCGAGGGTGACTGCGCCGTCCATGTAGCGCTCGAAGTGCGCGCGGCCGGTGGCATTGCGGCTGCCGATGACGGTACCGAAGGCGGCGCCCTTGGGGTAGCCGCCGAGGAAGGCCTCGGGGAACACCGCAAGCGTGGCGCCCTGGGCGGCGGCCTGGCGGATCAGGCCGGCCGCTTTTTCGGCGCTCAGTTGCGGCTCGAACGGAATGGAAGACGCTTGCACTACAGCTGCTTTAAACATGAGCCTTGCCTTGTGTCAGAAGAAGATGGGGATTAACCACGAGTGATGTCGCGGTCCTTGGTTTCCGGCAGCAGGAACCAGAGCACGATGAAGCAGGCCAGTGACACGGCGGCCAGGTACACGGCAGGAATGTTCGGGTTGTGGGTGGCCTGGATCAGTGCCACGGCAATGAACGGGCCCGGGCCAGCCAGCAGGGCCAACGCCACGTTGTGCCCGACTGCGGCGCCGGTGGAGCGGATCGACGCTGGGAACACTTCCACCAGCAACACCACGTCCATCACCGCAGTGATCGCCACCAGCAGCGCCATGATCAGCAATCCCAGGAGGATTGCCCCGTAGTGGCCGGTGTTCATCAACAGAAACACCGGGTAGGCCAGCACGGTCAGGCCGAATGCAGCGCCGAGGACAAACGGACGACGACCAAAACGATCGCTGAGGCGCCCGACAATCGGGTTGAGCAAGGTGTAGATCACCAGGGTCAGGCTGCACAGCCACAGGGCCGTGGATTTGCTCAGGCCGACGGTTTGCGTCAGGTGGGTGTTGGCGTAGGTGATGAAGTAGTACAGCGACACGCCGAACAAGGCAGAGAATGCGAAGGAAATCACGAACGCGCGCCATTTGGCCCGGCTGGATACGGTTTCCAGGGTGTTGTTGGCCCGCTTGCGTTCAAGCTCCTCGTAGACCGGGGTGTCACCCAGTTTGCGGCGGATGTACATGGCCACGCCCGCCATGACGATGGAGGCAACGAACGGTACTCGCCATCCCCACTGAGCCACTGCCTCCTCGGACATTGAACTGGTGATGATCGCCGCAATCGCCGTACCGCAAAGAAATGCTGCGCCGGCCGTACCGGTAATCACGCTGGCAGCGGTGGCGCGGCGATTGGCCGGGGCACTTTCGACGATGTAGATCCCGGCGCTGGACCACTCACCTCCGACCATCATTCCCTGCAAGAAGCGCAGGGCCACCAGCAATATCGGCGCGGCAATGCCGATGCTCGCGTAGTCCGGCAGCAGGCCGATCAGCGTGGTCGCCAGCCCCATGCCGAACACCGTGATGATCAGCACCGCGCGTCGCCCCAGCTTGTCGCCAATCGGCCCCAGCACCACGGCGCCCAATGGCCGGGCGAGAAACCCCACGGCGAACACCGCCAGCGACGACAGCAGCGAGACGCCGGGCTGGGTGGATGGGAAGAAGATCTGGCCGATCACCGCGGCGAAGTAGCCGTAGATGGCAAAGTCGAACCACTCCATGAAGTTGCCGATACCGACGGCCACTGCACGTTTGCGCAGTTCCGCCGCGGCGCTGGATGACGCTATGCCTTCAGGTTGATCCGTTCGCGCTATCGTCTGTTGCATGCTGAGGTTCTCGATTGTTGTTGTGTTTGCCTGGGTTGAGATTAAGAATCCGCAGGTAAATTAATCAAACGAATACTAGAGATACCCATGATTAGAATTTCTAATATCAGTAGGGTCGACCTCAATCTGTTAATCATCTTCCAGTGCCTGATGACCGAGCGCAGCGTGACCCGCACGGCTGCCGTGCTGCACGTGACTCAAGGGGCGGTGAGCTCTTCGCTCAAGCGGTTGCGCGAACAGTTTCACGACGAACTGTTTCTGCGCACCGGCACCGGCATGGTGCCGACACCTCGGGCACTGGAGATCGCACCCAAGGTGATGGAAGCGCTGACAGCCGTCAGCGCGATTGTCGATCGCCAGCCGCAGTTTGCCGCCGAGTCATCCAACCGGGTGTTCAACATCGCCCTGTCGGACGACATCGAAAGTTACCTGTCGCCCAGGCTGGTCAACGAGGCCAAGGCCCGCGGCCTGTCAGTGAGTTTCGCCTTTCACCAGACCAACAGCTCACTGTGGAAAAACGCCCTGGCGGACCCGGCCATCGACATGGTCTTGTGTTCCGAGCCCAAGGAAGTCACCTCGCACTACTCCTCTCAAGTGCTGTTCTCTTCGTCCTACTCCTGCCTGTATGACGGACCACGTCTCAACCTGCAGAGTCCTATCAGTCGCGACGAATACCTGCGCCACGAACATGTGCGGGTATCCTTCGATGGTCGCCGTGGTTTCGTCGATGACCTGCTGGAAAGTGAAGGCATCCCGCGTCGGGTTTCAGCGTCCTTTACCCACTTTTCCGGGGCCCTGGCGACGCTGGTCAACAGCGATGTGATCGCCACCCTGCCGACCTTTGCGGCGCTGTCCTACGCCCGGATTGCCCGACTGACGGTCAGCCCGGTGCCGATTTTTGTCCCGGCCTTTCGTGTATTCATGGTCTGGGACGTGGAACACAACGACGACCCGCACAACCGCTGGCTGCGTAATTTCATTATCGATACCACCCAGGAGTTGCAGCGGGGCTCGTTGACGCCGACCTGAGGCAGGCCCAAAAGGAAGCAATCAAAAATGCTAATACTTGCCTGCAGCCAAATCATTGAGCGCATAAAACTCATGCAACTTGGCCTGCAGTAACTGCTTGTCTGGCAGTTGGGTTTGGTACTGCGCAATCAACGCCGGCGAAAGTGAACGGTTGAGTGCGTACTCAACCACCTCATCATCCTTGCTGGCACATAACAGCACACCCAACGCCGGGTTCTCGTGGGGTTTACGAACGTTGCGATCCAGGGCTTCAAGGTAGAAGTCCAGTTTGCCCAGGTATTCGGGCTCGAAGCGCCCGACCTTGAGTTCGATTGCCACCAGGCAGTTCAGCCCCCGATGGAAGAACAGCAGGTCCAGAGCAAAGTCACGGCCTCCGACCTGCAGGGGATACTGTGAGCCGATAAAGCAAAAGTCCCTTCCCAGCTCAATCAGGAAGTCCCTGAGCCGATGTATCAGACCACGATGCAAATCTGTCTCGATATGTCCTTGCGCAAGGTCGAGAAACTCGACCATGTAGGTGTCCTTGAACACATTTACAGCATCAGGATGTAACAGCTCTGCCCGTGGCGAAATTTTCGCCGGGCTAATGATTGAGCGCTCAAACAGTGCCGCCTTGATTTGGCGTTCGAGCTCGCGGCTTGACCATCTTTCCTGTATCGCCATGTGCAAGTAAAAAACGCGCTCTTCAGGGCATTCGCTTTGGTTGAGGATGATCAGGTTTTGCGTCCAGGGTAATTGTCGCAGCACTGCCGCGACTATTTCATCGTGCCTGTATGCCTCGTAAAACCTGCGCATGCGAAAGAGATTCGCCCTGGTAAACCCGCGTAAACCAGGCTGGGTTCGCGCAAGATGGGAAGCCAATTGAACCACGACACCATCTCCCCACTCGGCCGCTTCGATCTTGCGACTGATGTACGCGCCAACCTGCCAATAAAGCTCGATCAACTCGGTATTCACCGCCTGCAACGCACGCTGCCGTGCGCTAACGATCAAATGGGTAATTTCGCTAAAGCTGGTCTCGCCATCTGGTGAATTGAGCCGGAAATCATTCATGGGAAACAGTTCCACTCGATAGGACGTTTCCCTTTAACTACTTGAGTTTTCTTGAAAGTAAAAACCACTGAGTGTTTCCCCATAAAACACAGTCGTCGGTCCTGACTGCGCTCAGTCAGGTCAAGGCCAGCAGAGCAGCGGCCCTGAATATCTGATTCAGCGTCAGCCAACTAGGCACTGAGCCCGATAGCGCAATTAATCGGCTCAATTCATGAGCCGATTAGCCTTCGTATTCGGCTCACGCCCAAGAACCGCGGGTCTCCTCATTTGCCCCCCTCCCCCCTATCTGCTAGTGTCGCGCCGGTTCAAATGTCACCTGGATAGCCGCCATGGCCCGCAAAAAAGCTGCACTGGATTTCGAACAATCCCTCGCCGACCTGCAAACGCTGGTTGAGCGTCTGGAGAACGGCGAGCTGTCGCTGGAAGACTCGCTGACCGCCTTCGAACAAGGCATCGGCCTGACCCGCGATTGCCAGGCCGCACTGGCACAGGCCGAGCAGAAGGTCCAGGTGCTGCTGGAGCGCGATGGCGAACTGGCCGAGGCGCCTTTCGACGCGGATCAACCAGAATGATCGCGGCGTATTCGGCCAGTAGTCAGGCCCGGGTCAACGCCGCGTTGGAAAGCCTGTTCATCGCGCCGAGCCCGGAGCTCGCGCGCTTGTACGAAGCCATGCGCTACAGCGTGATGAACGGTGGCAAGCGCGTGCGCCCGCTACTGGCTTACGCCGCCTGCCAGGCCTTGGGCGGCGAGGCTGAGCAAGCCAATGGCGCGGCCTGTGCGGTTGAATTGATCCACGCTTACTCGCTGGTGCATGACGATTTGCCGGCCATGGACGACGACGACCTGCGTCGCGGCCAGCCCACCACGCACAAGAAATTCGATGAAGCCTGCGCGATTCTCGCCGGTGACGGCCTGCAAAGCCTGGCTTTCAGCGCCCTGCTCGACCCGCGCTTGAATAACGCCGATGCCGAGATCCGCCTGCAAATGGTCAGCGCCCTGGCGTTGGCGGCAGGCCCAGCCGGTATGGTCGGCGGCCAGGCCATCGACCTCGGTTCGGTCGGCATCAAGCTCGACCAGCAAGCCCTGGAATACATGCATCGGCACAAGACCGGCGCGCTGATCGAGGCCAGCGTCAAGCTCGGTGCCCTGGCCAGTGGTCGGGCCGAGAAGAGCGAGCTCAAGGCGCTGCAGACCTATGCCCAGGCCATCGGCCTGGCGTTCCAGGTGCAGGACGACATTCTCGACGTCGAAAGCGATACCCAGACCCTGGGCAAACGCCAGGGCGCCGATATTGCCCGGGACAAACCGACCTACCCGGCCCTGCTCGGCCTCGAAGCAGCCAAGGCCTATGCCCTGGAACTGCGCGATCAGGCCCTGCACGCGCTGCGACCGTTTGACGCGTCGGCCGAGCCGCTGCGCGATCTGGCCCGCTATATCGTCGACCGCCGCAACTGATCCGGCGCACGCTGCCCAGCAAGTTCCGCGCTCTGCGTGGGCAGCGTGCGCTGCATCAGGTAAACTGCCGCATCTTTTATACCTATAACGATTCGCCTGATGCCCACGACGTTTCATGAGATTCCCCGCAAGCGCCCGACCACGCCCCTGCTCGACCGTGCCAACACGCCGGACGGCTTGCGCCGGTTAGGCGAAGCCGAGCTGGAAACCCTGGCCGATGAGTTGCGCCTGGAATTGCTCTACACGGTCGGTCAGACCGGTGGGCATTTTGGTGCTGGCCTGGGCGTGATCGAGCTGACCATCGCGCTGCATTACGTGTTCGACACCCCGGACGACCGGCTGGTGTGGGACGTGGGTCATCAGGCTTATCCGCACAAGATTCTCACCGGTCGTCGTGAGCGCATGGGCACCCTGCGCCAGAAAGACGGGATCGCCGCCTTCCCGCGCCGCTCCGAGAGCGAATACGACACCTTTGGCGTCGGCCACTCCAGCACCTCGATCAGCGCAGCGCTGGGCATGGCTATTGCCGCCCGCCTGCAGAACAGTGATCGCAAGGCCATCGCGGTGATCGGCGACGGCGCCCTGACCGCTGGCATGGCCTTCGAGGCGCTGAACCATGCGCCCGAAGTCGATGCCAACATGCTGGTGATCCTCAACGACAACGACATGTCGATCTCGCGCAATGTTGGCGGGCTGTCCAATTACCTGGCCAAGATCCTTTCCAGCCGCACTTACGCGAGCATGCGCGAGGGCAGCAAAAAGGTCCTGTCGCGCCTGCCTGGCGCCTGGGAAATCGCCCGCCGCACCGAAGAGTACGCCAAGGGCATGCTGGTCCCCGGCACCCTGTTCGAAGAGCTGGGCTGGAACTACATCGGGCCGATCGACGGCCACGACCTGCCGACCCTGATCGCCACGCTGCGCAACATGCGTGACCTCAAGGGGCCGCAGTTCCTGCATGTGGTGACCAAAAAAGGCAAAGGTTTCGCCCCGGCGGAAGTCGATCCGATCGGCTACCACGCCATCACCAAGCTCGAACCCCTGGATGCCCCGGCCGCCGCGCCGAAGAAAGCCAGCGGGCCGAAGTATTCCGGAGTGTTTGGCGAATGGCTGTGCGACATGGCCGCTGCCGACCCGCGCCTGGTGGGGATTACCCCGGCGATGAAGGAAGGCTCCGACCTGGTGGCGTTCAGCGAACGTTTCCCGCTGCGCTATTTCGACGTGGCGATCGCCGAGCAACACGCGGTAACCCTTGCCGCCGGCATGGCCTGCGAAGGCGCAAAACCGGTGGTGGCGATCTACTCGACCTTCCTGCAGCGTGGCTACGACCAACTGGTGCACGATGTGGCGGTGCAGAACCTCGATGTGCTGTTCGCCATCGACCGCGCCGGCCTGGTGGGCGAAGACGGTCCGACCCACGCCGGCAGCTTCGACTTGTCGTTCCTGCGCTGCATCCCCGGGATGCTGGTGATGACCCCAAGCGACGAGAACGAACTGCGCAAGATGCTCACCACCGGCCACCTGTACAACGGCCCGGCGGCAGTCCGGTATCCACGCGGCAACGGCCCGAACGCGACGATCGACAAAGACCTGGAGCCGATCGAGATCGGCAAGGGCGTGGTGCGCCGCCAAGGCAGCACCGTCGCCCTGCTGGTGTTCGGCGTGCAACTGGCCGAAGCGCTGAAAGTCGCCGAGACCCTGGATGCGACCGTGGTCGACATGCGCTTCGTCAAGCCACTGGATGAAGCGCTGGTGCGTGAGATTGCCGCCAGCCACGAGCTGCTGGTGACCATCGAAGAAAACGCAATCATGGGCGGCGCCGGTGGTGCGGTCAGCGAATTCCTCGCCCGCGAGAACATCCTCAAGTCGATGCTGCACCTGGGCTTGCCGGACAGCTACGTCGAACACGCCAAACCGGCGCAAATGCTGGCCGAGTGCGGGCTGGATGAGGCGGGAATCGAAGCGTCGATTCGCGAGCGCTTGCAGCTGCTGAACATCTAAAGACACATACAAAACCCTGTGGGAGCGAGCTTGCTCGCGATGACGGTCTGACAGTCGACATATTCGTTGACTGACAGACCGTCATCGCGAGCAAGCTCGCTCCCACATTGGTTTCATGCTTTTCAAAACTATACTCGCTCCAAAGCCGATGGACTGCCAATGAAACTCTCCCGCCTTGCCATGACGCTGACCCTGCTGCCGGCCGGCCCACTGCTGGCCGACACCTTCGAACGCGACCAGGCACTGAAGCTGCCCGAAGTCCTGATCAGCGCCAATCGCCAGGTCGAAGCCCGCAATGACAGCAGTGCAGCCAACACGGTGTTCACCCGCGAGGATATCGACCGCCTGCAACCCTCCAGCGTCACCGACCTGCTGAGCCGGGTGCCGGGGGTGCAAGTCACCCAGGCGGGCGGGCGCGGCAGCCTGCCGGGGATTTCCATTCGTGGCACCAAGTCCGCGCAAAGCCTGGTGCTGGTAGACGGCCAGCGCATTGGCAATTCGACCTCGGGCGACAGCAACCTGCAGCACATCAACATCGAACAGGTCGAGCGCGTGGAAGTGTTGCGCGGCTCACGCTCGGTGATTTATGGCAGCGATGCGATTGGCGGGGTGATTCAGATCTTCACCCGGCGCAGCGCCGAGCCCGGCCTGCAGCCACGCCTGCACATGGGGTTGGGCAGCAACCAGACCTGGGAGCGTAGCCTCGGCCTGTCCGGTGGCGATGCCAACACTCGCTTCAACCTCGGCGCCAGCCTGGATGAAACTGCCGGGATCGACCGCACCCACCAGTCCTACCCCAGCGATGGCGATCACGACGCCTACCGCAACCAGGCGCTGAGCCTGAGCCTGAGCCATGGCTTCAGTGACGACCTGGAAGTCGGTTTCAACGTGCTGGATAACCGCGGCAAGAGCGAGTTCGATAGCCCGTTCGGTCGCTACGACTCAAGCACGGGGCAAAGCTACCAACAAAAGCCCTACAGCGATTTCAACGTCAGTAGCGTCAGCGGCTATTTCGATGCCCGCGTCAACCAGGCCTGGAAGACGCGCGTCGAACTGGGCCACAGCGAGAACCGCGAACAAACCCGCGACAAGCTCAGCACTGAAGACTCGGTGTTCAACACCTACCGCGACTCCGTGAACTGGCAGAACGACCTGACCCTCAACGAGCAGAACAGCCTGATCCTGGGGGGTGACTGGTACGAAGATCGGGTCAACAGCGACTTTGACTACTACGGGGCGCGCGCCGCTTTAGGTGAAGACAGCCGCTGGAACCGCGCCGCGTTCATTCAGCATCATTTCACTGCCGAGCACTTCTCCACCGAGCTGGGCCTGCGCCGCGACGACAATCAACAGTTCGGCAGCCAGAACAGCTGGAGCGGCACCTTCACCCTGCCGCTGAACACCGACAATGACTTACTGCTGACTTACAGCGAAGGTTTCCGGGCGCCGACCTTCAACGACCTTTACTACCCGGACTACAACAACCCGGGCCTGAAGCCTGAAACCTCAAAGAGCTACGAACTGCAATGGCGCAGCCAACTGACTGACAGCAGCCGACTGGAAGCCTCGCTCTACCGCACCGACCTCGAAGACGCGATCATCTATGGCAGCCGCCCGGAAAACGTCGCCTCGGCGCGGATCAACGGCTTCGAGGCCGCCCTCAAGCAGGAGCTGTTCGGCTGGCAGAGCAACCTGGGCGTCTCGATCATCGACCCACGGGACCGCGACAGCGGCCACACCCTCGCCCGCCGTGCCCGCCGCACCTTGAACCTGGACCTGGACCGGCAGTTCGACCAGCTCGGACTGGGGGCGACCTGGCAAGCGGTGAGCAGCAGCTACGACGACGAGAAGAACCTCCAGCCCCTGGGCGGCTATGGCCTGCTGAGCCTGCGCAGCAGTTGGGCGGTGAACCACGAAGTCACCCTGCAGATGAAAATCGACAACCTGCTGGACAAGGACTACAGCCGCGCGCTGTACCAGTACCAAGGCGAGCAGTACGGTTATCGCGAGGAAGGCCGGGCGTTGATGTTCGCAGTGACGTGGATGCCGCAGCTCTGAACTGAGATCAGCGGCGGTGCTCCGTGTGCTCGCGATAGCCGCACCTCGGTCTTACCGACCAGGCGCAATCAACCGGCACAACGCCGCCGTCGCTTCGATCATCTGCCCGCTCGGCCGCTCCAGGCCTTTGTCGGTCACCCGCAGTAATTGCCCACTACTCACCGCCGTGACCTGTGGCCAAGCTTTCCAGGCATCGAGCTGAGCCTGGCTGCTGGCGAGGATCACCTGCGGATTACGCGCCAGTACCGACTCGATGCTGACCTGCGGCGCCGGCAGGCGCAGGTCGGCGAACACATTCCGCGCACCACACACCTCTAGCGCGTCGCTGATGATCTGCCCGCCGCCCACGGTGTATAGCGGCTGGTCCCAGACCTGATAGAACACCCGCAGCGGCACCTCGCGCCGGTAGCGCTGGCGCAAGCCATCCAATTGCCGACGCAGGTCGGTCGCCAGTGCTTGCCCACGTTCGGCTCGTCCCAGTTGCCGGGCAATGTCTTCGATCTGGGTAGTCAATTGGTTGAGGCTGTGGGGTTCGGCGACGTAGGTGGGAATGCCCAGCCGGCTCAGTTGTTCGCGCTGTGCCGGGCCGACACTACCGGGCCAGAGCAGCAACAGATCGGGCTTGAGGCTGAGCAGGCGTTCCATGTCCAACTGGCCATAACGGCCCACCGATGGCACGGACTCAAGGGCTGGCGGACGCTCGCCGGCATCGAGCACGCCGACCAGCAGGTCGGCCGAGTCCAGCTCGACAACGATTTCCGACAGGGACGGTGCCAGGCTGACTACTCGCTCCACGGCGGCCGCTGGGCCACTGAGGACCAACAGCAGCGCCAGCCAGCGCCCCATCAGCCGAGTTGACGCGGAATACGGTAGAGGTAGAACAGCACGCCAGTGGCCAACCCCAGCAGCACCAGAGGCACCGCCTCCAGGCCGACGAACACCGCCAGCGCGCCGATCCAGGCCGGCAGGGAGGCCACCAGCATGGCGCTGCGGCGCTGAGCGGCCAGGGCGATCCAGGCCGCCGGTTCATCGGCGGTGTCCAGGGCTTTTTGGGTGGCGATCAAGCCGTGCTTGTAGGCACCGAAAAACTTCAGGCTGACGAACATCGAGGCCATGCCGGCGATGAAGAACGGCATCGCCAGGATCGGAGCCAGGGCTTCACCCTCGCCAAACAGGCCATTGATCACCAGCAACGGCAGCAGGGCCAGCGCGAAGTATTGCCACCAATTGACGGACAGGCGCCGCCGAACCTGGCCGCGGGTCACGCCCGGTCTGCCTCGCCCTGATGCTCGTTGCCCATCATGTGGTCGAGCTTGCTGGCCTTGGTCGCCAGGTAGAGTTTGTTGTGCGGATTGTGGCCGGTGTGCAACGGCACGCGCTCGGCAACCACGATGCCCATGTCGGTCAATGCCTTGACCTTGCGCGGGTTGTTGGTCATCAGACGCAGGGATTTGACGCCCAGGTGCTCGAGCATCGGCAGGCACATGGCGTAGTCACGCTGGTCAGCGGCAAAACCCAGGCGCTCGTTGGCTTCAACGGTATCGGCACCGCCATCTTGCAACTCATAGGCGCGGATTTTGTTCAGCAGGCCAATACCCCGGCCTTCCTGGCGCAAGTACAGCAACACGCCACGGCCTTCGCGGGCGATGGCCTGCAAGGCGGCTTCCAATTGTGAGCCGCAGTCGCAACGCTGGCTGAACAAGGCATCGCCGGTCAGGCACTCGGAGTGCAGCCGGCCGAGTACCGGGGCACCATCGGCCACATCACCCAAGCTCAACACGACGTGCTCGCGGCCAGTGGACTCATCGAGAAAGCCATGCATGGTGAATTGCGCAAAAGGCGTTGGCAGCTTGGAAGCGGCAACAAAAACGACAGGCACCGGTGTGCTCCTGATCTATGTACTGGAGATTCGCAGAGGCGGCATTGTAACAGCAGGTTCCGAACCACGCTTAGGCTGAATTATCGGCCATAACGATCAAATAGTTTGATCACTGGCCGGCGGGCATCAGGTTACCCTCAAACGGATACGGTTGTTTCCAGCGTTCGAAAATCGGTTTCAGCCCGCCATTGCCGACCAGCAGGGTCATGCGCTGATCATACAGCTTCATCAGCGACCTGGCCTGGGAGGTATCGGCAAAACCGAGGAACAGCGGCAGTTCGGCCAGGTGGGTATAGCGAAACTGCTGCGAATCGACGGCGCCTTTGAGCACCGCCTCGACCTCGGTCTGGGCGTCGATGTAATAGTCCGCACGACCCTGCTGGAGCATCGGCAGAATGCCGGTGCGGCGCTCGATCTGGTTATAGCGGCGCACATTGGGCAGGTAGTTTTCGTAGCGATAGCCGCGAACCCAGGCCAGGCGGTACTTGCCCAGCGTGGCCTGGGTCGGTGCCGGACTGCTCGCCAGGCCGAGGGCATAGATGTGGTCGGAGTCAAAATTCCAGTGCGGGTACAGCACGCCCTTGGCCTCGTCCCGGTAGGACCCGACCAGGGCATCGACCTCCTTGAGTTGGACCAGGCCGATCGAGCGGGTGTAGGGCACCGTGCGGATATCCAGCTTGACCCCGGCCGGCTCGAACACCTCACGCAAGATGTCCCAGGCCAGGCCGTGCCCGTCGGCAGCGGTGTAGTCTTCCCAGTCTTCGCTCGCCAGATGGATTACCGCAGGTACAGCGGGCACTTCCACCGCACGGGCGACCGAGCAGACCATAGCCAACAGCAGGATCCAGCAACCGCGCCGCACCATTCCCTAGCCCCTCGAACAGTCCCTCAGGTGAAATACCAGACCAGCCCCTGCATCCCCAGCCAGGCAAAGACCCCCGCCAGCACGTCATCGAGCATGATCCCGATGCCGCCGTGCACATGCCGGTCGATCCAGCGAATCGGCCATGGCTTGAGGATGTCGAAAAAGCGGAACATCAGGAACCCCGCCAACAACCAGTACCATCCCTCCGGCACCAGCCACAGGGTGATCCACATCCCGACCATTTCGTCCCAGACAATGCCTTCGTGGTCGTGCACGCGCAAGTCGTCGGCAACCTTGCCGCAGAGCCAGAAGCCGAACAGCATGGTGATGCCCAGCATCAGCCAGTAGCCCCAGTCGGGCAGCATCTGCCACAGCGGGATGAAGGGTAGCGCAACTAACGAGCCCCAGGTGCCGGGTGCCTTGGGCAAGGTGCCCGAGCCAAAGCCGAAGGCCAGGAAATGCCAGGGATTGCGCCAGACCGATGGCGGCACAAACTCTGCCGGAACCTGTTTGGGATGATCTGTCACGGTGTCTCCTGGAAATGTTGATAACCCCGGATGTTCGGGGTGATGTCCTGCCCATTGGCGTCCAGCAGCGTTACGCCCTGCCCGGCCACGACCCGGCCGACCACGTGGATCGGCCAGCCCTCGGCCAACAGGGTCGGCAGATGAGCCGGCGGCAAGGTAAACGCCAGTACGTAGTCGTCACCGCCGCTGACCGCTGCCACCCGGGCCGCATTCTCGCCGAGAAACCCCAGCAGTGCCGCCGACAGCGGCAGTTTCTGATTCTCCACCAGCAAGCCGACAGCCGACGCCTTGGCAATATGCCCGCAGTCGGCGAGCAAGCCATCGGAGATATCCAGCGCCGCGCTGGCCTTGCCGCGCAACGCCTGGCCCAACGCCAGCTGCGGCTGTGGCGACCAGTAGTGCGCCAGCAACGGTTCGGCGATAGCGGCCGGCGCCGTACGCTGGCCGAGCACCAGGGGCAAGGCCCCGGCGGCGTTGCCCAGCTCGCCGCCAACACACAGCAGGTCGCCGACCTGCGCACCGCTGCGGGTCAGGGCCTGGCCGGCCGGGACGCGGCCGAACACGGTCATGGTCAGGCTCAGCGGGCCGCGCGTGGTATCGCCACCCACCAGCCGCACGCCGCAGCTCTGCGCCATCTGGTTCAAACCACGGGCATAGGCATCCAGCCAATCGGCGGTTACCGTCGGCAAGGTCAGGGCAAGGGTAAAGGCTACGGGGGTGGCGCCCATGGCAGCCAGGTCACTGACGGCCACCGCCAGCGAACGCTGACCGAGCAAAAACGGGTCGCAGGGATCTGCGAAATGCACACCGGTCACCAGCGTGTCGGTGGAGATCGCCAGCTGTTCCCCTGCGGGAACAGCGAGCAAGGCGCAGTCGTCGCCGATCCCCAGCGCAACGCCATCGCCCGCCTGCGCACAGGGCGCAGCGGCGAAGTAGTTGCGGATCAGCTCAAACTCGCCCATCAGGTATCCTGTCTCAAGCGCGTATCAGCGCTTGAACGCCTTCACTTCAGCTTCACGCAGGCGCGGGGCCAGCTTGTCGAGGACACCGTTGACGAACTTGTGGCCATCGGTGGAACCGAAGACTTTAGCCAGCTCGATGCCTTCGTTGATCACCACGCGGTACGGCACGTCGACGCGCTTGAGCAGTTCCCAGGTGGACAGGCGCAATACCGCCAGTTCAACCGGGTCGAGCTCGTCGATGGTCAGGTCCAGGCAAGGCGTGAGAGCGGTGTCGATTTCGGTCTTGAACTGCGGAACCCCGTGGAGGATTTCGCGGAAGTAGGCGCCATCGACATCACTGAAATCATTATCGACCCGGAACTGCGCTTCGATCTCGTTCAAAGACTGCTTGGCCATGTGCCATTGATACAGAGCCTGGGTCGCGAGCTGACGGGCTTCGCGGCGCTTGACGCTCTTCGATGGTTTACCAGCATCCGCAGGCTTTGGATCGCGCGGGTTGAAACGATCGCTTTCGTCGCTAATCACTTGGCCTCCAACTGCGCCAGCAGGCTGACCATTTCCAGAGCGGACAGGGCAGCTTCGGCACCTTTGTTACCGGCTTTGGTGCCGGAACGTTCGATGGCTTGCTCGATGGAATCAACGGTCAGCACGCCGAAAGCGACTGGAACGCCGAACTCCATGGACACCTGGGCCAGGCCCTTGGTGCATTCACCTGCCACGTATTCGAAGTGCGGAGTACCGCCACGAATGACCGCGCCCAGGGCGATGATTGCCGCGAACTCGCCTTTCTGGGCGACTTTCTGCGCAACCAGCGGGATTTCGAAGGCGCCAGGGGCACGGATGATGGTGATGTCGCTTTCGCTCACGCCATGGCGAACCAGGGCATCAACCGCACCGCTTACCAGGCTTTCGACAACAAAGCTGTTGAAACGGCCAACAACCAGGGCGTAGCGGCCTTTGGGGGCGATGAAGGTACCTTCGATGGTCTTCAGGGTCATTCGACAAATCTCTTAAAGAGCCGGGACGCGTTCAGTACGCGTCCCTCAGTGATATTTGAACCGCGAACAAGGGGTGGAAAAACACCGGCCTTTATTCGGAGGGCACGTATTCTACAACTTCCAGATCGAAACCGGATATCGCATTAAATTTCATTGGCGCCGACATCAGGCGCATTTTGCGTACGCCAAGGTCGCGCAGGATCTGCGAACCGGCACCGACGATGCTGTAGGTGGTCGGTTTTTTCACCGCCGCCTGGTCAGCGGTTTCGCGGATATGCGCCAGCAACACGTCGCCATCGAGCGGGTGACCGAGCAACAGCACCACCCCGCTACCCGCCTCGGCAACCGCGGCCATGGCGGCGCGCAGGCTCCAGCGGCCCGGCTGCTTGACCATCAACAGGTCGCGCAGCGGGTCCATGTTGTGCACCCGCACCAGGGTCGGTTCTTCGGCGCACACGGTGCCCAGGGTCAGGGCCATGTGCACGTCGCCTTCCACCGAATCACGATAGGTCACCAGGTTGAATTGGCCCAGTTCGCTGTCCAGTGGCTGCTCGGCAATCCGCTGAACGGTACGTTCGTGGATCATCCGGTAGTGGATCAGGTCGGCGATGGTGCCGATCTTGATGTTGTGTTCAGCGGCAAAGGCTTCCAGTTCGGTACGACGGGACATGGTGCCGTCGTCGTTCATCACCTCGCAGATCACCCCGCTCGGCTCGAACCCGGCCATGCGCGCCAGGTCGCAGGCGGCTTCAGTGTGGCCGGCACGGGCCAGGGTGCCACCGGCCTGGGCCATCAGCGGGAAGATGTGCCCCGGGCTGACGATATCTTCAGCCTTGGCGTCCTTGGCGGCAGCGGCCTGCACGGTACGCGCACGGTCGGCGGCGGAGATGCCGGTGGTCACGCCTTCGGCGGCTTCGATCGACACAGTGAACTTGGTGCCAAAGCCGGAACCGTTGCGCGGCGCCATCAGGGGCAGCTTCAGCAGTTCGCAGCGCTCGCGACTCATCGGCATGCAGATCAGGCCACGGGCGTGCTTGGCCATGAAGTTGATGTGCTCAGCCTGGCAGCACTCGGCGGCCATGATCAGGTCGCCTTCGTTCTCGCGGTCTTCGTCATCCATAAGGATGACCATCTTGCCTTGGCGGATGTCTTCAACCAGTTCTTCGATGCTATTGAGCGCCACGCGGCACCCCCCTTCTTTCGAAATTTGAGCTTCAGGATTTGAGGTAGCCGTTGGCGGCCAGAAAGCTTTCAGTGATGGTGCCGCCGGCAATCGACTCCGCGGCCTTGTCGCCCAGCAGCAGGCGCTCCAGGTAACGGGCCAGCAGGTCCACTTCCAGGTTCACCCGGCGACCCGGCTGATATGCGGCCATGATGGTTTCGCTCAAGGTGTGCGGAATGATCGTCAGCAGAAATTCGGCGCCATCGACCGCGTTCACCGTCAGGCTGGTGCCGTCGACGGTGATCGAGCCTTTATGGGCGATGTACTTGGCCAGTTCCTTCGGGGCACGGATGCGGAACTCCACGGCCCGGGCGTTTTCGGTGCGGGCGACCACTTCGCCAACGCCGTCGACATGCCCGCTGACCAGGTGGCCACCCAGGCGGGTGGTCGGAGTCAGGGCTTTTTCCAGGTTGACCGGGCTGCCGCTCTTGAGGTCATTCATGGCGGTGCAGTCGAGGGTTTCGCGACTGACGTCCGCTGCAAAACCGTCGCCTGGCAGCTCGACGGCCGTCAGGCAGACGCCGTTGACCGCAATGCTGTCGCCCAGTTTGACATCGCTCAGGTCGAGCTTGCCGGTGGCTACGTGAACCCGTACATCTCCGCCTTTTGGGGTCAATGCACGAATACTGCCGATGGATTCGATGATGCCGGTAAACATGAAGTCCTCCTCGAGAACAAAACCTTCTTGGCCGCAGCCGGGAATTATACGCTCGCGGCCGGCACGGGAATGGCGGTGACTCGCCAGTCATCGCCAACCGCACGAATGTCAGTGATTTTCAGTGCCGGCGCATCCTTCATTTGCGTCAGTGGCCAGTCGAGCAATGGCCGCGCCGTGGAGCCGAGGAATTTTCCGGCGACAAAGATCTGGTACTCGTCCACCAGGCCTTGCTGGGCAAAGGCGCCCGCCAGCCTTGGGCCGGCTTCCACCAGCACCTCGTTGACGCCGCGGGCGGCCAGTTCGAGCAATAGCTTGCGCAGGTCGACCTGACCCTCTTCACCCGGCACGATCAGGCACTCGGGGCCGTTGGCGTACTGCTCTTCCACGGCCACGCAGGTGGCGACCAGGGCCGGGCCGGCCTTGAAGAACGGGGCATCGAGCGGCACCCGCAGGCGACCATCGATCAATACCCGCAACGGTGGACGGCTCATGGCCAGGGCGCTTTGTTCGGCGTCCAGCCCCAACTCGTCGGCGCGCACAGTCAGGCGCGCGTCGTCCGCCAGCACCGTGTCGGCCCCCGTCAAAACCACGCTGGCCTGCGCCCGCAGGCGTTGGACCGCGGAGCGCGCCGCCGGGCCGGTAATCCATTGGCTTTCGCCGCTGGCCATGGCGGTGCGCCCATCCAGGCTCATGGCCAACTTGACCCGCACGAACGGCAAGCCGTGCTCCATGCGCTTGAGGAAACCCAGGTTGAGCTGGCGCGCCTCGCCTTCGAGCACGCCGCAGGTGGTGGCGATGCCGGCCTGTTCCAGGCGCTGCAGGCCACGCCCGGCCACTTCCGGGTTGGGGTCCTGCATGGCGGCAACGACGCGCGCTACCCCCGCCGTGACCAACCCATCGGCGCACGGTGGCGTGCGGCCGTGATGGCTGCAGGGTTCGAGCGTGACGTAGGCGGTCGCGCCCCGCGCCTGCTCGCCGGCGGCGCGCAAGGCGTGGACTTCGGCATGCGGCTCGCCGGTGCGCACATGCCAGCCTTCGCCGACGACCTGCCCGTCACGCACGATCACGCAACCGACCCGCGGATTGGGGTGGGTGCTGTAGTGGCCCTTGCGTGCCAGTTCCAGCGCGCGCGCCATGTAGTGGGCGTCGAGGATCGCTTGCTCAGTGGACATCGTCATGGTTTGACCGGTTCTCGGGCCAGGCGATCGATCTCTTCGCGGAACTCGTTGAGGTCCTGGAAGCGGCGATACACCGAAGCGAAACGAATGTAGGCGACTTCATCAAGCTTCTGCAGCTCGGCCATCACCAGCTCACCGACCACCAGCGATTTGACTTCGCGCTCGCCGGTTGCCCGCAGTTTGTGCTTGATGTGCACCAGGGAGGATTCCAGGCGCTCGACGCTCACTGGACGTTTTTCCAGGGCGCGCTGCATGCCGGCGCGAAGCTTTTCTTCGTCGAACGGCTGGCGGCTGCCGTCGGTTTTGATCAGGCGCGGCAACACCAGTTCGGCGGTCTCGAACGTCGTGAAACGTTCGCCGCAGGCCAGGCATTCACGCCGGCGGCGCACCTGTTCGCCCTCGGCGACCAGACGGGAGTCGATGACCTTGGTGTCGTTGGCACCGCAGAAGGGACAGTGCATGGTGGCAGGCAACAAAAAAAGGGAGGGCCATGGTAGCGCATCCCGGTGGCAAGACAAGCCATAGGGTTTACGGTATACAGACGGGCTATAGTGCTTGATCCATGGATTTCACCTCGCTGGAGCCGCAAATGCCGCTACGACCGCTTGTTTTACTCAGTTTCGTCAGCCTGCTGGTGGCCTGTAGCAGTGATGCGCCCAAGCCCGCAGAGCCGGCATCCGGCCCCGCGCCGCAGATGGCCCAGAAGAAGGCCCAGGCGTCCGCCGACCAGGGTCCGCTGCCGGCTTACCAGCGCGAACTGAGCGGTTCGTTGCAGGGTGTGCCAGCGGGGGCCGAAGTCGAACTGGCGCTGCTGGTGGTCGACGAGCGTTCGCGGCCGCAGCAGTTGCTGGCCAGCGCCAACCTGGTCGGCAACAACCAGGCCCTGCCGTTTCACCTGCGCTTCAACCCCGAAGCCTTTCCCGCCGGCGCGCGGGTCGAGCTGCGCGGGCGCGCCAGCCAATCCGGACAACTGATCCTGCACCTGCCCTCGCAACGAATTTTCCAGCCGACTTCCCAGGCTCTGGGGCAATTGCAATTCGTCAAAGCACCATGACGGCACCGCTCGACCTGCAACACGCCCTGAGTGAACTGCTCGGCGATGCGCAACTGGTGCCCTGCCCGCTGCCGGATACCGAGCTGCAACTGTGGCTGATCGACGGCGACAACATGGACCGTGCCTTCAGCCCGGAAGAAACCCGACGGATCCTGCACGAACCGCCGTACTGGAGTTTCTGCTGGGCCAGCGGCCTGGCAGTGGCGCGTTACCTGGCCGCCCACCCACAGTGGGTCGCTGGCAAGCGGGTGCTGGATTTCGGTGCCGGTTCCGGGGTGGCGGGGATTGCGGCGGTCAAGGCCGGTGCCCTCGAAGTGGTGGCCTGCGACCTCGATCCCCTGGCACTCGCCGCCTGCCGGGCCAATGCCCGGCTCAATGGGGTTGAACTCAGCTATTCAACGGACTTTTTCGCCGAGGCCGATCGTTTCGACCTGATCCTGGTGGCTGACGTGCTGTATGACCGCGCCAACCTGCCGCTGCTCGACGCATTCCTCAGCCGAGGCCGCGAAGCCCTGGTCGCCGACTCACGGGTGCGCGACTTCTCGCATCCGCTCTACCGGCGGCTGGAGATGCTCGAGGCCATGACCTTGCCCGACCTGGCCGAGCCTGAAGAGTTTCGCCATGTGAGCCTGTACCATGCTGCCCGCTGCGTTACGGATTGACCCGGCTGCCTGCACTTTCGGCCAACCCCACCAAGCTTTATAGTTGCCCCATCCACGTTTTTTCGAGATACCCCATGAGTCAAGACACGCCGTACATCTTCGACGCCACCACCGCTGATTTCGAGCAGTCGGTGATCGAGAACTCGTTCCACAAGCCCGTGCTGGTGGATTTCTGGGCTGAATGGTGTGCACCGTGCAAGGCGCTGATGCCGATGCTGCAAACCATCGCCGAGAGTTACCAGGGCGAGTTGCTGCTGGCCAAGGTCAATTGTGATGCCGAGCCAGACGTCGTGGCACGCTTCGGCATTCGCAGCCTGCCGACCGTGGTGCTGTTCAAGGACGGCCAGCCGGTGGACGGCTTTGCCGGCGCGCAACCGGAATCCGCGGTGCGCGCACTGCTCGAACCCCATGTACAGATGCCACCGCCACCCGCGGCCGATCCGTTCGAACAGGCCCAGGGGTTGTTCGACGAAGGCCGCTTTGCCGAGGCCGAGGCCGCGCTCAAAGTGCTGCTGGGGGAAGACAACAGCCACGCCGGCGCACTGATCCTGTATGCCCGCTGCCTGACCGAACGCGGCGAGCTTGGCGAAGCCCAAGCCGTGCTGGATGCGGTCAAGAGCGATGAGCACAAGGCCGCACTGGCGGGCGCCAAGGCGCAGATCCAGTTCCTCGGCCAGGCGACGGACCTGCCGGATGTGGCCGACCTGAAAGCGCGCCTGGCACAGAATCCACAGGACGACGAAGCGGTCTATCAATTGGCAATCCAGCAACTGGCCCGCCAGCAATACGACCCCGCGCTGGACTCGCTGCTCAAGCTGTTCATCCGCAACCGCAGCTACAGCGAAGGCTTGCCGCACAAGACCCTGCTGCAGGTGTTTGAGCTGCTGGGCAACGATCACCCGCTGGTCACCACCTACCGCCGCAAGTTGTTCGCTGCGCTGTACTGATCCGCATCAAGCGCAACCCTGTAGGAGCGAGCTTGGCCGCGTGGAAAACATGCGCCTACGACGGTTCTATCCAGCTATAGAGCGGTGTATCGCCGCCGCTCAGCACCTTGACCTCGGCGCAGTGGCGCAGGCGCACCAATAGGCGCTTGCCAGCTACTGCGCTGCCGGTCAGTCCTTCCAATTGATCGAGCAGATCCGGCCCACTCAGTTGCCCGGACTTGCGCAGTAACGCCTTGGCCAACTGCCACTGGGCGTCGTCCGGATTGGCCGGTTTCGCCGCAACGCTGGCGGCGGGCTCTACACCGTCGACCTTACTCACCTGCAACTGCGCGCCAAGTTTCGCCCAATCGTCATCATCGAGCTCCAGGGTCAAGTCCACCGGCCAGTCGCCGATGCTTCCACGTATGCGCAACATTGGGCTTTCCTCAGGTTTATGACGAACATGCTCCCACGCGTCTTGCGCAACGCCAAGCATGCAGTCAAACTCCCGCCGATATTGTTATAAGATTACATAACAAAATAGTTAACTTTCGCCCCGGAGACTTTCCATGCGCCGTCTGCTCCTCGCTTTGCCGTTTGCCCTGTTGCCGCTGGCCATCGCCCAAGCGGCCGACGAACATGATCATGATCATCAACACGCCAGCCTCGGTGCCCACGAACATGGCGTCGGGCGCTTGAACGCGGCGCTGGATGGCCAAACCCTGGAACTGGAACTGGACAGCCCGGCGATGAACCTGGTGGGCTTCGAACACGCCGCCAGCACGCCGGCAGACAAGGCCAAGGTTGCCGCGGTACGGGCACAACTGGAGCAGCCGCTGGTGCTGTTCAGCCTGCCGCAGGCCGCCAACTGCGTGCTCAGCCAGCAGGAGCTGAACAGCCCGCTGTTCGGTGACAAACCGGACGCCGACGATGACCACGACCACGCAGACGCCAAGGACGCCGAGGGTCATGAACACCACCATGACCACAGCGAAATCCACGCGCATTACCAGTTCACCTGCAGCCAACCGGATGCGCTGAAGAGCCTGGACCTGGCCCAGGTGTTCAAGACCTTCCCCGCCACCCAGAAAATTCAGGTACAACTCATCAGCCCCAACGGCCAGCAAGGGGTCGAGGTGACTGCCAAGGCGGCTGCGCTTAAATTCTGAATCCACCAAAGATCCCCTGTAGGAGCGAGCCTGCTCGCGATGGAGTGTCAGATACTTTGGTATCGACTGATACACCATCGCGAGCAGGCTCGCTCCTACAGGGGTTCACCACCAACCAGACCGGTTTCACATGACCCAAGCACTCATCGAACTGACCGACCTGGGCTTCCATTGGCCCGGTCACCCGCCCTTGCTGGACATCCCGGCGTTTCGCCTGGAGGCCGGTGAAACCCTGTTTCTCAAAGGCCCCAGCGGCAGCGGCAAGACCACCCTGCTGGGCCTGCTCGGCGGCGTGCAGAAGCCCAATCGCGGCAGCATCCGTTTGCTCGGGCAAGAACTGACGGACCTCTCGGCCGGTGCCCGGGATCGTTTTCGGGTCGACCACACGGGCTACATTTTCCAGCAGTTCAACCTGCTGCCGTTTCTCTCGGTGCGCGAAAACGTCGAGTTGCCCTGCCACTTCTCCAGCGTGCGTGCCAACCGCGCGATCCAGCGTCATGGCAGCGTCGACAGCGCCGCCTCGACGCTGCTCGCGCACCTGGGGCTCAAGGATCCAGGCCTGCTTGGTCGACGGGCCGACTCCCTGTCGATTGGCCAACAGCAACGCGTCGCCGCTGCCCGCGCACTGATCGGCCAGCCGGAATTGGTGATCGCCGACGAGCCGACCTCGGCCCTCGACTACGACGCCCGCGAGGCCTTCATCCGCCTGCTGTTCGCCGAATGCCGGGAAGCCGGTTCCAGCCTGTTGTTCGTCAGCCACGACCAGAGCCTGGCGCCGCTGTTCGATCGTCACCTGTCGCTGGCCGAACTCAATCGCGCCGCCACGCCCGCAGAGGTCTGAGATGTATCTGTTCCGTCTAGCCATGGCCAGCCTGGCTAACCGCCGCTTCACCGCCATCCTCACGGCCCTCGCCATCGCCCTGTCGGTCTGCCTGCTGCTGGCCGTGGAACGCGTGCGCACCGAAGCCCGCGCCAGTTTCGCCAGCACCATCAGCGGCACGGACCTGATCGTCGGCGCCCGCTCCGGTTCGGTGAATCTGCTGCTGTACTCGGTGTTTCGTATCGGCAATGCCACCAACAACATCCGCTGGGACAGCTTCGAGCACTTCGCCAACAACCCCAAGGTGAAATGGGCAATCCCGATTTCCCTTGGCGACTCCCATCGCGGCTATCGGGTGATGGGCACCACTGACGCCTACTTCCAGCATTACCAATACGGGCGCCAGCAACACCTGCAACTGGCCAGCGGCCGGGCCTTTGCCACGGATCCGTTCGAGGTGGTACTCGGCGCGGAAGTGGCCGACGCGCTGCACTACAAACTCGGCGACCAACTGGTACTGGCCCACGGCGTGGCGGTGATCAGCCTGGTCAAGCATGACGACAAGCCCTTCACCGTGGTCGGCATCCTCAAGCGCACTGGCACCCCGGTGGACCGCACGCTGCACATCAGCCTCGGGGGCATGGAGGCGATCCATGTCGATTGGCACAACGGCGTGCCGGCGCGTGGCGATGGCCGGATCAGCGCCGACCAGGCGCGCAACATGGACCTCACGCCCCAGGCCATCACTGCGTTCATGCTCGGCCTCAACAGCAAGATCGCGACCTTCTCCCTGCAACGCGAGATCAATGAATTTCGTGGCGAACCGATGCTGGCGATCCTGCCGGGCGTGGCCTTGCAGGAACTCTGGAGCCTGATGGGCACCGCTGAAAAAGCGCTGTTCGTGGTGTCCCTGTTCGTAGTGCTGACCGGCTTGATCGGCATGCTCACGGCGATCCTCACCAGCCTCAACGAACGCCGACGGGAAATGGCGATCCTGCGTTCGGTCGGCGCCAGGCCCTGGCATATCGCCACGCTGCTGGTGCTGGAGGCCTTTGCGCTGGCGCTGTCGGGGGTGATCGCCGGCCTCGGCCTGCTGTACCTGTGCATCGCCCTGGCGCAAGGTTACGTGCAGTCCAACTACGGCCTGTTTCTGCCGTTGTCCTGGCCAAGCGAGTATGAATGGACGCTGCTCGGTGGCATCCTGCTTGCCGCGCTGCTGATGGGCAGCGTGCCTGCCTGGCGGGCCTACCGGCAATCGCTGGCCGACGGTCTGTCGATCCGTTTATGAGGACGTAAAATGCCCCGCGCTCTGCTTGCGCTGTTGATGCTGGTCGCCCTGCCACTGTGGGCGGCCGAACCCAGGGACCTGACCTGGTCGGAGATGATTCCGCCGGACGCGCCCGCCGAAGTGCCGAACATGAAACCGCTGCACGACCTGTCGCAGATGAGCGACGCCTTGTCAGCCGAGTCGGCGCCCGCCGCCCGGCAGGACCTGCCCAACGCACCAGTGGTACAGACCCTCGACGGCCAGGCCATTCGGTTGCCCGGCTACATCGTGCCGCTTGAGGTCAATGAGGCAGGGCGCACCACCGAGTTTTTGCTGGTGCCGTATTTCGGCGCCTGCATCCACGTGCCCCCACCGCCGTCGAACCAGATCGTGCATGTCAGGAGCGAGATCGGGGTCAAGCTCGAAGAGTTGTACCAGCCGTACTGGATTGAAGGCGCAATGCAGGTCAAAGCCTCCACCAGCGAACTGGCGGATGCCGGATACCAGATGGATGCCCAGAAGATCTACGTGTACGAATTGCAGGAGTGAAACTGCGAAGTTTTCATGGACTGACCTGAACTTGCGTCTACGCTCAAGCCGGCGCTGACGACGACCGCTCATCCGAGCAACGATCTTAATGCGCCATCACGCTTTCATTGAGCTGCGTCAACGTCCCAGGTCGGATCCCTCCATAAAATGGGATATAGAATTCAAATTGTCCCTTGGAGCCCCCATGCACAAGTCATTGCTTAGCGCTTCCCTCATTGCATTCGCGCTTGCAGCCCCGTCCGCCCAAGCCCACGAAGCCGGCGACATCATCGTCCGGGCCGGTGCCATCACCGTTAATCCGAAGGCCGACAGCTCCAGCGTCAAGGTCGATCGCGGCCCGCTGGCGGGTACCGATCTGGGCGGCAAGGCGACAATGAGCAGCGACACGCAATTGGGCCTGAACTTCGCGTACATGATCACCAACAACCTGGGGATCGAGCTGCTGGCGGCAACGCCGTTCGAGCATGACGTCAAACTCAAAGGCACCGCACTCCCTGCGGCCAACGGCAAGCTCGGCTCCTTGAAGCACCTGCCGCCGACCCTGAGCCTGGTGTACTACCCGCTGGATCACAAATCGGTGTTCCAACCCTACGTGGGCGCGGGCATCAACTACACCTGGATCTATGACGAGCACGTCGGCAGCCAGGCCAGCGCCAACGGCTTCGACAACTTCCGGGCGAAAAACACCTGGGGCGTGGCATGGCAGGTCGGTGCCGACTACATGCTGACCGACAACATCATGATCAACGGCCAGGTGCGCTACATCGACATCGACACCACCGGTTATGTGGATAACAACGCTGTCGCCCCAGGCACCCGCGCCAAGGTCGACATCGATGTGGACCCATGGGTCTACATGGTTGGCCTGGGCTACAAGTTCTAAGCCACACCCGCAAAAAAAAGGCGCCTCTAATCAGGCGCCTTTTTTGTTCTCGTAAAACCCCTAGCGACCCAGCAGGCGGGCCAGACCGACGCTCATTGGCGTTTGCTCGGGGAAGGTGAAGCGCTGCAGCAGGCGCTGGTTGTTCGCCCGCGAATGGCGGATATCGCCCGAACGGGCCGGGCCGTAGGTGATCGGCGGCAAGTCGCCGACCACTTCGCGCAACGCCTGGAGCATTTGCTTGAGGGTGGTGGCCTGGTTCCAGCCGACGTTGACCGCACCGACTTCCAGCGTAGGCGCTTCGATAGCCTGCACCAGCAGGTCTACCAAGTCTTCGACATAGACAAAATCACGAGTCTGCTCGCCATCGCCGAACACGGTGATCGGCAGCCCCTTGACCGCGCGCTCGCTGAAAATGCTGATCACCCCGGAGTACGGCGACGACGGATCCTGGCGCGGGCCGAAGATGTTGAAGAAGCGAAACACCGCGGGCTCCAGGCCATGCTGGCGGCGGTAGAAATCGAGGTAGTACTCACCCGCCAGCTTGTCCGAAGCGTAGGGCGTGAGCGGCGCCTTGGCGGTGTCTTCGTCGATCGACTGACCTTCGCCATTGTTGCCATAGATCGCCGCGCTCGAGGCAAACAGCACACGCTTGACCCCAGCCTGGCGCATGGCTTCACAGACGTTCAGGGTGCCAATGAAATTGCTCTGGTGCGTACGCACCGGATCGTCCACCGAGGCCTGCACGGAAGCCACGGCAGCCAGGTGCGCCACGGCACAACAACCGACCATCACCTTGGCCACCAGGGCAGCATCGGCGACGTCGCCTTCGATCAACTCGATACGTGGATCGTCCAGTTGCAGGTTGCTGCGCTTGCCGGTGGACAGGTCATCGAGCACACGCACCGAGTAACCCTTGGCAAGCAAGGCGTCGGCGAGGTGCGAGCCAATGAAACCGGCACCGCCGGTGATTAATACAGGGCCTTCAGCCATGACGATAAAACCTATCCAGTAAGCCCGGGAGCGCGGCACGCCAGGCGCGCGGCTTGATCCCGAAGGTGTGCAGAATTTTCTTGCAGGCCAGGACCGCGTGTTGCGGTTCTTCGGCGGCATCCGGACGCGCGGCATGGGCCTGCGCGGTCGGTGCTTCGATGGCCAGCGGATGCAGGCTGCGGGCCTCGGTCAAAATGGCCTGGCCCAGCGCCAGCGGCGTGGTCGCCTCGTGTCCGGCGTAGTGATAGGTGCCCCACAGCGGCGCCGCGCAATCGAGTTGCTTGAGCACCGAAATGATCACCCGTGCGGCGTCGTCCACCGGGGTTGGGTTGCCCCGTCGGTCATCGGCCATCAGCAGCTCTTCAGGCTGTTCGGCACGTGCCAGGAAGCGTCCCAGTGCGCCATCGGCACTGTCATCGAGTAACCAGCCGAACCGCAGCATCACGTGTTGCGGGCAGGTTGCGCGCACGCTCTGCTCGATGCGCCACAACGCCTGGCCACGCAGGCCCAGTGGCACCGGTTCGTCCTTTTCACTGTAGGCAGTGGCCCGCGAGCCATCGAACACTCGATAGCTGGAAGGCTGGAGCAGGACGATGTTGTGGTGCTGGCACAATTCCGCCAGGCGCTCGACCGCACGCTCCTGCCCGGCCAGGCGCGCCTCGGGCACCTGCTCGGCCTGGAACCAGTCGAAGTAGTAGGCGAGGTTGATCAGCGCGTCCGGGCGAGTGTCGTCGAGCAGTTGGGTCAGGCTCGCGGCATCCCAGCCGTCTTGCGGTGGACGGGGGGCGAGGAAACCGATGTCTTCCTCCGCACCGAGGCGAATCAGCGCCTGCCCAAGGGCATTTCCGCCACCCAGTAACATAAGGCGCATTCGCATAGAGTCAGCAGGCCCAGTCTGTTTGAAACGATGAGTGTAGCGACAGCGCCCGCAGGCGTTGTCGTTGAGAGTTGCCGGAATCGTTACATTTTGCGGGTTTAATACGCAACCGTCACTTATAAACTGCCAACCGCAGCCTTTGCAGTCGCAGCCAGGGGCAGCGCTGGGCCGCACTGCGCGCGCACTTGCAACTTGGGCCGGGCCGTCGCATAACTGAGCCCATGAATCTCCCCGAGTCCGCCGACAGCGTCCTCGACGGCTTTCACCCCGCCGTCAGCGCCTGGTTCAGCAGCACCTTCGCGACGGTCACTGCCGCCCAGGCGCGCGCGTGGCCCTTGATCCGCCAGCGCCGCTCGACCCTGATTGCCGCGCCCACCGGCTCCGGCAAGACCCTCACCGCGTTTCTGGCAGTCATCGACGACCTGGTCCGGCAAGGCCTGGCCCTGGGCGGCGAGTTGCCTGACGAAACCCGGGTGGTCTACGTCTCGCCCCTCAAGGCGCTGTCCAACGACATCCAGCTCAACCTGCAGACCCCGCTGGCCGGCATCACTGCGCAACTGCAACAGCAGGGACTGCCTGAATTGCAGATCAGTACCGCGGTGCGCACCGGCGATACCCCGCAAAAGGAGCGCACGGCGATGCGTAAAAGCGCGCCGCACATTCTGGTGACCACCCCGGAATCGCTCTACGTGCTGCTCGGCTCCGACTCGGGCCGACGAATGCTCGCCAGCACCCGCACGGTGATCGTCGATGAAATCCACGCCATGGCCGCCAGCAAGCGCGGCAGCCACCTGGCCCTGAGCCTGGAGCGCTTGCAGGCGTTGTGCCGCGAGCCGCTGCTGCGCATCGGCCTGTCTGCCACGCAAAAGCCCATCGACGCGGTGTCGCGGTTCCTGGTGGGCACTGGACGCCCCTGTGACATCGTCGACATCGGCCACGCCCGCCCCCGGGACCTGGACATCGAAGTGCCGCCCGTGCCGTTGTCGGCAGTGATGGCCAACGATGTCTGGGAGCTGGTCTATGAGCGCATCGCCACCCTCGCCCGCGAGCACCGCACCACCCTGGTCTTCGTCAACACCCGGCGCCTGGCCGAACGCTTGAGCCGCCACCTCAGCGAACGCCTGGGCAAGCACGCGGTGGCCGCGCACCACGGCAGCCTGGCCAAGGAGTTTCGCCTGGATGCCGAGCAACGACTCAAGCGCGGCGAGCTGCAGGTGCTGATCGCCACTGCGTCGCTGGAACTGGGGATCGACATCGGCGACGTCGAACTGGTCTGCCAGATCGCCTCGCCGCGCTCGATTGCCGGGTTCCTGCAACGGGTCGGCCGCTCCGGGCACCAGGTTGGCGGCACGCCCAAGGGGCGCCTGTTCGCCACCACCCGCGACGACCTGATCGAATGCGCCGCCCTGCTCGACTGCGTGCGCCGGGGCGAGCTCGATAGCCTGCTGATCCCCGTCGCGCCGCTGGACGTACTCGCCCAGCAGATCATCGCCGAAGTCAGTTGCCAGGAATGGCCGGAGCAGGCGCTGTTCGACACCCTGCGCCGCGCCTCACCCTACGCCGCGCTGGACCAGGCCCATTACCAGGCCGTGCTGAAGATGCTTGCCGAAGGCTACAACGGTCGCCAAGGCATCCGCAGTGCGTACTTGCACCGCGACGCCGTCAGCGGTTCCTTGCGCGGCCGCCGCGGGGCCCGGCTGACCGCCGTGACCAGCGGCGGGACGATTCCCGACAACGCCGACTACAGCGTGTTGCTGGAGCCCCAGGGGCTGAACATCGGCAGCGTCAACGAAGACTTCGCGGTGGAGAGTATCGCCGGCGATGTCTTCCAATTGGGCAACAGCTCCTACCGGATCCTGCGGGTCGAAACCGGCAAGGTGCGGGTCGAGGACGCCCAGGGCCAACCGCCCACCATCCCGTTCTGGCTGGGCGAAGCACCGGGGCGCAGCGCCGAGTTGTCCTACGCCGTGGCGCGCCTGCACGCCCAGCTCGACCAACTGCTGGGCGCCACGCCCGGCGACTTGCAACCGAGCCTGGCCTGGCTGACCGCGACCCTTGGCCTGAACCTGGCCTGCGCCGAACAACTGGTGGACTACCTGGCCCCCGCGCGCCTGGCCCTCGGCGCCCTGCCGTCCCAGGACACGCTGCTGATGGAGCGCTTTTTCGATGAGTCCGGCGGCACCCAACTGATCATCCACACGCCCTTCGGCAGCCGCATCAACCGCGCCTGGGGCCTGGCCTTGCGCAAGCGCTTCTGCCGCACCTTCAACTTCGAATTGCAGGCCGCCGCCAGCGAGGACGCCATCGTCCTGTCGCTGTCCACCAGCCACAGTTTTGAACTGCAGGACGTCTGGCGTTACCTGCACAGCAACAGCGCCGAGCAGATCCTCGTCCAGGCAGTGCTCGACGCCCCGCTGTTCGGCGTGCGCTGGCGCTGGAATGCCGGCGTGGCCCTGGCGCTGCCGCGCTACAGCGGTGGCCGCAAGGTGGCGCCGCAGATCCAGCGGATGAAAAGTGAAGACTTGATCGCCAGCGTGTTTCCCGACCAGATCGCCTGCCTGGAAAACCTCGCCGGTGAACGGGAAATTCCCGATCACCCACTGGTTGAGCAAACCCTCGACGACTGCCTGCACGAAGCCATGGACTGCAACGGCTGGCTGGCCTTGTTGCGGCGCATGGAGCAGGGCGAACTGCGGTTGATCAGTCGCGACCTACCCGCCCCTTCGCCCCTGGCGGCGGAAATACTCAACGCCCGGCCCTACACCTTTCTTGACGATGCGCCTCTGGAGGAACGTCGCACGCAAGCGGTGCTCAGCCGTCGCTGGAGCGATCCGCAGGCGACCGATGACCTCGGCGCCCTGGACCCGCAGGCGATCGAGTCGGTGCGCGAAGAGGCCTGGCCGCAACCCGCCAGCGTCGATGAAATGCATGAAGCGCTGATGAGCCTGGGAGCCATCACCGACAACGAGGTGCAGCAGAACGATCGATGGCTGCCGTGGCTACGGGAGCTGGCCGAGCAAGGCCGCGCCAGCCGCCTGGCCATCGATGCCGAACATGGCCTGTGGCTGGCGCTGGAGCGCCTGAGCTGCCTGCAAGGAGTTTATCCACAGGCGCTGCTGCAACCGCCGCTCCATCCGCTACCAGGCTTTGACCAGCTGTGGGCACCTGATGAGGCGCTGGTGGAGCTGCTCCGCGCCCGGCTCAGCGCCTTCGGCCCACTGCCCCTGAGTGAGATTGCCGCCGCCCTGGGGCTGATGCCGCTGTTGGTCGAGCAAGGCCTGGCCCAACTGGAGCGCGACGGTTACGTATTGCGTGGGCGCTTCAGCCCAGGCGCGACGCAGGAACAGTGGTGCGAGCGGCATTTACTGGCGCGGATCCATCGCTACACGGTCAAGCGCCTGCGCCGGGAAATCGAACCGGTGGCCCTGCAGGACTTCATGCGATTTCTGTTTGACTGGCAGCACCTGTCCGCGACAACCCAAGGCCAGGGCAACGCCATGTTGTCGGTGATCGTCGCGCAGTTCGAAGGCTACCCGGCGGCGGCTTCGGCCTGGGACAGTGATCTGTTGCCGGCGCGACTCAAAGGCTACTCGGCCACCTGGCTGGATGAACTGTGCCGCAGCGGCAAGCTGGTCTGGACGCGCTTGAGTGCGCGCCACAAGACCGCCAGCGTGGCCCTGCGCAGCACGCCGATCGTGTTGTTGCCCAGGGCGCAAGCGGCACTCTGGAGCAGCTTGACCGAACAGGCACAGGTCGAGGATTTGTCGCCCAAGACCCAGAAAGTCCATCAGGCCCTGAGCCAACACGGCGCGCTGTTTTTTGATGAGTTGCTGCACGAGGCGCACCTGCTGCGCAGTGAACTGGAGATCGCCTTGCAGGAGTTGGTCGGCGCCGGCCTGGTGAATGCCGACAGCTTTGCCGGCCTGCGCGCACTGATCACCCCGGCGAGCAAACGCCAGGCCCGCAGCAGCCGACGCGGGCGCGGGCCCCTGGTCGGTGGGATGGACGATGCCGGACGCTGGGCCCTGCTGCGTCGCACAGCCGCCCCCGTCAGCGATGCCCCGCGCGGCACACCCGCAGGCACCCTTGAACACATCGCCATGACCTTGCTGCGCCGCTACGGCGTGGTGTTCTGGCGCTTGCTGGAGCGCGAAGCGGACTGGCTGCCCAGTTGGCGGGAATTGCTGCGCACCTTTCATCGCCTGGAGGCACGCGGGGAGATCCGCGGCGGACGTTTTGTCAGTGGCCTGGCCGGCGAGCAGTTCGCCCTGCCCGAAGCCATCCCGCTGTTGCGCGAAGTGCGCCGCCGCCCCCATGACGGCAGCCTGGTCAGCGTCTGTGGGGTTGATCCGCTGAACCTGGTCGGCACCTTGCTGCCGGGGCAGAAAGTCCCGGCCCTGGCCAGCAATCGACTGGTGTACCGCGACGGCTTGCCGGCGGCGGCCGAGATCGCCGGCGTACAGCATTTCTGGCTGCAACTGGACCCGCAACAACGCAGCGCGCTGCAGCAGAAGCTGACCCAGTACCGGCTCGCGCCAGTCGCCGACCCTGGTCTGCCGAGCGCTTAAGAACTGTGGCTCGGATTGGGCATCAGCAGCGCTGAGTTGTCCTTGGCGGCGACCGCCTCCTCATGCTTGTCTTCGGGTCGGTCCAGGTGTCGCTCATGCAGCAGCACCTGCTGTGGATAAGTCTGCGCGAAATGCACCCATGGGCTGTTATCCACAAGCTTTTTCAAGCGCAGGTTGAACGCCCGGTTCACCGCATATTGGCCGCCGGAGACCGTGCGGAACTGCGCCGTCAGGATCACCCCGTTGAGGTCCATCTTGTCGACCCCGAACACTTCCAGCGGGCCTTGCAGGTTGTACTTGAGGAACGGGTCTTCGCTGATCGAACGGCCCGCGTCACGGATCAGCGCGATGGCCTGGTCGACGTCGGTGTCGTAGGTGAACTGCACCGAGAAAAACGCAAAGGCGAATTGCCGCGACTGGTTGGTGACCGCCTTGATCTGGCCGAATGGCACCGAATGCACGAAGCCCTTGCCGTCGCGCAGGCGCAGGGTCCGGATGGTCAGGCCCTCCACCGTGCCGGCATGCCCCGAGTCGAGCACCACCCAGTCGCCGATCGACAGGGTGTCTTCGATGATGATGAACAGCCCGGTGATCACATCCTGCACCAGTTGCTGCGAACCAAAACCGATCGCCAGCCCCACCACCCCGGCACCGGCCAGGAACGGTGCGACGTTGATCCCAAGGTTGGCCATGGTGGTGATTGCGCAGATCACCACCAGGATGATTTTCATCGCGTTGCGCAGCAACGGCAGGATGGTTTTGATCCGGGTACTGGGCTGGCGCGCATTGCGCTTGTTGACCGGCGGCTTCAAGGCTTCCTGAATGGCCGTGTCGAGTACCACCCACACCAGCCAGGTCACCAGGAAGATCAGGCCGATGCGGCTCAACGAATCGCTGATCGCCCGGCCAATCGCGTTGCTGACCGCGAACTCGAACAACGATACGCCCCAGATCCGCCCCAGGATGTCGATGAAGGCGATGGCCATGACAATCCGCAGCAAGGCGTGGGACAGGCTCAGGAAACGCTCCTTGTAGGCACCGCTGCGCTGCACCGCCAGCGCGCTGCGGGACTTGAACAGGTGTTGCAGCATGGTGCTGATAAACACCGTGGCAATCAGCAGCAAGGTGGTGAACAAGGCACAGCGCAGGACCTTCTGATTGTCATCGCCGATGCCGATCAGGTTGATCAGCGACACCAGCACCATCAACAGGATCGGCCAGTACCAGACCCCGGAAAAGATCCGCAGGGTCTCGCGCAATGCCGGTTGTTTCTGGCGCTGGGCCAGCGGCAGGATGCGGATCAACTGACCCACCGGCCTGCGCAGGCGAATCACCAGCAGGCCGAAGATGATCGACGCCGACATGCCGGTGAACACCGCGATACTGCTGGTCAGGTTGTCCCCCAGGCGATTGGCGATCTGCGAGCTGGTCAAGGCGTCGCTCAGGGCCACCAGAAAACCCATGGCGAACAACGGCCGCGGGCTGTTCTGCAGCAGGATGCGCACTGCCTGGCGCTTGTGCCCGACGTTGAACAGCACCACCAGCGACAGCAACAGCGAGGCGACAAAGATCCCGGCGCTGGTGGCGTAGGCCAGGCTCAAGGCCAGTGCGCGGCCTGCCGATGCGGGCAGGAAATGACTGAGGTAGAGGGTCAGGGGCAAGCTGATCAAAGCGGGCAGCGTGTAGGGCAGCAGGTAACCGAGCAACGCCTGACCACGCTCACGGGTGAGCAACAGGCGATGCCGTGCCAGGCGTCGGGCCAGCAGGCCACCGAGTAACCAGAGCAGCGCAAACACCCCGCCCCATACCACGCTCAGCAGGAGGAAATCGCCGACCACGCTCCAACTCGAACGCGGCGAAGGCTGATTGACCAGTTGGTCCACCTCGTCCACCGCGCGGTCCGCGCGCAGGCGCCAGGCTTGTACCAGGTGCTCGTTAAGATCGAGCTTTTCCTGGACGTCATCGATGCTCGAACTGATGGCGCCCAGCAGGCCGCCCTGCACCAGCGGTTCGGGTTTGGACGCTGCGGCCGGCTCTTTACCGGTAACCGCCGCAATGGCCGGTAGCGCATTCGCCTGCAAGGCAGGACTGGCGCAACACAACAGTAGCGCGAGCCAGATCGCGGTTTTGATTGGAGACAAAACGCGGTGCTCCTTTTTGACCAGGTGATGTGTGCAGAAGATCGCAGCCTTGAGCGATCGCTACAAGCGTAGATCGGCAAAACCCCATGAAGGTTTCACTGCCCAGGCGTTTGACCGCCTGTAACGCCGTCGAAACTTTCCGCCCTGGCCCACAGTCATCAACAAACAGGGGGCAGCCCGACGATCATCAGGCGGGATCACACATGGCGGCGTTTGACACCAGCGGCGAGCAGGCCGAGCAACCCGATGCAGCGAGTGCAAGCCGCACCGCGGTACGCCGTTTTACCGTGCTCACGGTCAATACCCACAAGGGCTTCGCCGCCCTCAATCGGCGCTTCATCCTGCCCGAACTGCGTGAAGCGGTGCGCAGTGTCGGCGCCGACGTGGTGTTCCTGCAGGAAGTGCACGGCGCCCATGAGCACCATCCCCGGCGCTACAGCAACTGGCCCAGCATGCCCCAGTACGAATTCCTCGCCGACAGCCTCTGGCCGCAATTCGCCTATGGGCGCAACGCGGTGTATCCGGCAGGCGACCACGGTAACGCGCTGCTGTCGAAATTCCAGATCATCCGTCACGACAACCTCGACGTCTCCATCAGCGGCCATGAAAGCCGTGGCGTGCTGCATTGCGTGTTACGCCTGCCCGGTGACGGCCAGCAGGTGCATGCCATGTGCGTGCACCTGGGCTTGCATCAGGCCCATCGCGATGAACAACTGCAACTGCTGATCAAGCGCCTGCAAGAGTTACCAGCCGACGCCAGGGTGATAGTCGCCGGCGACTTCAATGACTGGCGCCAGCGCGCCGACGATCTGCTCAATCCGTTGGGCCTGCGCGAGGTGTTCCGCGAGCACCATGGCCAGCCGGCGCGCAGTTTCCCGGCCCGCCTGCCCCTCCTGCGCCTGGACCGCATCTACGTGCGCAACCTCAAGGCCCATCGCCCGCAGGTGCTGGCGGCGCGGCCCTGGTCGCACCTTTCCGATCACGTTCCGCTGTCGGTGGAGATTGAGCTATGAGCAGCGCCCCGCTGGAAAAAAACCTGCTCGAACCCCAGGCCTCCGCCGCCGAATCGACCACGGCCAGACGCGCGCTCGTCGACCTCGATTATGGCTGGCACGGCAACAACTGCGTGGTCTTGCTGGAAAATGGCGAGGCCTACTTTCCCAAGGTGTTCGAGGCTCTGCGCCAGGCCAAGAGCGAAATTCTGCTGGAGACCTTCATTCTGTTCGAGGACAAGGTCGGCAGCGAGCTGCAGCAAATTCTGATCGAGGCGGCGCAACGTGGCGTGCGGGTCACCGTCAGCCTCGATGGTTTTGGTTGCGGTGAACTGGCCAGCGAATTCCTCCTGGCGATGTGTGATGCCGGCGTGCACTTGCAGATGTTCGACCCGGCCCCACGGCGCCTGGGCATCCGTACCAACTGGTTCCGCCGCCTGCATCGCAAGATCGTGGTGGTGGACGGCAGCATCGCCTTTGTCGGCGGCATCAACTTCAGCGCCGATCACCTGGCCGACTTCGGCCCCCAGGCCAAGCAGGATTATGCGGTGCAGGTAGAGGGGCCGGCGGTGGTCGACATCCATCACTTCGCCCTGCTGCAAAGCGGCCGCCATGCCCGGGCGCGCTCTGGCTGGCTGCGGCGCAAGCACCGGCGCAGCGAGCTGGCGTTCAGCGATCACGATGGCCAGGTGCGCCTGGTCTACCGCGACAACCGCGACCACCCCCGGGACATCGAAGACGTGTACCTGCAGGTGCTGCGCAGCGCCCAACGCCGGGTGATCATCGCCAACGCCTACTTTTTCCCCGGCTACCGCCTGCTGCGCGAAATTCGCAACGCCGCCCGCCGAGGGGTCGAGGTGCGGCTGATCCTGCAGGGGCAACCGGACATGTTGGTGGCCAAGCTGGCGGCCCGCCTGACCTATGACTACCTGCAGCAATCGGGGGTGAAGATCTATGAATACTGCGACCGCCCACTGCACGGCAAAGTCGCCCTGGTGGATGAGGACTGGAGCACGGTCGGCTCGAGCAACCTCGACCCCTTGAGCCTGTCGTTGAACCTGGAAGCCAACGTGCTGATTCGCGACCGGGCATTCAACCGCGAGCTGTGCGAGCGCCTCGACGAACTGAGCGACCATCACTGTAAGGTCATGCCGGCCAACCAGCGCCCCCGGGGATTGCTGTGGCGCATGACCATTGGCTTCCTGGTGTTCCACTGCCTGCGGCACTTCCCCGCCTGGGCCGGTTGGCTGCCGGCGCACAAACCGCGCCTGCAGCCTTTCACGCCAGCAGCTCAGGTGCAGGATGACGCCCATGAATCGCGCTGAAAGCCAAGACGCCCCCGCCGTTGCCGAGCATCCGCCGTCCCGTTGGCGGCGCCTGAAAAAGCCGCTGACGGCGCTGTTTTTCCTGCTGCTGATTGTGTTGTTCTCCCTGCTCGCCCACCGCATCGATTGGAGCGAAGTGTTCGACACCCTGCAGGACTTCAAGGTGCGGACCCTGATCATCGCCTCGACGATTACCGTGCTGAGTTTTCTCACCTATGCCTGCTTCGACCTGATCGGCCGCACCTACATCGGGCAAAACCTGACATGGCGACAAATCCTGCCGGTGGGGGTGATCAGCTACGCGTTCAACCTCAACCTGAGTGCCTGGGTCGGCGGTATCGCCATGCGTTATCGCCTGTATTCGCGACTGGGGGTCAGCAAGGGCAACATCGCCAAGATCCTCGGCCTGAGCCTGGCCACCAATTGGTTTGGCTACATGCTGGTGGCCGGGGCGATCTTCAGCAGTGGCCTGGTGCACATGCCACCGGGCTGGAAGCTCAGCAGCGCGGCCTTGCAGGGCGTGGGCCTGCTGTTGCTGCTGGTGAGTGCCGGCTACCTGGCGGCGTGCCGCTTTTCCAGCCGTCGTGAATGGTCGATTCGTGGGGTTGAGATCAACCTGCCGTCACTGCGCATGGCGATGCTGCAACTGGCTCTGGGAGCATTGAACTGGTCGCTGATGGCGGCGGTGATTTTTACTTTGCTGCCGAGCAAACTCGACTATCCGCTGGTGCTTGGGGTGCTGTTGATCAGTGCCATCGCCGGGGTAATCACCCATATTCCGGCCGGGCTTGGGGTACTGGAGGCGGTGTTTGTCGCCCTGCTGCAACACCAGGCCTCTCGCGGCAGCCTGGTCGCCGGATTGCTGGCCTATCGGGCGATCTACTTCCTGTTGCCGCTGTTGATCACCGTGGCCATGTACCTGGTGGTGGAAGCCAAGGCCAAGGCGCTGCGGATCGAGAAAAAACCCTCCTGAACGCCCACTTTCACTGTAGGAGCGAGCGCCCGCTTGCGGCCTGCTCGCGATGGTCGCCAACAATGAAGTGCCAAGCCTGATTCCCCGCGGTGTCCTTGCGGGCATCGCGAGCAGGCTCGCTCCCACCTCAAAAACGCCTGTCAGGTGGACTGGATGATGCTCAACCGCTCACCCACCACCATCTCGGTAATCCAGCCCACCAGGATCGAGGTGTAGGCCTGTTGCGCCACGGGCTCGCTGAGGGCGTGATCGGCGCCATCGATGATGCGGTGGGTCAGGGAGTGGGTCTGCTGGCACGCCGCGCGGTAACTCATGATGGTGGCATGGGGTACGTAATCATCGGTTTGCGACTCCACCAGCAACACATCGCCGGTAAATTGCGCGCAGGCATACAGGGCCCGATTGCTGTCGGCATGCACCAGGGTGCTGCGGTAATCAAGCAGGTCTTGCTTGTCGAGGTCGCGCTTGGGGGTGTGCCATAGCTCGTCGCGGTACAGCGCCGGCACCCGCAATGCCAGCCAGCGCACCGGGCGCAAGGTGGTGAGGATCGCCGCCAGGTAGCCACCGTAACTGGTGCCCACTACCGCCACCGCTGAAGTATCGATGGCCGGGTGGGCGAGCAGGCGGTCATAAGCGGCCAAGAGGTCCTTGAGGTTATCTTCGCGGGTCACCCGGGTCAGTGGGATGCCCGTACCGCCGGTGTGTCCACGCAAGTCGAAGGTCAGGCACACGCAGCCCAGGCCGGCAATGCCCTTGGCCCGCTCCAGGTCGCGCTCCTGGCTGCCGCCCCAGCCGTGCACAAACAACACCCCCGGGACCTTGGATTTGGGACTCAGGAAGGTCGCGCTCATGTGTTCGTCGTCGATCTCGATTTCAATGGTTTCGCTTCTAGCCGTCATAGGGTTTGACCGTCACATACTTGAGGAGAAAATCACTGTTTTCTGCCGGGCCGCGGTACACCTCGATGGCCCCGGCCGGCAAGGGCTGGTCCTGGTAAGTCTCCACCGACGACACGCGAATCGCCGACAACCCCGGCTGGTTGAGGAAACTCTGCAACGCCGCCACTTCCGCACTGCTGGCCCCGCCCATGCGCCACGACTGCTCAAGCACGCCGCTGCAACGCTGCCCCCGGGCATCGAGGCCCTGGGCGATGTCGTAGTTGCGCCGCGAGGCATAAAAGCCCGGGTAAGCCTCGTCCGCCGCGACGTCGAACACCTGAGCCTGTTCAATGGCCAGGCGCACGTCGTCGGCCAATGGCAACTTGAGCAGGTCGGCGTAATAGCCCTGGACCACCAGCAAGTCCGAACCGCCATAGACTTTTTCGCCTAGACCGTCTTCGGTCAGGTATTGCTCGCCGCAGTAACTGAGTACGGTGTCAGCAATGAAACTCTGGCCGACGCTGTGGGTGATGACCTCCTTGAGGTCCTGCTCCAGCACCACGCCACTGGCGAACAAGTCGGCAGCGTCGGGCCGGCCGAGGACCTGCCGGAACGCTGCGAGGCCGCTGATCACTTCCTGGCCGCGTCCGGCACACGCGTGTATCGGTTTCAGCCGCAGCGGGCCACGCTCGAGCAGTTGCTCGGCCGCTGGCAGGGCGTCCTCGAGGGAAAACACACTGATGCCCTCCAGCACCACCTGGCGCACTCGCTCCGCAAACAAGGGGGCCCAGCCTTCGGGCGCCTTGGCCTGCCTGTTCAATAGACCATGGGTGATGGCTTTGGTGCAGATGAACGAGTGGTCGACGTAGCCGCCCCACAGATCGTCCGGCCCTTTGACTCCCAACTGACGGGCCGCCCCACCACCGACCAGGGTCTGGGTGGGCAGCAGGTACAGGTCGCGCCCGGCATGGGTGTCCGCGTGGTAACTGCCGCCATATGGCCAGCCGAGAATCTGCGCCAGCCACTGCGCCAGCGCCCGGTTGGTCTCGACCTCGTGCTGCGGCGCCTGGGGCCGCACGGAATGGGCCACCACCAGTTTGTTGCGATTAGTCGGGGTCATGCGTCCCCCTGCCATCTGCGCTTGATGAATGTAGCTCAGGGCGGTGCAGGGATCAGGCCAACCCTGGATATTGGCGGATGCGCGGTCGATTCGCGTGCTGTGGGGGGCACGGCTGGCAACTGGCTTGTCTTATTCTGCACGACCAGCGCCAACGCTCCGGCATTTTGCACGATCGATCCACGCTGTTACCGCGCCAGTACCGCCGTTGGCGACACCCCGAATTTGCTGCGGTAATCGCTGGGCGCCAGCCCGGTGATTTTCCTGAAGGTCGCGCGAAACGCGCTGGGGTCCGTGTAGCCGACGGTCCAGGCGATATGGTCGATGGTGCCGTTGGTGAACTCGAGCATTTCCCGAGCCTTGCCCACCCGCAGGTGCTGGCAGTACTCAGTGGGTTTCAAGCCGGTAGACGTGCGGAAGCGGCGCAGGAAAGTGCGTTCCTCCAGGCCCGCCTGCTGGGCCATCACGCTCAACGAGACTTCCACCGCGCCGTTGGCTTGCAGCCAGTGCTGGACCTTGAGGATCGCCGCGTCGCCATGGCTGAGGATCGGCGCGAAGTTGCTGCCGCACTGGCTCGCGCTGTCACTGTGTTCGACCACCAGGAACCGCGCCGTGCCGGTGGCAATGCTCGGCCCGAGCAAACGGTCTACCAGGCGCAGGCCCAGTTCGGACCAGGCCATCAGGCCGGCGGTGGTGATCAAATCGCCATCATCGACGATGGGGGTGTCGGCGTTGAGCTTGACCTGGGGATAACGCTCGGCGAACTGCTTGGCCGAGGTCCAGTGAGTGGTAGCGCTACGGCCATCGAGCAGACCGCTTTCAGCCAGCAGAATCGACCCCACGCAGACCCCACCCAAGGTTGCCCCGCTTGCGTGCTGCTGGCGCAACCAACCGATCAGCGGCGCTGACGCCTGCCCTTCGCAAAAACCGCCGATCGACGGCGGTATCAGCAGCGCCACCAAGCCCGCTTCGGGGCCAGGATGGCTGTCGTAGACACGCTGCGGAGCGTGTCCGGGCTCTGCCTGCCAGTGGCTGACCCGCAACCACGGCAACTGCGCGCTCTGGTGCTCGGCGGCAATGCGATTGGCGACGCCAAACAGATCGGTCAAGCCGTGTACTGCCGCCATCTGCGCACCGGGATAGATCAGCACGCCCAACTCGGCGACTGCGCGTTCTACACCCATTGTCAGTTTTCCCCCTTCTATTGTCGGTGCGGCCAATCCTCGTAGCGTCCGTGCGCGGCAATACTGGCGCCCACACCCACTCCAGAGGAAACACCCATGGCCAAGCAAGCACTCATCGTAGTCGATATCCAGAATGACTACTTCCCCCAGGGTAAATGGCCGTTGGTCGGCGCCGATGCCGCTGCCGACAACGCGGTAAGACTGCTCCAGGCGTTCCGCGAAGCCGGCCACCCGGTGGTGCACATCCGCCACGAGTTCACTTCCAGTGACGCCCCGTTCTTCACCCCCGGCTCCGATGGCGCCAAGTTGCACCCCAAGGTGCTGAATCGCAGCGACGAGCCGGTGGTGCTCAAGCACTTCGTCAACTCGTTCCGCGAAACCGAACTACAGTCAATCCTCGACCAGCAAGGCATCGATAGCCTGGTGGTGGTCGGCAGCATGAGCCACATGTGCATCGACGGCATCACGCGCGCTGCGGCGGACCTTGGCTACAACGTCACGGTGATCCACGACGCCTGCGCGTCCCGCGACCTGGAATTCAACGGCCAGGTGGTACCCGCCGCCCAGGTGCACGCCGCCTTCATGTCGGCCCTGGGTTTTGCCTACGCCAGCGTGGTGTCCACCGCAGAGTTCCTGGCGGCACAGCCCTAAGCCTCATTCCCTGAGCATTCATTGGAGACGATCGACATGGCTACTCTCACGACTCGCGAAGGCAACACCCTGTACTACAAGGACTGGGGCAGTGGGCAACCGGTAGTTTTCAGCCATGGCTGGCCGCTCTCCAGTGACAGCTGGGAATCACAGATGCTGCACTTTGCCGACAATGGCTTTCGCGCCATCGCCCACGATCGACGTGGGCACGGACGCTCCAGCCAGCCGTGGGACGGCAATGACATGGATCACTACGCCGACGACCTCGCCGAACTGATCGAACAGCTGGACCTGAACAACGTGATTCTCTTCGGCTTCTCCACCGGCGGCGGTGAAGTCGCCCGCTATATCGGCCGGCACGGCACTCAACGACTGGCCAAGGCCGGGCTGATTTCAGCGGTGCCGCCGCTGATGCTGAAAACCGAGACCAACCCCAAGGGCCTGCCAATCGAAGTCTTTGACGGCATCCGTGCCGGCTCCATCGCCGACCGCTCGCAACTCTACAAGGACGTTGCCGGCGGCCCATTCTTCGGCTTCAACCGCCCCGGCGCCACACCGTCCCAGGGGCTGATCGACACATTCTGGATGCAAGGCATGATGGGCGGCCATAAAAACACCCTCGACAGCATCAAGGCCTTCTCGGAAACCGACTTTCGCCAGGACCTGAAGAAATTCGACATCCCTACCCTGATCATCCATGGCGACGACGACCAGATCGTGCCGATCCAGGCCGCGGGGCTTGAGAGCAAACGCTTGATCGAACACGCCGAACTGATCGTCTACCCAGGGGCTCCCCATGGGCTGACGGATACGCATAAAGCGCAGGTGAATGCGGATATGTTGCGATTTGCCCAGCGTTAAGCGTCAAGCCTTTAGCTACCAGCGAAAACAAAAAAAACCGCGCTTCGTGGACCGAAGCGCGGTTTTTTTAACTTCCAGCTTGTGGCTTGAAGCGTGTTGCTGCCTTACATACGTTGTAAACACCTCTTCATTGCCGTGCGAATAACAACTATAAAGAAAACGTTTAATTTCAGTTGATTGAAATCTTCAACAACTAAAACACCCAATAAAAGGTAATTATTTTGTAAAGTTTTTATTGAGCCAAGACTTCAAAGGTTACAAACATGCTTTTATATTTTTAAGGCACTTAAAAGCCTCCGTCAGTCTTTTCTTGTTTTGTGCCTAGCCCAACAAATCGATGTTCGTTGGCTACAACGAGCAGACGGCGGTCGATACCACTAAGAGCGATTCAGATGAGCCGCGCGCATAATCTAAGGAACCGACATCATCAAACCTTTAAATCACGACCACTCTGGGTTTGTGGGCAAACGAAAATCAGATATTCCCCTCCTGTAGCGTTTGTTCTCCAAGGATGTTCCTGAGAGTTGGATAAAGATAGAAGCGCTAGGGCTAACTTCGCCGCAAGTTCTCGGTGGCCACGGTTGGGCGGATGTCAAGGCTGTCCTAGCCGAGCGGGGCATGTCGAGTAGTTCGGAGCCTCGCCAACTCGTAGGCGTCGGTGTCTCCCCCATACACCCCAATAGATCGCAATGCCGTATGGGCGGTTTGTGACCTGTGGATCTACAAAATGTCAAGGCGTAGCACAGAAGATCCCCGATATGTACCCGCGGTGGTTGGAGACTTGATTAGCTCCCCTTCTATTTCCACGAGGGGGGCGGTCCCGCTTACGTCTAGGACGTCCCTGCCGTTTTTTCCGAATAACAGTCGCACCTCGCCCTCCCCCCCTATGTTGACCAGCCCCCCCTCAGTTAGGGTTAGGCGGAGTGTCGCAGGCGAGTCACATTGAATGTTCAAGTTCGTTGACGCTTTCGCACGTTCACCAACACGTCCGCGGATCGTAAGTTGTGCGTCGGAGGTAGTGCACGAGGTCGGTATTGGTGTCGCGATGAGGTTGGCCTGAAGGACCCATCCATAGTAATTATTGTATGGGGGTTCACCACAAGAGAGGGAGGCGGAGGTGGGAGGACTTGGCATATAGGTTCTGATCCCGCGCCCTACTATTTGTTGGAACACTTGCATCGCCTGGTCTGCGGTCGAGCAATTCCCACCGGTTGGCATCAGGCCATGCAGACAGTCCGGGGGGGTGGGGGACTCAGATGTGCACCGCCCGGACCAGGCGGTGAAGAGCATCCGTAGCTCGGGTCCGTAGATGTGGTACCCGATCCAGGCCCGCCGAATCTCGTTGGGGCTGATTTGCGCGGACGTGATCTCCCATCCGTATTCGTAGGGCGATTGTTGTTTCACCGCCTTCACATGCATCTGGGCGGACTGGACCGGGGGTGTTGTGATCACCAGGGCGAGGGCGAGGAGGAGAAACTTGTGTGGCCGTTGCATGTTGGTACCTCTCTGGGGTCTTTCGACAGGCCCCGTGGGTCTCATGGGTGGAGTCCGAGAGCCTCGTCGGCGGGCTGGTCTCATGTCCGCGAGTCAGCCCACACGGACCATGCGGCTTGGGCCGAGCGGATGAGAGAAGGATCGATCATCCCAACATCTGCATTGCCCATATGTTCCACCGTGTCAAATACGCTTGCACCCGCGCGTCGGCGTCTGTCGCTGACAGTCCCCTCCGTCGGGCTTGCTCGTAAAGCCGCAACCGTTGTGCACGATGGTTTTCTAACGCGCGAGGCGCAATGGAGGTCCCCGTGGGGGTGAACCATACGCCCAGCCAGTCAAATCCATGTTCTATCCTTCCCAGTTGGGTTTTGTCCGGATGCGTTTCAAAACCACCCTGGTTAAAAAACTCATGCAGGTGTTTTACACAGCGTCGCAGTTGCCAACGCGTGCGGGTTAGCAGCACAAAATCGTCCATATAGCGCGCATAAAAGATGCCCCTCACGGCAGCAAAATGGCCATCCACGTGGTACAGCAGCGCAGCCCCCATGAGCGGACTGAGCGCACAACCCCGACATATCCCTTTCTCAGGCGTAAAAATATCCCCGCCGTCCTCGACGCTGTAATACAGATACTGCTCGACAAGGTCAGTAAGCGCTGGATCATCAACGTGCTGGCGCACAAGACTCAGCAATTGCTCCTTGCGGATATGACGGTAATAACCGCGAATATCCGTGCGATAGACGAATGGAAAGTCCCCCGAGGCTAGTGCCCGCCAAACTTCATTCACCGACTGCCTTCCCCCGCCCCGCCCTTTGATATGGGCGCAGCGTTCATGCATCGGCAACCGATTTTCCACCTGCAGTGCAACCCATTTCAGCACCAGGGCGTCTTGTGCGCACCACTGTACCCAACTGCGGTCATGGCCCCGATATACCTGCATCGGTTGCAGGCGATAATTACCGCCACGCACTTGCCGATACAACGCCTCACCTTGTTGTGGCCAATGGAAACGCAGGTGCCAAACATCCGCATTTGGAGGAGCATGTCGGCGTCGTTTGCCCAGCCAGACATACGCCACCAACCAGTCACTCTCGGCCTTACTCATATTCCAGGCTAAAGGTGGCGATAGCACTGAAAGGTCCACGCTCGATGCTCTTGCTGGCTATCGCCTGCGGTTCGCCCTGCACAAAGGCCAACATCGTCAGGGTGTTGCTGCCGTTGACCAGCCGGAAGCCTTCACCGGGCTTATTCAGCGGCAGTTTCTGGCCGGCGAGGGTTTCCATTCCGATAGCAATACCGTTGGCCTGGCTGCCACCCGCAACCGCCAGTAACCCGTCCAGATTTGGGTTTTCAATACCGCTGAAGGCCACCTTCACGGTTTTACCCAGACTCGCGTCGCATTCCGTCAGGCGAATGTCAAACGTCTGGCCGCGAGTTCGCTGGTTGGTATACAGGTACTTGTCTGTCACCGTGCCAAAGTCCAGTGTCACGCTCTCGCTTCCAGGCGCAATCACACAAGGTTCTGCCACCAAGGCGCCGTGTAGCCGAACATTCTCGGCCTGCGCCGTCTGGTTAAGCATCAACACCAGCGGCAGTGCATAGAGATGCCTCTTGCTCCGGCTCATTGGTACACCGCCCGCAGGGTCGCCGTGGCCTCGAATGGTCCCTCTACCAAGACTGCGCCCGCCCGTTTGACTGGTACGGCGTACAGCTTCGGCGGACTGGTCTGACTGATGGGAATCGGCTTGTTCAACTCAAAAGGAACGCCGTTTTGCTGGATCTGGATCGCCAAATCATTCACGTTGCTGGTCACTGCCGCAGGATCGTAATCCGCCGGTATACCCATGATTTCCAGCGTCATGTCGCTGGCAATGGAACTCGGATCGCAGGTGATTTCGTAATTCATCACTTGCTTGTAGTTCACGCCATCCACTTTTTTCACGCCTACCCGAGTACCAAAATTCACATCCACCTTGCCGTCTTGGTTGATGGTGCACGGCGGTGACTCAATCAACGTGCCGCGCAACCTCACGTTATCTGTCTCCCAGTCGGCGGCGCTCAAGATGCCACTGACCAGAAAAAGCAACATGCCTGCATACCGTTTCGACACCTTAGACCCGGTCACCGGTACTCCACCCTCATGGTCGCGATCGAAGAGAAGACACCGCCACTCAGCGTGGCGCCGTTACGTTTGACCGGCACTGCGTAAAGTTTCGGCCAGTTCGGGTAGGTGAATTCCTTGGAGCTGTTAATAGGTAGTCGAGTGTCATCATTTAATATTGCAATGCCGAAGTCAGTGATATTGGTGAGCAACACCTTACTGTCAAACGCGGCGCCCGAGCCTTCTATCCGGATACTCATCGCAGTGGGGGCTCCCGCCGGGCATTGCACGGAGTACGGAACTTGCATTTTTTTATAGGTGCCGTCCACCAGGGTGGTCTGCACGTCGCTGCCGAAGTCAACGACAATAATGTTATTGCTACTCACCTTGCACGGTATTGACTCAATCAGGGTGCCGCGGAATCTCAGGTTATCAACCTCCCAATCTGCTGCACTCAAGATGCCACTCACCAGAAACAGCAGCATGCCCATATAAAATTTCGTCACGTTATACCTGTTCACTGGTATTCCACCCTAATGGTCGCTATCGCAGAGAAGACACCACCACTCAGCGTGGCACCGTTACGTTTGACCGGCACCGCGTAAAGTTTCGGCCAGTTCGGATAGGTGAATTCCTTCGAGCTGTTGATAGGCAGCCGAGTACCACCATTCAATATTGCAATGCCAAAATTGCTGATATTGGTCCCCAACACATTGCGATCAAACGCGGCCCCCGTTCCTTCTATCCGGATACCCATCGCCTTGCCCCCCCCCGCCGGGCACTGCAGTGAGTAAGGCACTTGCATCACTTTATAGCTGCCGTCTACCAGGGTGGTCTGCACATCGCTGCCGAAGTCGACTATCACAATGCCATTGTTGTTAACCGTGCACGGCGGCGCCGTGAGGATCACCGTCACATCGATGGTGCTGGATGAGGACGCCATGACCGACTGAACTGCAGCTACCAGCGCAACCAAAGCAACGCACAAGGCACGGCGCACATACCGGTGTACAGTTTCATTGGCCACACTGCTCACGTTACTCATAGTCAGTTCGCAAACACGGTTGGGCTGAACAGGCCTGCGCCAATCGGTTGCGACCCATATCTCCCTGCCCCATAGCCCATTGCGTCGAGGGCATTTCCAGCCGACAGGCACTTCCCGTGAACGCGTCATGCACACGCAACACACCCTTAACAATGTCCACATAGGCGTTATCTTCAGCTGGGGCAACCGGCTGTAGCGGTGCCACTCGCACCACCGCCGGCTTTACCCACAGGGATTGCCACTCGTGGAGAGACAAAGCGGTGTCGGCTTTTTTTCGCTGTTGCATGTTTGGCTCCTTCATTGCTTCATGACACCCCAGCACCGGTCATCAATTTGGCTTGACGGGCTTGGCCTTGCAGTCCTCACCCATGCAGGTGAACTGCAGTTGCGGGCGACCGCCATAGTCATTGACATAGGTCAGTACCGGAGTCGGGCCCAGCACGGAAACGCTCAGGTTCAGCGTTTCGTTACTCTTTGGCGCCAACATGATCGGTTCGAACCCCTCCGCGCCGGTGCTGCCGGGTTTGCTGTCAGCGTCGACTATCGTCACGTAATACGGCGTCGGGTTATTCACCTGGTATTTGTCACCCTGCTTCTTCAGCGTCAGTTGTTCCTGCCAGGGCACCATCCCCATGGTTGCGCCCAGGGCTTTGGGCCGATAAAACAGCTTGATGCGTGTCTGCAATGCCAACTGCAACGTGTTGGGTTTATCGCTCTTGGGCGGGATTTCACGCAGGTTGAAATAGAACAGCGTCTCGCGGTCCTGCACTAACAGATTGGCGGCCGGCATGGCCTGTACCTTGATCTGGCTTTTGGCCCCAGGCTCCAGGCGCTGCAGAGGCGGAAGTGCGGTCAAGGGGCTGGTGATCTTATTGCCCTGCTCATCTTCCACCCAGCCTTGCGCCAGATAAGGAAGCGTTTTGTTTTCATTGCTGATACTGAGGCTGATGGACTTGTCTCCACCGTTAAGCACCGCCCGGGTCCGATCCAGCGACACGGCAGCTTGCACCTGTTGCAGGCCCAGCATGCTCAACAGCAGGCCGCCAACCACGCTCAAGAGAGGATTACTCTGTATGTTCATCTTTAGTTGCCCACCGTTTGCGTCACTGTAAAAAAAAAGAAAATCCGCCAAAAGGAACGTCACGCTAGCCTGCCGAACATGCGGCAGGTGTCTTGCAGTACGGCGCCCACTCAGCTTTTTATTGGCGAATCGCTGGCAGATATCCGTGTGCAAGGCAATACCAGATCTGCCATGTCGCCCTCGGAAATCTGGGCTGGCATCTGCAGCGCACACTGCGCTTCACCATTCCAATACACGCTCATTTCCCCACCGGGTTGAATGCCGCTGAGGTAGACGCTGCCATCGTCGCTCACAAGGCCCACTTTCTGGCCCTTGGAGTTTTTCACCGTGGCACCAAAAGGTGCGGTGGAACCATCGCTCAGCTGGATGACCACCATTGCTTTCTCACCGGCCACTACCTCAAACCGGCGATAGCCAATAGCCCCTTCAGTCAGAGTGGCTTGTGTCACCGAGCGCGCCACTTCGGCGTTTTCCGGCAATTTGTTAAGGTCAATGCTGACCTGGTTGCGGTGATAACTGTTGACGTCGGTGACCACGGCTTTACCAAATCGGTTAGTGCGAACGGAGGCGCCATACCCCGAGATCGGAATGTCTGCGACGCCATCGGTGTCGACCAGGATTCGAGTACCGCCAATCATGTTCGAGCGGTGCAACGCGGCCCCCTTCGCGGACGCGGTAGCCCCGCCCTGCAGCGACATACCGACCGACGCATAACGGCCCTCCTGATAGCTGCTATTGGCATTGACCCGGGCCAGAGTGCCGTCATGGCTGTAGAAGCCACTGGCGGTGGAACCGTTACTGTTTCTGCCGCCATTAAGCTGATAACTGTCGCCATTTTCGAGACGATCGTAGTAGCCCACCTGATGACTGTTTGCATCACGATCGTAGCTGCCGCTGTAGCTGACAGAACTGTTACCTCCACCCAGTGGTATTGAGAGCGAGAGGTACATGCCGTCATCATTGGAACCGTTGTACTTGTTGCGGTACGCCGTCATCGACAGGTTTAGTGCCCTGAACTGACCAAAGCTGAAGTTCTTGGACAAGGTAAAGGTGTATCGATCGTTGGCCTTGGTATTCCAATAAGTCTGGTGATCATAGTTGAGGTAGGTACTCAACCCGCTGTCGCGAAAGTTCTGCCTGAAACTGACGTTATATAGCTCTTTGCTGTTTTCATTACGTGTGCCAAAGTTACGGGCATCCAGATAATCGGTCATGGACATGTAGTCTTCCTCCGAGAAACGATACCCGGCAAAGGTCACTTGACTGTCGTACTTGTCGAAGTTCTTCGAATAGCGCAGCCGATAAGAGGCGCCGCTCAATGTGTTTTGCTCCGTTTGAGGCAGTCGGGCCCGCGACTGGGTAATGTCAAACGACAATGCCCCAAATGTCATCAAGTCACGTCCCATGCCTAAAGCCAGGGCTTTGTAATCACCGCCGTCTACACCTCCTCCGTAAAGCGACCACCCATTACTCACCCCCCACGAAGCCTCTCCAGCGATGAACAGTTGCCCTTCGGTACTATGGCTGAAGTCTGAGGGTTGGCCGCTACTGACCTTGTAACGCACGGCGCCTGGCCTTGTCAGGTAAGGAACACTGGCGGTTTCGACAGTGAACGACTGTACGCTGCCGTCTTGCTCCTCTATCCGCACATCCAATTGCCCAGAAACGGCATCATTAATGTCTTGAATACGAAACGGCCCCGAGGCAACTTGAGTTTCATATAAAACCCGGCCCTGCTGGCTGATCACCACTTTAGCGTTGGTACGAGCAACGCCTGCAACTTCCGGGGCATAACCGCGCAGGTTAGGCGGCAACATGCTGTCATCGGTGATCAGGCTGACACCGGTAAAACGAAAGCTGTCAAAAATATCGGAATACAGGAAGTTCTCACCCAGCGAAACCTGCGCCCCGAGGGCTGGAATAGCCTTGTATGCGTAGTAACGGCTCCAGTCCCAGCTATTGCTCGAGCCCTGGCCATTGCTCCGATGATCCAGCCGCGTTTGCCAGTCGGCACGCAAGCGCCAAGCGCCCATGTTGGCGCCCACCGTGCCATTGCCGCTCAGGCCGTAGGAGGTACCACCACCATGCTCCTCGCGCTGGCTTTGGCCGTTCATGTAATAGTCGACGAACAGGCCGGGGATTCCTTCGTCCCAACGCGAGGGCGGATCCCAGCTGTCTATGGCGTATTCCAGATAGGCCTGCGGTACGCTCACTATGAGGCTGGAAGTTGCTAGTTCAGCACGTGCTGTCGCCCCTGGAAGACTTTCAAGCAGCAGGCATTGTCCCTGATGCCACCACATGAGTTTTTTAGTGATCTGCGGCTTCAAACCGAACTGATCGACCAGCGTCGGACTGAGACACGCCACACTGTCGCTGGCATCCTGCTCTGAGGGGTAAAAAACCACAGACTGCTCAGGCTGTTCCTGCCTGTTAATACGCACAAGCATCGTGTAATCGCCCGGCATAATATACGCGCCACGGGAAAACTGGCTCAAATCAATATTCTCGCGATCTTTAACATCTAGAACATCAGTATTGAACTGTATTTCTTCCGCGACCGCATAAAACCCGACACCGCTAAATGCGCAGACTATAAAAGTGCCAAGTACGCGCGAGCAAAAAGGTAACAGCGTCCAGTTTGGCGCCCTCATACTTAACTTATCCAATTAAATTTTTGTTCGCGCCGCACACACGCCAACTATTTTCAAAAAAAATAGTTGTGCCTGGCCACACTCCACCGCAGACCAAAAGGCCCAAAACGAACACAAAACACCCTGGCCGACGACGAGCTGCCCGTCAGCACCAGACCATGGGCCGTTCAAGCACCACTGACCTTGACCAAGCCTATAACTGCGAAATGCTTCCCGAAGCTGTAACAATTTGGCCACTGCGTGCCAACTGCAGCACATAAACATGTGCATACACATAAATTCTGTGAAGCTCTATTTCTATCCGACTATCAAATATCATCTTTAAGAAGACACCTGTCTATTTAACATTCGAACACCCAACGTTGATTTACGATCACCATTCATAATAGAAATAACTCAACGCGCGCATTCTCACTGCCGAGCAGTTAATCAGCTCACAGAATGCAAATATCGGACTATCACTTATCAGCACAACCCTAGAAGGCCGCAAGCGATCAGACGACTAATCCTAAAACAGATAAAAATGCATGTGGAAAGACTTCCCACATGCATAAACCATCTATTTAGTTGTAGGACAGCATGAAGTTAGCCACGCTGCTGAACTCACCAGGAATGATTGTGTCTGCAGCGCCACCGTTACCTTTGAGATAAGCACTGAACGCCAGAGTTGCGTTAGTAGCACCTACGCTAACGAGTTGGCCGGCTGTCGCGGTCCCCAGAACAATCTGCGCACCGTTACCATCAGTAATTGCAATGCCAGCACCGCTAGCATCGCCGGTGATACCTAGCAACCCACCTGAACCGGCCGGACCATCGAACGTTGTCTTGACCGTTTTAGCGGTCGTCAGGCTGCACTTTTCCAGGCGGATTTCAAAAGGTTTCGGCTCAGAGTTACCGCTGCTTGCCAGAGACACGTTAGATATCGAACCCAACTCAACGGTTTGATCGGCAGAGTTCGGATCAATAGAACAAGGAGCGTCAATAACAGCGCCGGTAAAGGTAATTTTACCGTGGCCCTGATCAACATTCTGGACGGGGTCTTCATCTTCAGCCTGTACGCCACAGGCAACACCTAACATCAACGCAGTAACGATAGCCAGTTTTGCGAATTTCATTTTACATTCCTAAGTTGGTGTTCTGTCCTATCGGGAGCTCAGTGAAGCTCTCGAAGCTCAGATATCGCGTAATCATCGAGCCAGGGCCAGCATACGAGTTAGGAATGTCGAAGTACGTAGGACGTTACCGAAGACCGGCTAGGAAATTTCCTACATGATTTCAGGCACGATCAGACAGTCAGCGAATTGCGCTTGGCGAACTCAGCCAGATCCACCAACGAAGCAACACCGATCTTTTGCAATAGACGGGTCTTATAGGTGCTGATGGTCTTATTGCTAAGGAATAACTTTTCGCTAATCTGCTTATTTGAAAAGCCATGGGCCAGGTACTGCAATACCGTCAATTCCCGATCCGTCAACGATTGAATTTGCTTGAGTTCGGTCAGTTGATCTGCCGAACTGACACTGTCCGAGGCCAGCGAAGGAAAAAAAGTATAACCAGCGTCTACGGCTTTAATAGCAGTGATCAGCTTGTCCAGACCTTCTTCTTTATTGATAAAACCGCGGGCACCCAACTGGATACAACGTCGGCATACCGAGTCTGCCGGCTGTGAGGTCAGGATCAAAATCTCAGTGCGAACATTCAGGGCCTTGATGCGGGTAATCACACTAAAGCCATCGAGTTTTGGAATACCAATGTCGAGCACCACCACCTGCGGGGTCAGCTCACGCACCAACCGAACAGCATCAAGGCCATTGCTCGCCTCACCCACCACGCGCATGCCGTTTTTTTCCAGCAGAACGCTTACCGCAAGTAAAATCACCGGGTGATCGTCAACAATGAGAACGCTATGCATGGTGTCTTTAACCTCTTGAACGCACTTGCTACTGAACGGTACAGCTTGAAGCGGTCAAGGCTAACACTATTAGCCAAGTCGAGCGGAGCGTAAGACTTCACGAAGCATAGCTTCGGAAATTTCCCAGGCCATGTCGGACATTTCCCATTTAGGTGCCAAAAAACCACTCCCACACTGACCTCCCTCCTTTAGGTGTAGATGAGCGATGCAAACCTTGACAGTTTTGGTGCTGGAGGATGAGCCCTTCCAGCGACTGGTCACTGTGACCGCGCTCGAAAAGCTGATGCTCGGGACGGTTCTGCAAGCAGCCGACGGCAATGAGGCCGTCTTGGCCCTGGCGGGCTGCGCGCATGTGGATATTCTTTTGTGCGACCTGAAAATGGCCGGCATGGATGGCCTGGCCTTCCTGCGCCATGCCACCAGCAGCGGCAAAGTGCGTGCCGTTGTGCTGTGCAGCGGACTGGACCCCATCTTGCGTCAGGCCACTGTGTTGATGATCCACTGCCTTGGCCTGACCTTTCTCGGTGATTTGGGCAAACCGTTCAACATTGACGGGTTCAAACAACTGGTCAAGCGGTACAGGACACACTGCAACGCCGCGCCACGATCGCTGTTACCGGCTGAAATGCCAACATTGAACGACGTGCTGCAAGGCTTGGACAACGGCGCGTTCGAGGCCTACTACCAACCCAAAATCAACCTGCAAGGGCAAACGCTGGTCGGTGCCGAAGTCCTCGCACGCTGGGTGCACCCGCAGTGGGGAGTCCTGGCCCCTGCACACTTTTTACCCGTGATGGAGCAGCACAACCTGATCGACAGAATGTTCTGGCATCTGTTTGAACAAGGGCTGGCTCTGCACCGGCGTCTGGCCGCGCAGGGCTTGACGATCAACCTTGCGTTCAACCTGCACCCGTCTCAGCTGGCTTGCAGTGCTTTGACTGAACGCATTCCGGTGATGCTCAAGCGCGCGCAAGTGCCTGCGACCTGCGTGATCTTTGAGATCACCGAGTCGGGCCTGCTCAGCGCACCGGCCAGTAGCCTTGAGAATCTGGTGCGACTGCGCATTCTCGGTTGCGGTCTGGCGATGGATGATTTTGGCGCCGGTTACTCCTCATTGGATCGACTCAGCGAATTGCCATTCAGCGAGATCAAACTGGATCGGGCGTTTGTCCACAAAATGCAAAGCCACCCCAGAAGTGATGCGATCATCAGTTGTTCGGTGGCACTGGCGCAGGCGCTGAACATCTCGTTAGTCATCGAGGGGGTAGAAACCGCCGAACAACAACGCCGCCTGATCGAGCTGGGCTGCACGATTGCCCAAGGCTACCTGTTCGCCCGGCCCATGCCGGAAAGCCATTTTATCGACTACTGTAGGACCAAGCTGGTCTCAAGAGTAGGACCGAAGACTAAAGGCAATGGCTTTGAACTATAATCGCGCCAGCCACGACAACTCTGGTACATCCCGTTGCCTCCCTGGATGGCCCTCCTGCACGCGACTGGCTCCAGCCCTCTCAGACTCATTCGGTCCCTTCCCGATGTATTTACGCCTTTTCTGGCTGGTCTTGTGCACGCTGTCATTCAATTCCCTGGCGGAGGCCGCAACGCCGTCTTTGGCGCCGCAGACGCTTTCCAGCCAGCTACACATCCAGCGACAGGACATCGGGATTTCTGAAGAGGACTGGCAGTGGCTGCGCCAAAAGGCCGAACTCAGGGTTGGCGTATCACCTGACGAGTCGGCACCGTTCTCAGTCAATGCACAGAGCAATCAGTACGAAGGTATCAGCGCAGATGTAACGGCCCTCGTGGCTCAAATGCTGGTCCTAAAAATCAAAATCGTGCCATTTGCCACCTCCCTGGCCGCTGAGCAGTCCCTGCAAGCGGGCACCATCGATGTCATCACCCGCCATGGCAGCTACGAGGCGAGCCAAGGTCTGATTTCCAGCATCCCCTACGCCCGTGATCGGTTGGCGGTGTTCAAGCGCAGCACTGAACACCGCGACTCGCCCACCGACCTGGCGGGCTTGCGGGTAGCAGTCACCGGCGACCATCTGCAGGAGTTACAACAACGCTATCCACGGTCTGATCTGAAGGTCTATGGCAGCCATGATCAGGCCATAGCAGCCGCCGCCTTTGGTCAGGCAGATGTGTACGTCGACGATTTGTACAGCGCCTATTACCAAATTAACCGCTCGTTCTACGGCTATATGCGTTTCGAACGCTTCAGTGATCTGCCCATCAGCGGTTATAGCTACGCCTTGCGCGCAGATAACACGCGCTTGCAGCAATTGGTCAACGTCGCCATTGTGTCCATCGGCGACAACCAACTGATCAACATGGCCAAGCGTTGGGTCGGCAACAGCTACATTCCCGACGAAGAGCCCATCGACCTCACCTCGCAACAGATGCTTTGGATCGAGCGCCATCCGGTGGCTCGACTGGTGATCAATGACGACATGGCCCCCGGTGCATTTTTCGATGCCAACGGGATTTTTTCCGGTAGCGTGGCCGATCTTCTTGAGGTCATTACCCTGAGCACCGGGCTGCATTTTCAGGTGATCTCGCGCAGCGGCGGTTACCCGCAAATCATCAACACCTTGCTCAAGGACGAAGCCGAGCTGGCCCTGATGACCCCCAGCCCTGAACGTGAAGAGTCCTTGCGCTTTTCCAGGCCGGTCATCGACGGCCCCTTCGTGTTACTCAGCAACGCAGATCAACGAGGCAACCTGGACAGTCTGGTCGGCAAGCGCGTGGCCATTCCCAGTGGCCACGTGGCGATACCGCAACTGCGCAAGCGTTACCCTGAAGCCATCGTGATCGAAGCGGGCGGCACGCTGGACTCGATGAACCTGCTCTATGAAAACAAGGCCGATGCGGCAGTGATTGCATTGCCTGCGGCGCGGTACTATACCGAGCGTCTGTTTCGCGACAAATTGGTCATTAACCATGTACTGGATCTGGGCCCCAGCACGGTCAATTTTGCATTGCGCCGCAGTGATGCAGAGCTACAGTCCATCATCGATAAGGTATTACAGACCCTGGGCCCGGATGAGCTCAGCGCGATTGCCAACCGCTGGCGCTCCCCCCCAGGCATGAGCGGACAAACGTGGGTCGACTACGAGCGCATGATCCGCCAGATTGTCATCATTGCGGGGTTGCTATTGTTGCTGGTGCTGGCCTGGGTGCTCTATCTGCGCCGACAGATCAATGCCCGGCTTAAGGCCGAGCACATGCTCAACGATCAACTGCAATTTGTCGAAACCTTGACTGACTGCATGCCGCCCCCGCTGTACGTTTGCGATGCCAATGGTCTTATCCTGTCGTGCAATCGTCGCTTCCTCGCAAGCGTTGGCTTGAGCAAAGAGCAGGTACTGAACAAGGCCGTGAAGGACTTACCCTCAGAGCACTTCAAGAGCCCGCCCGAATTTGATCACGATTACCACAACGCCTTGAGCGACGGTCAGATCCACGAGTCGGTGCAGATCATTGAACTGCAAGGCAAAGCCGTGTCGATCAGCCATTGGGTGCAACCGTTCCACGACTGCCAGGGCATCATCAAGGGCGTTATCTGCGGCTGGCTGGACATCAGCGAACACCGCCAACTGGTGCATCAACTGCAAGAAGCCAAGAGTCAGGCGGACAGCGCCAGCCGAGCCAAGACCAGTTTCCTGGCGACCATGAGTCATGAAATCCGCACGCCCATGAACGCTGTGATCGGCATTCTGGAGTTGGCGCTCAAGCGCGCCACGCACGAGCCCATTGATCGTGCCAGCATTGAAATTGCCCATACCTCGGCGAAAAGCCTGCTGGAGCTGATTGGCGATATTCTCGACATTGCTCGTATAGAATCAGGGCGTTTGAGCCTCACGCCCAATCGCGCCAACCTGCGCGAGCTAGTCGAGTCGGTGGCCCGCGTCTTCGAAGGATTGGCTCGACAGAAACGCTTGCGCCTGATGCTGGAAATCGACTCCAACATCAACTGCGATGTGCTGGTTGATGCCCTGCGCTTCAAACAGATCCTCTCCAACCTGATTAGCAACGCGATCAAGTTTACTGAGGAAGGCACGGTCAAGCTCAGCATCGTCGGTGCTTTGATCGACAACAACCAACTCCATGTCAGTCTCAGCGTTGAAGACACCGGCGTCGGAATCAGTTCCGTTGACCAGCAACGGCTGTTTCGCCCCTTCGCCCAGGTACAGCGCAATGTGCAACACACCGAAGGGGCCGGCCTGGGCCTGGTGATATGCCGCTCACTCTGCGAAATGATGGGCGGCCAGTTGAGCATGAGCAGCGCGCTGGGCCGGGGCACACAGGTCAACATTGAGTTACGCGTTCAGGTGTTGGAACGTATCAGACTCGCCCCACTGCTGGCCCCACCACAACCCAGACAGCGTTATCGCTTGCAGGTGTTGGTCGTGGACGACCATCAGGTCAATCGTCAGGTACTGTCTCAACAATTAAAGTACCTGGGGCACGATGTCACCGAGGCCGAGAATGGCCAACAGGCCTATGAGTCCTGGAACATCAATGCGTTCGACGTAATCATCACCGATTGCCACATGCCCATCATGAATGGCGCCGAACTGACGCGCGCCATTCGACGAGAAGAACGGGAAAACGCGCTCGAACCGACCGTGATCATCGGTTTGACTGCCGATGCCCAACCTGAAGAACTGGAGATGTGCATTCTTGCAGGGATGAACGATTGTTTGATTAAGCCGATCAGCGTGGATGAACTGGACGCGCACCTGTTGGGACATCACCAGGTCGACGAAACCGAACAACCCTCAACGGAACAATTGGTCATGGTTCCCGACTCGGTGCAATTGGTTGACCTTGGTCCGCTGGAACACCTCATCAGCAGCGAACCGATGAAGATTCGACAGATCCTTGATGAACTGATCAGGAGCAATCGCGAAGACTCTCAGCTGATGTCTGCGTTACTGCTGGAGGGCGAGATCGACAAGCTTGCGGAATTAGCACATCGCATTAAAGGCGCGGCGCGAGTGGTCAAGGGCGAGCATCTGGTTCAATGCTGTCGCAGCCTAGAAGCGGCGTGCCTTGACCCGCACGTGTCCTTGGACCGGATCAAGGAGTCAGTCGCTCAAGTCGAGGCGGGCATCGGGACACTAGAACAAGCCCTGCTCAGTCTCAGGAGATAACACGTCTTTTGGTTAGATTCACTCTCACCAATGGAGACCATAGCTAGTTTCTGTGTCGCCTTCCCCAGGCAGTGCGGATCAAGCTCACAACTCGATGTGGCTGACCACGAATTGAAGTTGCTCGGTCTCATAGGGTCTAGGGTGAGTAACCTGAACGGCCTCTTCGGGCCGGTAGCAGCCGTTCATGACTGAGTGCTTTCGAGGTTTGGAAGCACCGAAGCGAAAGAATCTCTCAGCCGATGGTAATTCGCCTTCCGGCAACAGGATATGTGAGAAAAACTAGCTAAGGTAAAGGTTGGAGACACAGGCGCCGTAAACCGATAAGTCATCCTGCTCTCCTTTGACGCATCCTTCAGACCGATAAAACCAAAAATTTGGTGATGTGATGGCCGAAAAATCCACAGAAGGCAGAAGCCGAAATCGGCGAAAACTTGATCAGGGCTCGCCCGCCGAAGTGGAGGTCTCCTCTTTAACTCCCAAGAAAGACCCCGAACTGGTCTTTGGGTTAGTAGGGCCGATTGGCGTAAACCTTGACCCCGTTATCGCGGTATTGAAAAGCCAGCTTAATGGCCTCGAGTACACTCCTCATGTCGTGAGGCTCAGCGAACAGATAGAAAGCTTTTTTGATATTTCTCACAACTCGAAGCCTGAAGCTGAACGCATAACTGCGCTCATGGACGCGGGAACGAGACTCAGGGTTGAGGGTAACGAGGGCGCCGCAGTAGCGATGCTGGGATTAGCAGCAATCCGCCAACTTCGAGATGACCACAGCGGTGGGAAGCCCTCAAGACACGCGTTTATTTTGAGGTCATTGAAGCATCCTAAAGAAGTTGAAATGCTCCGGGCCGTGTATGGAAAAGGATTTTTTCTTATTTCGGTCTACTCACCTCGCGATGTCCGCGTAAACGCCTTATCTGAAAAAATAAGCAGATCCCAGTTTGGAGTGGGAACTAACCCACGTGCCATTGCCGAGGCATTAGTTCAAAAGGATGAACAGGAAGAAAGCATCCCTCTCGGCCAAGATGTAAAAGATGCTTTTCCCTTAGCTGACCTTTTTGTTGACGGGAGGTACAAATCAACCGTAGATTTTCAGATAGGTCGTTTTCTACAACTCATATTTGGGAATTCCTTCCTCACACCCTCACGCGACGAGCATGGCATATATCACGCTAGATCTGCCGCGCTGCGGTCAGCAGATCTTAACCGACAAGTTGGTGCTGCTATCTTGAAACCAGAGGGAGATATTATCGCAGTAGGATGCAACGACGTCCCTAAGTCCGGAGGCGATTTGTATTGGCCGGGGGATAAAGATGACGCTCGTGATTTCCAAAAAGGTGTCGACTCAATGGCAGACGAGCGGGTACAGGTTTTGGGAGAAATGCTCGAGCGCCTAAATACAAATGGCTTACTTTCCGCCAAGGCAACAGAAAAAGATATTAGCTCACTGGTACAAAATTTGATTTCTGGGACAGACAAAAAAATACTTAAAAACAGTAGGATCATGAATATTCTAGAGTTCGGCAGGAGCGTTCACGCTGAAATGGCTGCGCTGATGTCAGCGGCGCGCCTAGGGGTGTCCGTCGCTGGAGCGACGCTGTACTGCACGACATTTCCCTGCCATATGTGTGCTCGGCATATTGTGGCGAGTGGTATCAAGCGTGTCGTTTATATCGAGCCGTATCCGAAGAGCAAAGCCAAGCAGTTACATCAGGACTCGATTAGCATTGATGCCCCGACCGCATCGAGAACCCAGGTGAATTTTGAGCCGTTCCAAGGCATCGCCCCACGTCAGTATCAAGAAATTTTTGAGCCGAGTCGGCCGCGTAAAGATGACGATGGGAGGGCCGTAGACTGGCGGGAAATGGGTCATCAGCCCCGTATCGTTCGGTATATCGACACCTACCTTCAGCTTGAACAACTGATAGTCGGTCGTGAAATTCCAAACCTTCTTGCGAAACTGGATGTTAAACTCTCAGCAGACTGAATACGGAGCGGGGAACATGAAAAAGTCAAGTGTATTGGCGCAGCAGGTCATCAAAGCTCAACAAGCCATGCAAGAATGGCCTGAGTCAATTAGATCTGGGCTGAGACTTGAAAGTTCCGTCAGTTTTATTGTTCGTGACTCTAATGAGAAACAAGAGCCTGCATCAGGCACGAAAAGTCGTAACACCCGGTGATCCCTTAAATATTTAAGAATCTCGGGTTAATATAACGGCCGCTGTTTTATTGCTAGCGACCTTTTATTAACTTGTTACGTTTAGATAGTGATTAAACAGGTAGTGTGCTAGATATTGGGGTGAAGTTCTTTCGATGTTCTATACATCCAATGCAGCACCCCCTAATTAGCCCCGGCATGTTTCCCGATATTGCGCCCCATAGGGCATAGTCAACAGTTCTCTGTTACCATTGACTGAGTATGTCCGCTTCTGGCCGATTTCTGCCCTTCGCGACAGGCAGAAATCGGTCAGAAATGGACATTTGTTTTGTCAAGACAACTTTCATTTACAAACGTTAAGCTGGTCCTATTTACCGGACATAAGTTTCCCCATGAGCGATTTAGAGTCTACCCTGACTGGGCAAGATGTAATTGATGCGTTCAAGGCCGACATCGAGGATTTCTTTGAGGCTGGACATCATTTTGAACTACGTGTGGAGACATCTGGCTTCGCTCCAACGTGCAAAGGATCTGGCCCAACTGCACGCATCCAGCTACCCGTGGAAATGCTGGAGAAAGCGGTCGACTCCTTCGATGATCTGGCACTTCTTTTATTGATACTAGGGCATGAAACAGCCCACTATCTTCATCGTCATAACGAGCACCGCGACGAGTCAGCCTTAGAGTCACGAGCTCTAGAGATGTGGGCGGACTATTTCGGCACGAAGCTAGCTATGGTTGTTATGACCATTGGCAACAAGACGCTGCTGCGTTTCGGCGACCTTCCGGGCGCAAAAAATGCTGGAAGCCGCCTTGATGCGCTGGCCTCGGCCTTGGCCACTCTGTCCTGTACTTATTTCAATATCTCCTCGCCAAAATACCCACCAGCGAACGAGCGAGTGTCAATCTGCATCAGCGGGATGTTGTCATTTTTCGAAGTCCAGTTCGGCCTTCAAGACGGCTCTATCGGGGGCGAAGATGCATATCGCAAAGCGATGGAGCCGCGAACTATCATCGACAGAGCATTCAAAGTTCAGAAGCGCTTGTACGCCAATAGAACCCTTGCTGACTTAGCCGAAAAATCTCCCAGCGTGGGCGGCGAATACCAAGAGCTAAATATCATTAGAGCGGTTCACAGGAAGATCCAGGATGGCCAGCCGGCACTATTCGAGGGACTTAAAGTGCTCCAATCATTATGGCTAAGTCTAAATTACGAAATTCCACCTGAGGTTTCGGCAGAAATCGCGAAAAGGAAGCGCGAGCTACTAATTAGCACTTTAGGCGATATGGGTATTTCAGCCGAGATACTTGAACCCAAACCTTAATCCCCTACTCCTGAAAGTGTTTTGCCTTGAGCAGCTCTGATCACCACCTCGGGTGGGCTGCGCTTTCAGCATCCTCTCCGCTTGATGAATCCCCTCTAGTAGCTACCTTAAAGCCTTAGTCGAGGCCTACTAAGCCGCTGAGGACAGTCCGCTTCTGGCCGTTTTCAGCCTGTCGCGAGAGGCAACAGCCGGCCAAGAGAGGCCATTTACAGCAAGGAAAATAAATCTTTCTTCTTTTTCTATATCTGTCCCGTCATCCGCACTTAATGGGGATGACGGCAAAATTTTTTATCTAAGAAATATTTAATATGTTACGCCATCACTCACTGCTTTATTCAATCTTAAAAAGCTTGTTATCCTGAGATAGCTTAACAACAAAATATTTCTCTTGGTTTAGTTCTGCTGGGAGTTTATCCCTCAGAATAGAAGCCACAAACTGGACATGCTTGTTCTGCCGCCCTACAAGATTCGCAATATTAGTAAGTTGATTGTCATGCATCAACTCCTTCTTGTCGTTCAACAAGAAGTGAAGACATGGAATCCCCTCTTCATCCGCAAACAGATTATAAGCTATATCAAAGCAAGATATTTCACCCTGCTTCTTTCCAGAGCTGAAATTCGTGTTAAAAGAGCTGAACTTATACACGCGCTGACCGCTACGAGCAGTAACCCGATCAACTTTCAATGCGTATTGTTCACCATAGAGCTCCTGCGATATCGTTGAGAAATGCCTATTAAACTTATTGAGCTGCGCTTGAATTGCCGCCTCAAATTCGCCAGAAAACAGTTCATCATCTATACCAGCTAAACTCTTATTCAATCCTTCTATTACACCTTCCACTTCGGATATCTGAGTGATGATCGTTTCAAACTCACCTCGCTGGCGATATTTCTCGTTGTTCTCTACTATCACTTTCTCTAGTTCTGCAAAAGATCCACTCTTCGACACCGCCTGGGTAAGCTTTAATTCCTCCAGCAACAGGGCGGCTATCTCGCTTTCATATTGAGCAATACTCGCATTCAGCTGCGGTATGTCCTTAGATATAAATCGTGCTTTCTCCTCCACCATCGCATTATGAAAAACAACAAGATCCTCAAAGGTTTTTTGCACCCCAGAGACTCTCTCAGTAACATCTTTGTAAAGATCTTTAAGTTGTTGAGTATCTATTCCTGCATGACTAGAAGACACTTCCAGTACGGCTTCTTCCGTTAAGCTCTTGCGCATTTTGAGGCGACTTAACAGGCTGGTTTTCTGATTGATCTCAAACTTCACCTCATCAAGCCGACTTAGATCATTTTCGAAATTTTTGTTGATTTTTAAAGTTACTTTCTTTTGATCTAATTGTTCAATATCAAGCAAAATCAAAGACAGCGAAGCTTCATAAGCAGAACGAGTCTGCGTACCTTCGAGCCTTGACTTAAAAGCTGACTCTGTTCTGACCTGAGTCAACAACCGCTGCCTAGCATCACCACGATCAAAATCGCACCCTAGCAAGAACAAATAAAGCGATTCATACTCATCATCTCTCGTGTATTGATTCAGAGTCCTAAGCGTATTAGTTACACTCAGCTCCTTATATCGAATATTATGAGAAATGATCTGCGGAAACGTAGGCTTTTTTCCATAATGACCAGGAAACAGATACTCGGTCAAAAACTCTTCAAATTCTTCCTCGGTCTTTTGCGCTCCATTAATCCTTCTTATCAATTGTTTTCGAGGTAGAAAGTTTCTCTCAATTACAAGCTCCGCTGAGGAAACGGAATTCAAATCTTGCGTGAGCGTCAAGGTAACCAAGGCCTTGGTATTGACTAGAAAGTGCTTAACCACAGCATTTTCGTTTTTCTTGTTCTCCGGATCAGTATATATACCCTTAGCGCTACTCCCGAGACAAAAATCAATAAGCATCAGTACCGTTGTCTTTCCAACGTTATTGCCGGTAATGAGGGTTTCGTCCGACGGTGTCTCGTCAACAATCAGATTCATGCCGGCGTGAAATTTGATATTCCTGATGACACCAAAGTCATTTGCAATATGAAGCGACTTCAAAAACATGAAATTATGCTCCCGTCAGCATTATGAGAAATTAAGCCTGCTAAAAACAGCCAGTCTAACGCGAGCACAAACAGGGGCATAGGAATATCATGATACTTACGGGACTCAACATATAAATCCATAAGCTTAGCCTCTTCGAAAGGCTCTAAAGCCTTCAAAACGAATCCACCAGCAAGATACAAGCTATTATTTGGATGAATATTTTCAGGCAGCAACATTCTTTGCACCTTTAGGCTCTTTGAACACCTTGCACCTGATAAATGCATCGACGAGCAAAATATTTACATTCCGCTCCAATTCGTCCAAAGGCATGACGACATAATTGCCACTGCTTTGAACTCTTTCAACCACGGCCTCAACTATCTTAAAAAATAACTCATCGCCACCAAACGTCATACTAAGCTTAAGGTAAGTATGACGAAGCGAATCCAGAACCGATTTACTTTTACTTTTACCCGCCGCATCAAACACACCATAAACCTGCTCAATGCGAGGATGATAAACCTTGTAGTCCTCTATAATTTCCGCAGCCACTTCAAGCTTATTAAGCTCAATCTTGTCATCTAGATTGTACGCATCCACCGACGCGGAGCTCGCAACTGCGGACAGGTCTTTCTCAGATATTATATTAATAATTGACGCGAGATTTGTCTCTGCAAGCGGCTTTTCGGTGTCAGCCTTTAATTCACGCTTTAAAAAATCATATATCTTTTGTTGCCTTGCAATATCAAGATGAAGTATTTCATTCAGTACTGAGGACACATCATACACATCCTGCGCAGGCAAAAATATTAACCCGTGGGGGTTAGCATAAGTGCCGCTTCTTAGGTGCTTTGCATCTTTCGATATAGACATGAACTTAAAGCTATGCCCCTTATAGGCCGATAAGTCCTTGCCTAGGGCTGATTCAATTTTTACTTTTGTTGAAGTAGAAGAAACTTGCAAAACCAGTTTTCCGGCCACATCAACTAGATCAATACCCTCAATATTCTGAGCGGAAGCATTGATATTTTTCAACGCATAACCAAATAACAAATTCAAGAAACCAACATAGAAGTCTTCTGAATGCAAATGAAAATCCAGAATATTTAGCTTGCCTCTAAGCTCCACCCTCGTGCAAAGTATGGAAAGCCTTTCTTCACAAAGATTGAAATATAAAGATCTATTCACCGGTATTCCAGTATGTCCATTCAGGTAGGGGCGACTTCCGGTTAGAAGACATCCATGTACGCACTGACCCTATCTCTACTATACGTGCTATTCACCGTGTCAAAAAGCTGGGGTCAACGCTTGCAACGATAGCATAACGCCATAAAAATACCTGATTAGCAATAATGCTCAGCCATTCGAACCACCCGCAAGGGTTGTGGAGCGCAGGTAGTCGCGAAGACGAGTAAGCGCATGCGATGTACTCAGGTCGTAGCATCGGTTAAACCGGTACGCAAATGCCCCAGATATCGGGCTGCATATTTACTGAAGTTGGATGCATGGTGACTCCCGCTCAAGCTCGTTTTGAGGTTGCCGAGTACGGTATTGACCCACTTGAATTGGGGTAACTCTTTAGGTTTTCCTGACAAGAAAGCTGAACGGAGTAAGTGCGGAGATGAGTTTGAACGTCCTCGCCCACAACTTGAAGCGTGTGATGAAAATTCTCGGTACCAGCAGTTTAATGAAGGCGCTGTCGGCCTGAAGAGGTCTGTATTTTGGCCACCCAGCAAGGTAGAAGCGGCGCTGGGGGCTCCCAGGCCCTAGTGATGATCCGCAGGACTTGTTGCGAGCAATTACTCAGCCAACAACCGTCGGCGCTGCGCGCCGACAGTGCATAAGCGCGTTTTTACACACTCTGGGCCGTTAGCTGCCACTCGTTACAGGCAGAAAATCGGCAATAGCAGTCACTCACTCGCGCCCCTCCATTACATGCCATCCCTGCTCGACTCATTATTCGAGCGCAGCGAACCGTGCTCCGGGGCGGGGCCGGAGCTGGGGCTGAAATCTAAATTCGTAATGCTCTGTCAGGAGCTGAGATCACTTGGAAAAAATTTGCTTCTTATCGACGGCAGTAAATTTAAGGCCGACGCAGTTTGGATGCGAGTAGTTCGATCAATGGTTGAAGCGGGCGACAGTCTGATCAGCAAGAGGGTGTCGGGCGGACACTTACTGAGATAGGGTACCGACGAAAAGCTGGAGTAGAGAAATACGCTCAGCGACAGCTCCTTACACGCGAAGCAGGAAGGTAGGAGATGATTGCTATGTCTGTCATAGAGCAAGCCGTAGACGCACTTCACAGAGCCAAGAAGGTGGTTTTTTTCACTGGCGCTGGTATTTCCGCCGATAGCGGCATCCCTACGTACCGCGAAAAACTTTCTGGAATTTGGGCAGGATACGATCCGAGGGATTTAGAAACGGCTAAGGCCTTTCGCAAGAACCCCCCATTGATATGGGGATGGTATCTGTGGCGGCGGCTCCGAGTTGCTCAAGCAGAGCCAAATGCCGCACATCATATAATAGCTTGCATGGCTAACTCACTGCCGCAGGTATCTGTCATCACCCAGAATATTGACGACCTTCATGAGCGAGCAGGCTCATTAAACGTGGTGCATTTACATGGCAATTTGGCAATGCCCAAATGCTTCACTTGCCATCGGCCTGCGGTTGTATCGCCAGATCAACCAGCAATACCGGATGAGGGCGCGTTGATCGAGCCTCCTAGATGTCCGCGTTGTAATGGCAAGATGCGTCCTGCGGTGGTCTGGTACGGAGAGGATTTGCCACCCCAGGCATGGAAGGCCGCAGTGCGCCTGGTGAAGAATTGCGATCTTCTAATATCAGTGGGCACCTCAGGGATCGTCATGCCCGCCGCTGGCCTTCCAGACCTCGCGTTGTCGTCTGGAGCTTCGGTCATTCATGTGAACAAAGTTGACGTTGCAATGGGCGAACAGAAGGAGTTCATGTTGGTAGGGTCGGCCGTCGAGGTACTACCAATGTTGCTAGAAGGGTTAGCGGCGGGTAAGTCCAAGGGACTTGAGCTTTGAAGCTGCTTTTCGAGCACACAATCTACCCGTTAGGCCATTACAGGCGCTAGAAAGGCGCGTCTATCGGACGCTTACGCTTCCAAGAGTACTTCGGAGAGAGCTGTAATAGTCTTCGTTATGTGGTGATCTAGCTTCAAATTAGGTGCGGGAACGCTATTGACCTAAGACTGCCATGGTTTCTCGAAGCTGGCTGTTAACGCTCAGCGCAACGGAATTACTTCTTATCCGACTCGAGATCCCCAAGCCCTTGGGCACGCAATTGCTTCTTTACCAAGGCCAACAGCTCTGTGGCTGATTGACCGGATTCAGCAAAAGCGCCAACCAAGATCGTTACCAAGTGCACGTCCAAAGCCTCGGCTAACTCTTGCATTTTATCGAGCGTCGGACTTTTGATGGCGCGCTCAACTTCGCTGATATAGGCCTGACTAGGGCCGATGGCATCTTGCGCCAAACCTCGGGAAAGCCTAATTTTTCGGATGGTCGTGCCGAACGCGTCTCTGAGTTCCATTTGCTTGCTCGCAAAAGGAACGATAAAGCCGGTCTATGGCAAAAATGGCTATACGCTATAGCGATAGTTGGGTTTCGTTTAGGATCTTTCCACTTTTTGGCGGACCTTTTGTAGTCAATGCTATGAATTACGTCGATTTACTTCGGCTAGGCGTTAACCGGATCGCCGGCGGGGATTTGCAGTTAGGCAGGTTCATTCCTCGGCGCGAGCTATTTGAGTTGCAGATGCTCTCGATAGGACTTGTTCTAAGGTGTCCCGAATGGAGCTGAAAGGTGACAACGCTTCAGATCCGAACAGCTTCAGTGGACGGATTTGTTTCGTGAAAAGCACTCGGTGATCCCATGCCGCTAATTTGGCGGCGTCGACATCGCTATCAATCCGCGCCTCGGTCTTGTAGAGCATGCCTTCTGCAGAGCTTTTGGGATCGGTGAGGTGAGTCAATTCCACCAAGTTGTCCAAGCACCAAGCTCCAGTACCATTCAGCTCACCAGGGCTCAGCAGTTGCACATTGTGGACGACTACCGCATCAACTGTGGCCAGGTAGCGTTTGAGGTCATAAGGATTGGACAGTACGGCGGCCCGACGCAAGGTGGGTTCATCGATTGGAGAAATCGTGAGGATGAAACAGGGTTGCTCAAATTCGAAATGTCCCCAGGATCGAATCGTTTGTTGGTCTGGATCAAACGCGAAGAACATACTTTCACTCCGGTAATTTTGCCCAATTTTTGCCGCGCAAATGCCAGGTATTGTCTAGCCGCGAAAGCGCTCAAATATACGCTATAGCGCATATGAATGCGATCGGAGTTGAGTCTTCAACTCAGCCTTACAGTGAGAAAAATATGCTTGCTCCGTCGTAATACATCCAGCAAGAAAATTGAGGGCTTACGCGATGAGGATGTTTTCGGGGTATGCCTGTGGCAAGTGAGGGACCGGGTAAAGACATCGGCGGTAATCTCCGCTACCTAGCCACCCTAATGCGAGTCAATGCACGCACATCGACGGCTAGCTCTCTGAAGAACCCCTCCTCGCTTTGGGGAGAGGGGCCGCCAGCTGTTGCTCCGTGAGGCCATGACAGTAGGCGTTGTATTGCCAGATAACAAACTGTTCCAACAAGCTTTCATTTTCATTTTTTAAACGGGCATTTTCTTCCTCAAGACGCCGTATACGTTGTGCGGCCACGGTAATGGAGGGAGGAATTTTGGCGTTGTCGTTTTTAAGGTCAATTCGACCTTTCTTATGCTGAAAGGCTTCTCGAATCTGTATGTAAGCACTCAATGTTTGACGTGTAGGTCGCGTGCCTATCAGCGGGGCTAACGAGTCGCATAAAGCGTCCCACGTGAGCCGGCCTTCCCAGCCATCCAGAGTGCGAACGATCTGTTCTAGATCAAAGTTAGTCAGATGCTTTGCCATCTCGCTCCTTGAACAAATCCTGAGTTTCAAACATTACACTCTCAGGAAGCTTAGGCTGCGGGCTTCTCGCTGCAAGCTCACGTTTCAGCGGACTGAACTCTTGATCATTACTTAAACGCACGACCGCCCCTCTCTCAACCTCATCCGCTTGCAGCAGCGAGATCAGCTGGTTCGCTCGCTCCAGCGTTGTTTGCTGATGAACGGTCCAACGGTCTGCGCCATAGTAGCCCTCGCCCAGTGCCTGCTGCGCCTGGGCGAGTTGTAGTGCAATCGCATCGCGCTGGAGTATTAATCGTGCCAGCTTTTGATCATCACCTTTCACACAGACATGCTCGTTGCAGTTCAAGCAGTCCCGGTGTTTCTGGCACGGCAGCATTGAGTAATCATGCACGCAGAACCCAAGCTCGGTGACATGCGCCATGACATCGCCGATGGCGCCCAGGTCCGCTAACGTCACCGGTGCATGGGCTGCGATTTTTTCTAAGGGTCCCGACAACGCACTGAGTGCTGGAAAGCTACCTATTTTTTCCAGATGTTCTTCATCAGTCATGTGGTTGTAGGTGTTGTTCTGAGAAACATTGGCGCGCCCTGACCAGCGCGCAATGTCGAACTGCCCCAAGTCACCGCGTTGCGCGGTGGTATTGAGAAAATGGCGTACCTGGTGAGTCGTCAGACTGATGCGACTGCCATCCGGGTTTTTACACCCATTTCGATCCCAGACGGTTTGCATCTCTCGAGTGCCACTGGTGATGGACAACGCACTGCTGATGCTACTGCTGCCGGGCCCCCAGATGATAATCGGCGATACACCTCGTTGATGGTGCAGTTCATTGACCCGCATACAGAATAGACTGTCGGACCACTTGAGCTGCAGCTGTTTATTTTTCCAGGGAAAATCCTTGGGCAAACGCGAGCGCGCGTATTTATTGAGAACAGCCAAGGTAACTTGTTCCAAGGCGATATTATGCTCGTAAAGAAAACTTGCTATAGGATTGGCTAAGTTCTTGAGAAATGCTCGTGCATAGCAGGGCAGCCCACGATACTTGACACTCAACGCATCACAGATCTGCGTAACACTCAAGGGCGTACTATCATCCACCGCTGGACACGCCGCGTGCCGATAGAACAGCTCAGGATGATTTTCATACCATCTAGCCATGCGCCGACCTTCATTGGTAAGTTCGGTGAGGCGCTCAACAGCGTTGACTGCGACATCATTGAACACGGCTGGAACCCACTTAATATTAGGTCCAAACCCCTTGCCTGAATAAAACCTCAGACCCAACTTTTTCGCGCCTTGGGCATCAATTTCACTGTGCAAGCAGTCCAGCGGCAGATCGTGAACCTCTGAGATACGGGCCGGCGCGCTCATCAACAGTGCAAAGAGCGACACCACATACTTATCCGCGGGGTTTTGCGGATTGTTGGCAAACATCTCTGCCATGTAATTAAGCACATGATCAGGCGGCATTTTATCTTGACTGGCTTTCTTGCCTTCGCGATCCGTTCTGCCGTTTCCTTTGGGTCCTGGAATTGAGCACTTCCAATGAAACGCCCTTTCCACCAACTTATGTTCGAGCAAGAATTTAACGAACCGATTTAACTCGGAACTGGCCATATTGCCGCTGAACTGATAGTGCTCACGCGCCACGGCAACCGCATGATCCAACACAACAGGGTCAACGAGCGAGATATCCGCGACTTTTTTTATCGCCAGTAACGCCGGCTCGACACAGCGAATAGGGACAATACTCCTGGCAGCATCCCGCGCGCTCGGGCTATGTGCTTTTCGGTATGCAATATAGGCTTTTGCGAAAGGAATGATGTCTGGACTCAGCAAGTCTGCAGCGGTCACTTTCCGTGGGTTGACACCCGCTTTGGTGAAGCCCACCTCCCCGGTCCAAAAATTGCTGTCCCAATCAACTTTTGGCCCCAGTACGTCGAGATCTTCCCGGCAACGATGGATAAATTCTCGGACATTCGCCTTGGCGTTGGAATTGGCACCGGGAGTGAATGTGAAGATCTTAGCCATTCGAGGTCGCCTTCTTCGCTTGGGCGCAGCGCTGGACCACGTCTGTGACCGCCAGAATCAATCGGTCATTGGCTGAGGCGACTTTAGTGTCCTGCGTGACGGTCCACACTCGATCACTGCTGGCAAGTAGCTCACTCAGCACCTCTTCATGGGGGCCGTCCAGCCATGGCTGAAAGTGCGTGCAGGTGTAACAGGCCAGGGGCGCTAACGCTCCACAAAAGCCATAACTACCACACGTGCCGATATTCACCCGCCCATTGGTTATGCGGCTGCTCGGATCGCCGCCTCGAACAGCCTCCCGCTCCGAGGTCACCAGCACCCCCTGAAACGCCTGAGCCAAAGGCGCCAGCCTTTGTGCCACCGCTTTGTCGATACGGCCAACAATGTCCGACAGACTTTTTATGTAACAACTCGTACTTTGCATTGTAGAGTGGTCCAGTGCCTCCGCTACAATAGCAATGCCGTAGCCTTGATGAGCCAGGTTAGTCCCGAGCGTATACCTAAAACGGCGTGAGGTTAGATTTAAAGGCTGACCCGTCCTTTCGGAAAATACCCGGTGTTCTTCCGAAAACCGAGTCAACGCGCTATTACATATGTTTGCCGGCGCATGGAGATAATCGAACTGCAAAAGCTCCGACAACTCCCTCTCTGTCGTGCGAGACGAAATGTCTACAAAATCAGGAAAAAGCGGAAGCTCTTGGATAAGCGCATCGGAAAGTCGAAAATCAACAAGGGACTGCAACCTATCTACAGTTTCGGCTACCTGCAATTGCAATATCAGCCATAGATCTTCGTCGATGGCATAGGTGTTGAAGGTGGAACGCCACAACGCATGTCGCTGCTTCGCGCGTGGAAAATTGATTTCATAGCCTGCAGTGCCGTTGTTCTTGGTTGCCCGCACATCTTTGATCTTCAGTGAAACAATTTGAACCGAGCGCCGCCCTGTGTAAAGTAACGTGAGGATCAAGGCCACCGTTTCCACCCTCAAACGATGTTTTGAATAACAAGTGATCACACCATCCAGCACACCTTGCATTTCAACGTCCGTCAAAGGCCCCTTCTGACTGTCCATCTGCAGCACTGCACGCCCGATTTCATTCCCTTTTAATACCCACCCCTGTAACGTTCTAATGAACTCCTCATTTATTCCCGGATGACCTTGCCTGTACCAGGCAACTAAAAACCCCCTCAGAGAACCTAAATGATGCTCTGTAGACGAACTGAGCTTTGCGCGAAATGCCAACAATGACTTTGTATCCAACCGACCATCGGAAAATAAAAAAAATGACTTTGCGCGATGCATCATATTTTGAGTGTGTGACGCTGAACTATTGACGGCATAATAATGCAAGGTATTCAGAAACGAATCTTTTAATTCATCGGTCAAATCGTCAACCCAATCCAACTCTATGATGATATTTTTATTAAGGTGCCAAGTACGTTCAGACTTAGAAAACGCCCATCCATCACGGGACCGCGATACGGTTTGATTATTCATGTCTATATCAGCGTAGATCATTAGAAAACTCCTACCGACGTTTCAGCGTCCGTTGAAACTCCAATGCTGCTTTTGCGGCCTTTTCTTTGGTATGCCGTTTATTGTACGTAACAGCGGTGCCGGAGGTTTCAGACCAGCCCATCAGATAAGCCCGCGCCTTCTGCTCCTGTTCCGGCGTCATAGTGCCTGCCGCGTCCGTGATACACGAGAAGTCATAGTTCCATGTATGCCGAAACGCATGGGCATGAATGCCTGCAAATTCGTGGGCAATGCCTTGAACGGTGGTCATCAACTTGCCAAAACTGCTGTTCGACATCGGACTGCCCTGAGTTGGACCGGCTTTGTGGGTTACCAGTAAATAGGGGTGCTTTCTCGCCTGACGAAAACTCGCCCTGAATCGTAAAATATAGTCACTCAATGCTTTTTGCAGCGCGTCGTTGATCGGAATATGCCGGGGTTTGGTCTTGACCAAGGGTTGGTACCGGCGGCTGTCGAGTGGGCTGTCCGGGCGTCGGACAATGCTGAGCGTGGATTTTGCGAAATCCACGTCCTCCACCCGCAAATTCAGCAGCTCACCCCGCCTGATGCCGAGATAACGCAGTAACACCATGATCAGATGATTACGATGTTGCACCTGCTTATCCGCAAAAGGATTCTGCGGGTGGCCGGGTCGCAGGTATTCCAACACCTCATCAACGACCCTCAGGTCCAGGCCCTTTTCATCTCGATCCACTGACGTCAACTGGGATAATTTCGGCCTGTAGGCATTGATCCGCGCGACCATCTCGCCCACCGCGCTGTCAGCAAGACCGCACGTCCTTCCAGCGCGCATGGTCTCGGCCAGGAAGCCCAAATAGTGGGCGATGGTGCTGAGCCGAGTAAATTGGGTTTGCGCAGCGACATGTACAACGCTGGGTGTCACCGCCCGCCCTGCCCTGAGCCTGAGCCTGACCACCTTAAAAGTCTTGCGTGGGCGCGCCTCGTTTAGGGGGTGCGCAGTGAAACCCACCAGTGATGTGATGTCTTCAAGTCGAAGTAGTGTACCGGTCGAAAACAACGCTTCGAGGTTGATGCCTCGCTCCGTCTGCCACGCATACAGAACTTTGAGGGCCGTCAGCGACGCCTGCACCGTCGAAACGGACAAACCGCCGGCACGGACTTGGGTGGTGATAAACAAAGAAGGGTAATACAAGGGGATGCCGGTCTGCGCATCAACCAACAACTTGTGTCGCTCGCCCTCGCGGAATTGAACGTGTCTGATCGCCAATAAACGCATCAGGATCGCCCCCCATGAAAACTTTACATTTCTCAAGGTAGTGCACAATCTAGAAATTCGGCAAATCGGGACGAAAAACTTTACAGTGTAAAAGCATGAAAAAAGCCCCTAGGACGGGGCTTTCAGGCTGAAATTTTACAAAAAGGCCTCAGGTAATTCTCAGAACGGAATATCGTCATCAAAGCTGTCGAAGTCTGCAGCCGGCTGCGGTGCGGCCTGTTGCTGTGGCGCTGGACGCGACTCACGCTGTGGCTGTTGCGACGGAGCCGGACGCGGTGCCTGCTGGCGTGGAGCGGCTTGCTGGTAGTTGTTACCGCCGCCGCCCTGGCCTTGCTGGTCGCCCTGTGGACGGCCGCCCAGCAGTTGCATGGTGCCTTGCATGTCGACCACGATTTCGGTGGTGTAACGCTTGATGCCGTCTTTTTCCCACTCGCGGGTCTGCAGCTTGCCTTCGATGTAGACCTGCGAACCTTTACGCAGGTATTCGCCGGCGATCTCTGCAACCTTGCCGAACATCGATACACGGTGCCATTCGGTCTTTTCGACTTTCTGGCCAGTTTGCTTGTCGGTCCATTGTTCGCTGGTCGCCAGACTCAGGTTGGTCACGGCGTTACCGTTAGGCAAGTAGCGAACTTCGGGATCCTGGCCGCAAGTGCCGACCAATATGACTTTGTTAACCCCACGGGCCATAACGTTCTCCTAGGCTTCGCACGCTGTCGGCGCCGGGTTGTTGACCAGGCGCTCGAGGGTGGTGCGATCCAATAGTTCGGTGTCCAATTTGATGTAAATGGCGGCTTCATCAGCCACCACGATGGCATCGGTTACCCCAACGACGGCCAGCAGGCGCTCAACCAGACCGGCTTCGCGGATCGCTTCGGGCGATAACGGCAAGCGCAGGCTCGTCACATAGGGAGGTTCGCGCATGGTAACAGCAAAGGCCAACCAGAGGGCAGCCAGACCTGCGCATCCGAGGAACACAACCGACAGACCGCCATGCTGGTACATCCAGCCACCCATGATGCCGCCCAGTGCCGAGCCGAGGAACTGGCTGGTGGAGTAGACCCCCATGGCCGTGCCCTTGCCGCCTGCCGGTGAAACCTTGCTGATCAACGACGGCAAGGAGGCTTCCAGCAGATTGAACGCGGTGAAGAACACCACCGTACCAATCACCAGGGCCCGCAAGCTGTCGCCGAACTGCCAGAAGAATAGCTCAGTGAGCATCAGCGTCGCGACGGCACCGAGTAAAACTCGTTTCATTTTGCGTTTCTTCTCGCCGTAGATGATGAACGGAATCATGGCGAAGAACGAAATCAGTAGCGCGGTCAGGTACACCCACCAATGCTGTTCCTTGGGCAGCCCGGCTTTTTCCACCAGCGCCAGCGGCAAGGCGACGAAGCTCGACATCAACATCGCGTGCAACACAAAAATCCCCAGGTCCAGGCGCAGCAGGTCCGGGTGCTTGAGGGTCGGCAACAAGGCCTGGCGGGCGACCCCGGACTCACGGTGCTGCAAGGGGCCCGTGGAGCGCGGCACCATGAACATCACGATGACGATCCCCAGCAATGCCATGCCGCCGGTCGCCAGGAACAACCCGGACAGGCCGAAGGCACGGGTCAGCAGTGGCCCGACGACCATGGCCACGGCGAACGACAGGCCGATGGTCATGCCGATCATGGCCATGGCCTTGGTGCGGTGCTGTTCGCGGGTCAGGTCGGACAACAAGGCCATGACCGCTGCGGAAATCGCCCCGGCGCCCTGCAGGATGCGTCCGGCGATCACGCCCCAGATCGAATCGGCGTTGGCCGCCAGCACGCTGCCCAGGGCAAAGACGATCAAACCCAGGTAAATCACCGGGCGCCGCCCGATACGGTCGGAAATGATCCCGAAGGGAATCTGGAACACCGCCTGGGTCAGGCCGTAGGCGCCAATCGCCAGGCCGATCAGGGCCGGGGTCGCGCCTGCCAGGTCCATGCCGTAGGTCGCCAGTACCGGCAACACCATGAACATGCCAAGCATACGGAACGCGAACACCAGGGCCAGACCGCTCGCTGCGCGGGTCTCGCTACCACTCATGCGTTCGCTGTGGGGATCGTGCATGGAATTACCTCATGTGAACCGGCGGCGATTCTATCAGTCCCATCGGTTGACGGGGTATAGGGCGACGCTTTGCCGCGCACGGATGACAGAGTCTTCATGTAAGGCACCATCGTGCACATTTGATAGTGTGCATCCATCCAGTATTTGGCCTTATACTCCTACGTTTACGCCCGCCGAGCGAGGCCACCTTGGACAAGATCCTGATTCGTGGGGCTCGAACCCACAACCTGAAGAATATCGACCTGACCCTGCCACGGGACAAACTGATCGTCATCACCGGCTTGTCCGGGTCCGGCAAGTCGTCCCTGGCCTTTGACACCTTGTATGCCGAGGGTCAGCGGCGTTATGTCGAGTCGCTGTCGGCCTATGCCCGGCAGTTCCTGTCGATGATGGAAAAGCCCGACGTCGACACGATTGAAGGCCTGTCACCGGCCATCTCCATCGAGCAGAAGTCGACCTCCCACAACCCGCGCTCGACGGTTGGCACCATTACCGAAATCTACGACTACCTGCGCCTGCTTTACGCTCGCGTAGGTATTCCGCGCTGCCCGGATCACGACATCCCCCTGGAAGCCCAGACCGTCAGCCAGATGGTCGACCTGGTGCTGGCCCAGCCTGAGGGCAGCAAGCTGATGCTGCTGGCCCCGGTGATCCGTGAGCGCAAGGGCGAACACCTGTCGGTCTTCGAAGAACTGCGGGCCCAGGGTTTCGTCCGTGCCCGGGTCAACGGCAAGCTGTGCGAGCTGGATGAGCTGCCGAAGCTGGATAAACAGAAAAAGCACTCGATCGATGTGGTGGTCGACCGCTTCAAGGTTCGCGAGGACCTGCAGCAGCGCCTGGCCGAGTCGTTCGAGACCGCCCTGAAGCTGGCCGACGGCATCGCGCTGGTCGCACCGATGGACGATGAGCCGGGTGAGGAGATGATTTTCTCCGCACGTTTTGCCTGCCCGATCTGCGGCCACGCCATCAGTGAACTGGAACCCAAGCTGTTCTCCTTCAACAACCCGGCGGGCGCTTGCCCGACCTGCGACGGCCTGGGAGTCAAACAGTTCTTCGACATCAAGCGCCTGGTCAACGGCGAACTGACCCTGGCCGAGGGCGCGATTCGCGGCTGGGACCGGCGCAACGTCTATTACTTCCAGATGCTCGGCTCGCTGGCCGCCCATTATGGGTTTAGCCTGGAAGTGCCGTTCAACCAGCTGCCAGCCGACCAGCAGAAAGTCATCCTGCACGGTAGCGGCAGCCAGAACGTCGATTTCAAATACCTCAACGACCGGGGCGACATCGTCAAGCGTTCGCACCCGTTCGAAGGCATCGTGCCGAACCTCGATCGCCGCTACCGCGAAACCGAGTCTGCTTCGGTGCGCGAAGAGCTGGCCAAGTTCCTCAGCACCCAGCCCTGCCCGGATTGCCGCGGCACCCGCCTGCGCCGTGAAGCGCGGCACGTGTGGGTCGGCGAGAAAACCCTGCCGGCGGTGACCAACCTGCCGATCGGCGATGCGTGCGACTACTTCGGCACCCTGAAACTGACGGGGCGGCGCGGCGAAATCGCCGACAAGATCCTCAAGGAAATCCGCGAACGCCTGCAGTTCCTGGTCAACGTCGGCCTCGACTACCTGTCCCTGGACCGCAGTGCCGACACCCTGTCCGGCGGTGAGGCGCAGCGCATTCGCCTGGCCAGCCAGATCGGCGCCGGCCTCGTGGGCGTGCTGTACATCCTCGACGAGCCGTCCATTGGCCTGCACCAGCGGGACAACGACCGACTGCTGGGCACCCTCAAGCATTTGCGCGACATCGGCAACACGGTGATCGTGGTCGAGCACGACGAGGACGCCATTCGCCTCGCCGACTACGTGGTAGACATCGGCCCCGGCGCTGGCGTGCATGGCGGGCATATCGTCGCCGAAGGCACACCGGCCGAAGTCATGGCCCACCCGGACTCGCTGACCGGCAAATACCTGTCGGGCCGGGTGAAGATCGCCGTGCCCGCCAAACGCACGCCGCGCAACAAGAAGCTGGCACTGCACCTCAAAGGTGCCCGCGGCAACAACTTGCGCAATGTCGACCTGGAAATCCCCCTGGGCCTGCTGACCTGTGTGACCGGCGTGTCCGGCTCGGGCAAGTCGACACTGATCAACAACACCCTGTTCCCCCTGAGCGCCACCGCGCTCAATGGTGCGACGACCCTGGAAGCCGCAGCCCACGACAGCATCAAGGGCCTTGAGCTGTTGGACAAGGTGGTCGACATCGACCAGAGCCCGATCGGTCGTACGCCGCGCTCCAACCCGGCGACCTACACCGGGCTGTTCACGCCGATTCGTGAGCTGTTCGCAGGCGTCCCGGAGTCGCGCTCACGGGGCTATGGCCCGGGTCGTTTCTCGTTCAACGTCAAGGGTGGACGCTGTGAAGCCTGCCAGGGCGACGGCCTGATCAAGGTCGAGATGCACTTCCTGCCGGACATCTATGTCCCGTGCGACGTGTGCAAGAGCAAGCGTTACAACCGCGAGACCCTGGAGATCAAGTACAAGGGCAAGAGCATCCACGAAACCTTGGAAATGACCATCGAGGAAGCCCGGGTGTTCTTCGACGCGGTACCGGCCCTGGCGCGCAAGCTGCAGACGCTGATGGATGTCGGCCTGTCGTACATCAAGCTCGGGCAATCGGCGACCACCCTGTCGGGCGGTGAAGCACAGCGGGTCAAGTTGTCCCGCGAGTTGTCCAAGCGTGATACCGGCAAGACCCTGTATATCCTCGATGAGCCGACCACCGGCCTGCACTTCGCGGACATCCAGCAATTGCTCGACGTGTTGCACCGCCTGCGCGACCACGGCAACACCGTAGTGGTAATCGAGCACAATCTGGACGTGATCAAGACCGCCGATTGGCTGGTGGACCTGGGGCCGGAAGGCGGCTCCAAGGGCGGTCAGATCATCGCCGTGGGTACGCCTGAGGAAGTCGCCGAGATGAAGCAGTCGCACACTGGCTTCTACCTCAAGCCACTGCTGGAACGCGACCGGGCCTGACACCGGCCCATGAAAAAGCCCCTGTCACGTTATCGGTGACAGGGGCTTTTTTGTGTCTTGCGTCTGTAGGAGCGAAGCGTGCTCGCGATGGCGATTTCGAGGACGCCATCGCCGGTAAGCCGTGCGCCTACAAAGCAGAATCAGAACTGCGATTGCAGGTAGTTTTCCAGACCGATCAACTTGATCAGGCCCAGCTGTTTCTCCAGCCAGTAGGTGTGATCTTCTTCGGTATCGGCCAACTGGATACGCAGCATGTCGCGACTGATGTAGTCCTTGTGTTGCTCACACAGCTCAATGCCTTTGCACAGCGCGGCACGCACCTTGTACTCCAGGCGCAGGTCGGCGGCGAGCATGTCCGGCACGGTAGTCCCGACGTCGAGGTCGTCCGGGCGCATGCGCGGCGTACCTTCCAGCATCAGGATCCGGCGCATCAGCGCATCGGCGTGCCCGGCTTCTTCTTCCATCTCGTGATTGATGCGCTCGTAGAGCTCGGTAAAGCCCCAGTCCTCATACATCCGCGAATGGATGAAATATTGATCACGCGCTGCCAGTTCGCCCGTGAGCAACGTGTTGAGGTAATCGATTACGTCCGGGTGACCTTGCATCGCCCTACATCTCCCTGCTTGAAAGTCTGTAGTTTGAACCAAGGCGCCCGTTTGGTCACTCGATTCGCGAGATAAAAGCGAAGATATTCTGAGAAAAGTGGTTTAAATAACGCAAAAACCGCCCAATTGAGGGCGGTTCTGCTTCTCGTTTAGACTTCGTTAAGCTGTACACCCAACGCCGTTGCAATTGCTTCTCCGTACGCCGGATCGGCCTTGAAGAAGTGCTGCAGTTGACGGTCGACCACATCACCGGAAACCCCGGCCATGGCGCCAGCAATGTTGCTGACCAACAGGGCTTTCTGTTCAGCGCTCATCAAGCGAAACAGCGCACCAGCATGGCTGTAGTAGTCGGTATCTTCGCGATGATCGTAACGATCAGCCGCTCCACTCAACGCCAGTGGCGGCTCAGCGAAGTGCGGGGCCTGCTTTGGCGACTCCACGTAGCTGTTCGGCTCGTAGTTGGGCGCCGCACCGCCATTGCTGCCAAATGCCATGGAACCATCGCGCTGATAGCTGTTGACCGGGCTGCGTGGTGCGTTCACCGGCAGTTGCTGGTGATTGGTGCCCACACGGTAGCGGTGCGCATCGGCGTAGGCGAACACCCGGCCCTGCAGCATGCGGTCCGGCGACAGGCCGACACCCGGAACCATGTTGCTCGGGCCAAACGCAGCCTGCTCGACTTCGGCGAAGTAGTTCAGCGGGTTACGGTTGAGTTCCAACTCGCCGACTTCAATCAACGGAAACTCTTTCTGCGACCAGGTCTTGGTCACGTCGAACGGGTTCTCGTAATGCGCCGCTGCCTGGGCTTCGCTCATGATCTGGATGCACACGCGCCATTTCGGGAAGTCACCGCGCTCGATGGCGCCGAACAGGTCGCGCTGGGCGTAGTCCGGGTCAGTCCCGGCCAGACGCGCAGCTTCGGCCGGCGCCAGGTTCTTGATGCCCTGCAGGGTCTTGTAGTGCCATTTCACCCAATGCCGCTCGCCGCTGGCGCTGATCAGGCTGTAGGTATGGCTACCAAAGCCGTGCATGTGACGGTAGCCATCAGGAATCCCACGGTCGGAGAACAGGATAGTGACCTGGTGCAGCGCCTCAGGGGAGTGCGACCAGAAATCCCACATCATCTGCGCGCTTTTCAGATTGCTTTGCGGCAGACGTTTTTGGGTGTGGATGAAATCCGGAAACTTCAGCGGATCACGAATGAAGAACACCGGCGTGTTATTGCCGACGATGTCCCAGTTGCCTTCTTCGGTGTAGAACTTCAAAGCGAATCCACGAGGATCGCGTTCGGTGTCCGCCGAGCCGCGCTCACCACCGACAGTGGAGAACCGCAGGAACGTAGGGGTTTGTTTACCAACCTCGGAAAACAGCTTGGCGCTGGTGTACTGGGTGATATCGCGAGTGACGGTGAAGGTACCGTAAGCACCCGAGCCCTTGGCATGCACGCGGCGCTCAGGGATATTTTCGCGGTTGAAGTGGGCGAGCTTCTCGATCAGGTGAAAATCGTCGAGCAGCAGCGGGCCGCGTGGACCGGCGGAACGGGAATTCTGGTTATCTGCGACGGGAGCGCCACTGGCGGTAGTCAGCGTTTTATTCTGGCTCATGCACAATCTTCCTCTTCAGTCTTGGAAACTGCCGGCTAATCGGCTGAGAAGGAGTATTGACCAGGAACATGACACCATCAAATTCATTAATTGATCAGCATCAATAGAAATTAACTAATTGAAAGCAGCCCTGGATAGACGGAGATAACGCCGTCCGTCGCGACGGTACTTTTCCAGCGCGCACAAAAAACCGGGCACTAGGCCCGGTTCTTCGTTACAGCTTGTCGTCTTACTCGGCGCTTACAGCTTCGCCGGCAGTAGCACGATCAACCAACTCGACGTACGCCATAGGCGCGTTGTCGCCAGTGCGGAAGCCGCACTTGAGGATGCGCAGGTAGCCACCCTCACGGGTAGCGTAACGCTTGCCCAGGTCGTTGAAGAGCTTACCAACGATAGCTTTCGAACGAGTACGGTCGAAAACCAAACGGCGGTTAGCCAGGCTGTCTGTCTTGGCCAAAGTGATCAGCGGCTCAGCAACGCGACGCAGTTCTTTGGCTTTTGGCAGTGTAGTTTTGATCAGCTCGTGCTCGAACAGCGACACCGCCATGTTTTGAAACATGGCCTTGCGGTGCGAGCTGGTGCGGCTCAGGTGACGACCACTTTTACGATGACGCATGGTTCATTCCTTACCAAACACAACGTTCGGTGATTACGACGATCAGGCAGTCGCCTTGTCGTCCTTCTTAAGACTTGCAGGCGGCCAGTTGTCGAGGCGCATGCCGAGGGACAGACCGCGGGAGGCCAGAACGTCCTTGATTTCAGTCAAGGATTTCTTGCCCAGGTTCGGAGTCTTCAACAGCTCTACTTCGGTACGCTGAATCAGGTCACCGATGTAGTAGATGTTTTCCGCCTTAAGGCAGTTAGCCGAACGTACAGTCAGTTCCAGATCGTCAACCGGGCGAAGCAGGATCGGATCGATCTCGTCTTCTTGCTCGATTACCACTGGCTCGCTGTCGCCTTTGAGGTCCACGAACGCAGCCAACTGCTGTTGCAGGATGGTTGCAGCGCGACGGATAGCCTCTTCAGGGTCCAGAGTACCGTTGGTTTCCAGATCAATAACCAGCTTGTCCAGGTTAGTACGCTGCTCGACACGGGCGTTTTCCACCACGTATGCGATACGGCGAACCGGGCTGAACGAAGAGTCAAGCTGCAAGCGACCAATGCTGCGGCTTTCGTCTTCATCGCTCTGACGCGAGTCGGCCGGTTCATAACCACGACCACGAGCTACTACTAGCTTCATGTTCAGGGCGCCGTTAGACGCCAGGTTAGCGATTACGTGATCGGGATTAACGATCTCGACATCATGATCCAGCTGAATATCGGCAGCGGTAACCACCCCCGAACCCTTCTTCGACAAGGTCAGCGTAACTTCGTCACGGCCGTGCAGCTTGATAGCCAGACCTTTAAGGTTCAACAGGATTTCAATTACGTCTTCCTGTACACCTTCGATGGCGCTGTACTCGTGGAGCACACCGTCAATCTCGGCCTCGACTACTGCACAGCCGGGCATTGAGGACAACAGGATGCGGCGCAGCGCGTTGCCCAGGGTGTGGCCAAAACCACGCTCGAGAGGCTCGAGAGTGATCTTGGCGCGGGTTGGACTGACAACCTGCACATCAATATGGCGGGGTGTCAGGAACTCATTTACCGAAATCTGCATGGATGCACCTATTTTCTAGCCCTTACTTGGAGTAGAGCTCGACAATCAGGCTTTCGTTGATGTCGGCGGACAGATCACTGCGAGCTGGAACGTTCTTGAAAACGCCCGACTTCTTCTCAGTGTCTACTTCTACCCATTCTACGCGGCCACGTTGGGCACACAGATCGAGAGCTTGGACAATGCGAAGTTGGTTCTTTGCTTTCTCGCGAATCGCGACCACGTCACCAGCACGAACCTGGTACGACGGCACGTTTACGGTCTGACCGTTAACGCTTACGGATTTGTGCGATACCAGCTGACGGGATTCGGCACGAGTCGAACCAAAGCCCATACGGTATACAACGTTGTCCAGACGGCATTCGAGCAGTTGCAGCAGGTTTTCACCGGTTGCACCTTTCTTGCCAGCAGCTTCTTTGTAGTAGCCGCTGAACTGACGCTCGAGAACGCCGTAGATACGACGGACCTTCTGCTTTTCACGCAGTTGGGTGCCGTAGTCGGACTGGCGACCGCGGCGTTGGCCGTGGATACCAGGTGCTGCTTCAATGTTGCACTTCGATTCGATCGCGCGCACGCCGCTCTTCAGGAAGAGATCGGTGCCTTCGCGACGAGCGAGTTTGCATTTTGGACCAATGTAACGAGCCATTCTTTACAATCTCCTGGATTACACGCGGCGCTTCTTCGGCGGACGGCACCCGTTGTGCGGGATTGGCGTCACGTCGGTGATGCTGGCGATCTTATAGCCACAGCCGTTCAAAGCACGGACAGCGGACTCACGACCTGGACCTGGACCCTTGACGTTAACGTCGAGGTTTTTCAGGCCATATTCCAGCGCAGCTTGACCAGCACGTTCAGCAGCTACTTGAGCAGCGAACGGGGTGGACTTGCGGGAACCGCGGAAACCCGAACCACCGGAGGTAGCCCAAGAAAGCGCGTTACCTTGACGGTCGGTGATGGTCACGATTGTGTTGTTAAAAGATGCATGGATGTGGGCGATGCCATCAACCACTGTCTTTTTAACTTTTTTACGAGGACGAGCAGCAGGTTTTGCCATGATAATTTTCCTGTCGATTCGCTGGGGCGATTACTTGCGGATCGGCTTACGCGGACCTTTACGGGTACGCGCGTTGGTCTTGGTACGCTGACCGCGTACTGGCAGACCACGACGATGACGCAGACCGCGATAGCAACCGAGGTCCATCAAGCGCTTGATTTTCATGTTGATTTCGCGACGCAGATCACCTTCAGTGGTGAACTTCGCCACTTCGCCACGCAGCTGTTCAATTTGCTCGTCGCTCAGATCTTTGATCTTTGCTGCTGGGTTTACCCCAGTCACTGCACAGATCTTCTGCGCAGTAGTGCGACCAACACCATAGATGTAGGTCAGCGAGATAACAGTATGCTTGTTATCTGGAATGTTGACGCCTGCAATACGGGCCATTCAGTGGGACTCCAATTGACAGCTACCTACGCCCCGGAAGCCAAGAAATAGGGCGCGAGATAATATCGCTGTAATAACAAATAATCAACCCGGCAGCGCACTAGCTGCCGGGCTTGAAGCACAATCACACTCAGCCTTGGCGCTGTTTGTGACGCGGTTCCGCGCTGCAAATTACTCGAACAACACCTTCGCGGCGAATAATCTTGCAGTTACGGCACAGCTTTTTCACCGATGCACGAACTTTCATCACCAACTCCTCGAACCTTATGGGTCAGCGCAGCATGCCGCTGCCGTAACCCTTCAGGTTGGCTTTCTTCATCAGGGATTCGTACTGGTGCGAAACGAGGTGCGATTGTACTTGGGACATGAAGTCCATCACAACCACGACGACGATCAGCAACGAGGTCCCGCCAAGGTAGAACGGAACGTTTGCCGCAACCACCAGGAACTGGGGCAACAGACACACGGCCGTCATATAGAGAGCACCGAACAGGGTCAAACGAGTCAGAACGCCATCAATGTAGCGCGCAGACTGCTCACCTGGACGGATGCCCGGAATAAAGGCACCGGACTTCTTCAGGTTTTCCGCTACGTCTTTCGGATTGAACATCAACGCCGTATAGAAGAAGCAGAAGAAAATAATCCCTGCACTAAACAGCAGAATATTCAACGGCTGACCAGGAGCGATCGACTGCGAGATGTCCTGCAGCCAGCCCAGACCTTCAGACTGACCAAACCAGGTACCCAACGAAGCCGGGAACAGCAAGATGCTGCTCGCGAAAATAGCCGGAATAACACCGGCCATGTTCACCTTCAGCGGCAGGTGGCTGGTCTGCGCAGCAAAAACCTTACGGCCCTGCTGACGCTTGGCGTAGTGAACAGCAATACGACGCTGGCCACGCTCAATGAACACCACAAAACCGATAATCGCTACTGCCAGCAAACCGATGGCAACCAGGGCAAAAATGTTGATATCACCCTGACGCGCAGACTCGAAAGACTGCCCGATCGCTCTCGGAAGACCGGCGACGATACCTGCGAATATCAACATCGAGATACCGTTGCCAACACCACGCTCAGTAATCTGCTCACCCAGCCACATCATGAACATTGCGCCCGCCACAAAAGTGGTTACCGCAACGAAATGGAAGCCAAAGTCACCAGTGAACGCAACGCCCTGCCCCGCCAGACCAATGGACATGCCAATTGCCTGGACGAGAGCGAGGACGACAGTGCCGTAGCGGGTGTACTGAGCGATCTTGCGACGCCCAGCTTCACCTTCCTTCTTCAACTGCTCCAACTGCGGGCTGACGGCTGTCATCAGTTGCATGATGATCGATGCCGAGATGTACGGCATGATCCCCAGTGCAAAGATGCTCATCCGCTCCAGCGCGCCGCCGGAAAACATGTTGAACAAGCTAAGAATGGTCCCCTCATTCTGTCGAAACAGGTCCGCGAGTCGGTCCGGGTTGATACCTGGAACCGGGATGTGTGCGCCTATTCGGTAGACGATAATCGCCAGGAACAGAAAACGCAGACGAGCCCAGAGTTCAGACATACCGCCTTTGCCGAGCGCAGAGAGAGCACCTTGCTTAGCCATTTATTCCTCGAACTTGCCGCCAGCTGCTTCGATAGCCGCACGCGCACCTTTGGTGGCGCCGATTCCCTTGCCGATAGTGACAGCGCGAGTCACTTCACCGGACAGCATGATTTTCACACGCTGTACGTTGACGTTGATCACGTTGGCATCTTTCAGGGACTGCACAGTGACGATGTCGCCTTCCACTTTAGCCAGCTCGGACAGACGCACTTCTGCGCGGTCCATGGCTTTCAGGGAAACGAAACCGAACTTAGGCAGGCGACGATGCAGCGGCTGTTGACCGCCTTCAAAGCCTGGAGCAATGGTGCCACCGGAGCGGGAGGTTTGACCTTTGTGGCCACGGCCACCAGTCTTACCCAAACCGCTACCGATACCACGGCCCGGACGATGCTTTTCGCGACGGGAACCCGGCGCTGGACTCAGATCATTGAGTTTCATCGATTAACCCTCGACACGCAGCATGTAGTAAGCCTTGTTGATCATCCCGCGATTCTCGGGAGTATCCAGTACTTCTACAGTGTGACCGATGCGACGCAGACCCAGACCCTTAACGCACAGTTTGTGGTTAGGGATGCGGCCGGTCATGCTTTTGATCAGCGTTACTTTAACGGTAGCCATGATCAGAAGATCTCCTTGACGCTTTTGCCACGCTTGGCGGCAATGGATTCAGGAGATTGCATAGCTTTCAAACCTTTGAAAGTGGCGTGAACCACGTTTACCGGGTTAGTCGAGCCGTAGCACTTGGCCAGAACGTTCTGAACGCCAGCAACCTCGAGGACAGCACGCATAGCGCCGCCAGCGATGATACCGGTACCTTCAGAAGCAGGCTGCATGTACACCTTGGAAGCGCCATGGGCGGATTTCATTGCGTACTGCAGAGTGGTGCCGTTCAGGTCCACTTGGATCATGTTGCGACGAGCAGCTTCCATTGCCTTCTGGATTGCAGCAGGCACTTCACGCGACTTGCCACGGCCGAAGCCAACACGGCCCTTACCATCACCAACCACGGTCAACGCGGTGAAGGTGAAGATACGGCCGCCTTTAACGGTTTTGGCTACGCGGTTAACTTGAACCAGCTTCTCGATGTAGCCTTCGTCGCGCTTTTGGTCGTTATTTGACATAACTTAGAACTCCAGCCCAGCTTCACGAGCAGCATCAGCCAGCGCTTTAACGCGGCCGTGGTACTTGAAGCCAGAGCGGTCGAAAGCCACTTGCGAGACGCCAGCGGCCTTAGCACGCGTAGCGACCAGCTGGCCAACCTTTGTGGCCGCGTCAATGTTGCCAGTGGCACCATCACGCAGTTCTTTGTCCAAAGTCGAGGCAGATGCCAGAACTTTGTTGCCGTCGGCCGAAATGACCTGGGCGTAGATGTGCTGCGAAGAGCGGAACACGCAGAGACGCACGACTTCTAGTTCGTGCATTTTCAGGCGTGCTTTGCGAGCGCGACGCAGTCGAGTAACTTTTTTGTCGGTCATTTGCTATGCCCTACTTCTTCTTGGCTTCTTTACGACGGACGACTTCGTCCGCGTAGCGCACACCTTTGCCTTTGTACGGCTCTGGTGGACGGAAGTCGCGGATCTCGGCGGCCACTTGACCTACCAGCTGCTTGTCGATGCCCTTGATCAGGATATCGGTCTGGCTAGGAGTCTCAGCGGTGATGCCTTCCGGCAGTTCGTAATCCACTGGGTGCGAGAAGCCGAGAGCCAGGTTCAGCACTGTGCCTTTTGCTTGCGCTTTGTAACCAACACCGACCAGCTGGAGCTTGCGCTCGAAGCCTTGGCTTACGCCTTGGACCATGTTGTTTACCAACGCACGAGTGGTACCAGCCATTGCGCGAGTCTGTTGATCGCCATTGCGAGCAGCAAAACGCAGCTCACCGGCTTCTTCAACGATCTCAACGGACGAATGGATGTTCAGTTCAAGAGTACCCTTGGCACCCTTCACCGAAAGCTGTTGGCCTGCGAATTTTACTTCGACACCGGCTGGCAGCTTAACGGGGTTCTTAGCGACGCGAGACATGCTTATCCCCCCTTAGAACACAGTGCAAAGAACTTCGCCGCCGACACCGGCAGCGCGCGCAGCACGATCCGTCATCACACCTTTGTTGGTGGAGACGATAGACACACCGAGACCGCCACGAACTTTTGGCAGATCATCGACGGACTTGTACTGACGCAGGCCTGGACGGCTAACGCGCTTCACTTCTTCGATGACCGGACGGCCTTCGAAATATTTCAGCTCGATAGACAGCAGTGGTTTGATTTCGCTGCTGATCTGATAACCCGCGATGTAACCTTCGTCCTTCAGGACTTTAGCTACAGCCACCTTCAACGTGGAAGACGGCATGCTTACGACGGACTTTTCAGCCATCTGGGCATTACGGATTCGAGTTAGCATGTCCGCTAACGGGTCCTGCATACTCATGGGCTAGACGCTCCTAATACAGAAAAATTAGCCTTGCGGCTACTACGTGTCGCCGAGAATCTCCGAGCATAAAAAACACGGGCTCAGGCGAGCCGGATATTCTAGACACACTCCGGAAATGAAACAAGCCCCAAAAGGGGCTTGATTCAGATTCAAGGCCACCGATGGTCGGGATCATGCGATCCCGACCATCGAGACTTTGACAGCACTTACCAGCTGGCTTTAACCAGACCTGGTACGTCACCACGCATTGCAGCTTCACGCAGCTTGTTACGGCCAAGGCCGAACTTGCGGTAAACGCCGTGCGGACGACCAGTCAGGCGGCAGCGGTTACGCATGCGCGCAGCGCTTGCGTCACGTGGCTGCTTCTGCAGAGCTACTGTAGCTTCCCAACGCGCTTCTGGACTTGCGTTCAGATCAACGATGATAGCTTTCAGCGCTGCACGCTTGGTGGCGTACTTGGCAACGGTGAGCTGACGCTTCAGCTCACGGTTTTTCATGCTCTTCTTGGCCATTTTCCTACTCCAATCAGTTGCGGAACGGGAATTTGAAAGCACGCAGCAGAGCGCGGCCTTCATCATCGTTCTTGGCAGTGGTGGTCAGGGTAATGTCCAGACCGCGGAGAGCGTCGATCTTGTCGTAATCGATTTCCGGGAAAATGATCTGCTCTTTCACGCCCATGCTGTAGTTACCACGACCATCGAAGGACTTGGCATTCAGGCCGCGGAAGTCGCGAACCCGAGGCAGGGAGATCGACAGCAGACGATCCAGGAACTCGTACATACGCTCACGGCGCAGAGTCACTTTGACGCCGATCGGCCAACCTTCACGGACTTTAAAGCCAGCGATGGATTTCCGAGCGTAAGTCACAACGACTTTTTGACCGGTGATCTTTTCCAGGTCAGCAACAGCGTGCTCGATGACTTTTTTGTCGCCGATCGCTTCGCCCAGACCCATGTTCAGGGTGATTTTGGTAACGCGCGGAACTTCCATCACGTTCGAAAGCTTAAGTTCTTCCTTAAGTTTCGGAGCAATTTCCTTCCGGTAAATCTCTTTTAGTCGTGCCATGGTCTCATCTACCTAGCAGTGTTCAAGCATCAACCGCTTTTTGGGTCGACTTGAAGACACGAATTTTCTTGCCGTCTTCTACTTTGAAACCAACGCGGTCAGCCTTGTTGGTTTCGCCGTTGAAAATGGCGACGTTAGAAGCGTCCAGTGGAGCTTCTTTTTCGACGATACCGCCCTGCACGCCCGACATCGGGTTTGGCTTGGTATGACGCTTGACCAGGTTCAGACCACCAATAACCAGACGGTTGTTAGCGAGAACCTTAAGCACCTTACCGCGCTTACCTTTGTCTTTGCCGGCGATCACGATGATCTCGTCGTCACGACGAATCTTTTGCATGTCGGATCTCCTTACAGCACTTCTGGGGCGAGCGAGACGATCTTCATGAACTTCTCAGTACGAAGTTCACGGGTCACTGGCCCAAAGATACGGGTGCCGATCGGCTCTTGCTTGTTGTTCAACAGAACAGCAGCGTTGCCATCAAAGCGGATAATGGAGCCATCAGCACGGCGAACACCGTGGCGAGTGCGGACTACAACAGCAGTCATCACTTGGCCTTTTTTCACTTTACCGCGAGGAATTGCTTCCTTCACGGTAACTTTGATGATGTCACCGATACCAGCGTAACGACGATGGGAGCCACCCAGCACCTTGATGCACATAACGCGGCGTGCGCCGCTGTTATCGGCCACATCGAGCATGGATTGAGTCTGAATCATATAATTTCTCCGACCCCTAGTCCTTAGACTTCCACAGCGCGTTCGAGAACATCAACCAGTGCCCAAGACTTGGTCTTGGCCAGCGGACGAGTTTCACGAATAGTGACTTTGTCGCCGATGTGGCACTGATTGGTTTCGTCGTGCGCGTGCAGCTTAGTCGAACGCTTAACGTATTTACCGTAGATCGGGTGCTTAACGCGGCGCTCGATCAGAACGGTGATGGTCTTGTCCATCTTGTCGCTGACAACACGGCCAGTCAGCGTACGGACAGTTTTTTCGGCTTCAGCCATGATTACTTACCTGCCTGCTGGTTGAGCACAGTCTTCACGCGAGCGATGTCACGTTTAACTTGCGAGAGCAGATGAGACTGCCCCAACTGGCCAGTTGCTTTCTGCATACGCAGATTGAACTGGTCGCGCAGCAGGCCGAGCAGTTGCTCGTTCAGCTGCTGTGCTGATTTTTCACGAAGTTCATTCGCTTTCATCACATCACCGTCCGCTTAACAAAGGAGGTGGCGAGTGGCAGCTTTGCAGCAGCCAGGGCGAACGCCTCACGCGCCAACTCTTCAGAAACACCCTCGATTTCATACAGGACTTTGCCTGGCTGAATCTGGGCAACCCAGTATTCCACGTTACCCTTACCTTTACCCATCCGAACTTCGAGTGGCTTTTTGGTTACAGGCTTGTCCGGGAACACACGGATCCAGATCTTGCCGCCACGTTTTACGTGACGGGTCAGAGCACGACGCGCTGACTCGATCTGACGAGCGGTGAGACGACCACGAGCTACAGACTTCAGCGCATACTCGCCGAAGCTGACTTTGCTACCGCGCAATGCCAGACCACGGTTGTGGCCAGTCATTTGCTTGCGGAACTTCGTACGCTTTGGTTGCAACATTTGGCGTACCCCTTACTTAGCAGCTTTTTTACGAGGCGCTGGTGCTTGTGGTTTCAGCTCTTCTTGGCGACCACCAATTACTTCGCCTTTGAAGATCCAAACCTTTACACCGATCACACCGTAGGTGGTGTGAGCTTCGTAGTTGGCATAGTCGATGTCGGCACGCAGGGTGTGCAGTGGCACACGACCTTCGCGATACCATTCAGTACGTGCGATTTCAGCACCGCCGAGACGACCGCTCACTTGGATTTTGATGCCTTTGGCACCAATGCGCATGGCGTTCTGAACAGCGCGCTTCATAGCGCGACGGAACATTACGCGACGCTCCAGCTGCTGAGCTACGCTCTGCGCAACCAGCATACCGTCGAGTTCCGGCTTGCGGATCTCTTCGATATTGATGTGCACAGGCACACCCATTTGCTTGGTCAGGTCCTGGCGCAGTTTCTCAACATCTTCACCTTTCTTCCCGATAACAATACCTGGGCGAGCGGTGTGGATGGTGATACGTGCAGTTTGGGCCGGACGATGGATATCGATACGGCTTACGGACGCGCTTTTTAGTTTGTCTTGGAGATACTCACGCACCTTCAGATCAGCGAACAAGTAGTCCGCATAAGTCCGACCGTCTGCGTACCAGACGGAGGTGTGCTCCTTGACGATTCCCAGGCGAATGCCAATGGGATGTACTTTCTGACCCATCTCTTCGACTCCGTTACTTGTCAGCAACCTTGACAGTGATATGGCAAGACCGCTTGACGATGCGATCAGCACGGCCTTTGGCACGTGGCATGATGCGCTTCAGCGAACGCCCTTCGTTGACGAAAACGGTGCTGACCTTCAGGTCATCAACGTCTGCGCCTTCGTTATGCTCGGCGTTGGCTACGGCCGACTCCAGCACTTTCTTCATGATCTCGGCGGCTTTCTTACTGCTGAAAGCCAACAGGTTGAGCGCTTCGCCCACCTTCTTCCCGCGGATCTGGTCGGCGACCAAGCGGGCTTTCTGGGCGGAGATTCGAGCGCCCGACAACTTAGCGGCTACTTCCATTTCCTAACCCCTTAACGCTTGGCTTTCTTGTCTGCCACGTGCCCACGATAAGTGCGGGTACCGGCGAACTCGCCCAGTTTGTGGCCGACCATGTCTTCGTTAACGAGAACTGGGACGTGTTGACGACCGTTGTGTACTGCGATGGTCAGACCGACCATTTGTGGCAGGATCATCGAACGACGCGACCAGGTTTTCACCGGTTTGCGATCATTCTTTTCCGCCGCCACTTCGATCTTCTTCAGTAGGTGAAGATCGATAAAAGGACCTTTTTTCAGAGAACGTGGCACTGTCGTATCCCTCTATTTACTTGCGACGACGGACGATCATTTTGTCGGTACGCTTATTACCACGAGTCTTCGCGCCCTTAGTCGGGAAGCCCCATGGCGATACCGGATGACGACCACCAGAGGTACGACCTTCACCACCACCGTGTGGGTGGTCAACCGGGTTCATGGCAACACCACGAACGGTTGGGCGAACGCCACGCCAGCGTTTGGCACCAGCTTTACCCAGCGAACGCAGGCTGTGCTCGGAGTTCGAGACTTCGCCCAGGGTCGCACGGCATTCAGCCAGGACTTTACGCATTTCACCGGAACGCAGACGCAGGGTCACGTATACGCCTTCACGAGCGATCAGCTGAGCCGAAGCACCAGCGGAACGAGCGATCTGAGCGCCTTTACCCGGCTTCAGTTCGATGCCGTGTACGGTGGAACCGACTGGAATGTTGCGCAGTTGCAGAGCGTTGCCTGGCTTGATTGGAGCCAGTGCGCCTGCGATCAGCTGGTCGCCAGCACTCACGCCTTTAGGGGCGATGATGTAGCGGCGCTCGCCGTCTGCGTAGCACAGCAGTGCGATGTGAGCAGTACGGTTTGGATCGTATTCGATACGCTCGACAGTGGCGACGATGCCATCTTTGTCGTTGCGACGGAAATCGACCATACGGTAATGCTGCTTATGACCACCACCGATATGACGGGTAGTAATACGGCCATTGTTGTTACGACCACCAGTCTTCGATTTTTTCTCGAGCAGCGGTGCGTGAGGAGCGCCTTTATGCAGCTCCTGGTTGACCACCTTGACCACAAAACGGCGGCCAGGGGAAGTCGGTTTGCATTTAACGATTGCCATGATGCACCCCTTCCTTACTCAGCACTGCTGCTGAAATCGAGATCTTGGCCTGGCTGAAGGGAGATAACTGCCTTCTTCCAGTCATTACGCTTGCCCAGACCGCGAGCAGTGCGCTTGCTCTTACCCAGAACATTCAGGGTAGTAACACGCTCTACTTTCACGCTGAACAGGCTTTCGACGGCCTTCTTGATTTCCAGCTTGGTTGCATCAGTAGCAACCTTGAAAACGAACTGGCCTTTCTTGTCTGCCAGAACCGTAGCCTTCTCGGAAACGTGCGGGCCAAGCAGAACTTTAAATACGCGTTCCTGGTTCATCCCAGCAGCTCCTCGAATTTCTTCACGGCCGACACGGTGATCAACACCTTGTCGTATGCGATCAGACTAACTGGATCGGAACCTTGCACGTCACGTACATCAACGTGTGGCAGGTTACGAGCAGCCAGGTACAGGTTCTGATCAACAGCGTCGGACACGATCAGAACGTCGGTCAGGCTCATGTTGTTCAGTTTGCCCAGCAGGTCTTTGGTTTTCGGCGTTTCAACGGCGAAATCCTGAACCACGACCAGACGATCAGTACGCACCAGCTCAGCAAGGATGGAACGCATTGCTGCGCGATACATCTTCTTGTTCAGCTTCTGGGAGTGATCCTGTGGACGAGCTGCGAAAGTGGTACCGCCGCCGCGCCAGATTGGGCTACGGATAGTACCGGCACGAGCACGGCCAGTACCTTTCTGACGCCATGGGCGCTTACCGCCACCACGAACGTCGGAACGGGTCTTTTGCTGCTTGCTACCTTGACGGCCGCCGGCCATGTAGGCCACGACTGCTTGGTGAACCAGCGTCTCGTTGAACTCGCCGCCAAATGTCAGTTCGGAAACTTCGATCGCTTGAGCGTCATTTACATTTAATTGCATGTCAGCTTCCCCTTAACCGCGAGCCTTGGCTGCTGGACGTACAACCAAGTTGCCGCCAGTAGCGCCAGGAACAGCGCCCTTGACCAACAACAGATTGCGTTCAGCGTCCACGCGCACTACTTCGAGGGACTGCACGGTCACGCGCTCAGCGCCCATATGACCGGACATTTTTTTGCCCTTGAATACACGACCAGGAGTCTGGCACTGGCCGATAGAGCCTGGAACGCGGTGGGACACGGAGTTACCGTGGGTATTATCTTGCCCGCGGAAGTTCCAACGCTTGATCGTACCCTGGAAGCCTTTACCCTTGGACTGACCGGTTACATCAACCAGTTGACCAGCGGCGAAGATTTCAGCGTTGATCAGATCGCCGGCCTGGTACTCGCCTTCTTCAAGGCGGAATTCCATTACGGTACGACCAGCGGCAACGTTCGCTTTAGCGAAGTGGCCAGCTTGAGCTGCTGTAACACGCGAAGCACGACGCTCGCCGACAGTGACTTGCACTGCACGATAGCCATCGGTTTCTTCAGTTTTGAACTGGGTGACGCGATTCGGCTCGATCTCAATGACCGTGACCGGAATGGAGACACCTTCTTCGGTGAAAATACGGGTCATACCGCATTTACGACCGACTACACCAATAGTCATGTTGTAAACCTCATGAGTGTACGGGGCTTTCACCCGCTATGGCCGCCCATTTCAGAGCGTTACACGACTAAGACCGAGTCTTAGCCGAGGCTGATCTGCACTTCCACACCGGCCGCAAGATCAAGCTTCATAAGTGCATCAACGGTTTTATCCGTTGGCTGGACGATGTCCAGAACGCGCTTATGAGTACGGATCTCGTACTGGTCACGCGCGTCTTTGTTGACGTGCGGGGAGACCAGAACGGTGAACCGCTCTTTACGGGTAGGCAGTGGAATTGGACCACGCACTTGAGCACCAGTACGTTTCGCGGTTTCCACGATTTCCTGGGTGGATTGGTCGATCAGGCGATGGTCAAAAGCCTTCAACCTGATACGGATTTGCTGATTTTGCATTGGATTTCAGACTCCGGCTGCTATTCCCAGCGAGCGCAATACGCCCGTTAAAAGGAGGCGCAATTCTATAGACGGGCTATCGCAGTGTCAACTCAATAAAAAAAGCCCCCGCTGAGCGGGGGCTTTTTTCAAGTCATCACTTACTTAAGCGATGATTTTGGCTACGACGCCAGCGCCGACGGTACGACCGCCTTCACGGATAGCGAAACGCAGACCATCTTCCATTGCGATGGTTTTGATCAGGGTGACAACCATTTTGATGTTGTCGCCTGGCATTACCATTTCAACGCCTTCCGGCAGTTCGCAGTTACCGGTCACGTCAGTGGTCCGGAAGTAGAACTGTGGACGGTAGCCTTTGAAGAACGGAGTGTGACGACCGCCTTCTTCTTTGCTCAACACGTACACTTCAGCTTCGAAGGTAGTGTGCGGCTTAACCGAACCTGGCTTGACCAGAACCTGGCCACGCTCAACGTCGTCACGCTTGGTGCCGCGCAGCAGCACGCCGCAGTTCTCGCCAGCACGACCTTCGTCGAGCAGCTTACGGAACATTTCAACACCGGTGCAGGTGGTGACGGTAGTGTCACGCAGACCAACGATTTCCAGTGGATCCTGAACCTTGACGATACCGCGCTCGATACGACCAGTTACAACAGTACCGCGACCCGAGATCGAGAATACGTCTTCGATTGGCATCAGGAACGGCTTGTCGATAACACGGACTGGATCTGGAATGTAGCTGTCCAGAGTCTCAACCAGTTTACGAACGGCAGTGGTGCCCATTTCGTTGTCATCTTGGCCGTTCAGAGCCATCAGAGCCGAACCGATGATGATCGGAGTGTCGTCACCTGGGAAGTCGTAAGTGCTCAGCAGATCGCGCACTTCCATCTCAACCAGTTCCAGCAGCTCAGCGTCGTCTACCATGTCAGCCTTGTTCAGGAAGACAACGATGTACGGAACGCCAACCTGACGGGACAGCAGGATGTGCTCACGGGTTTGTGGCATCGGACCATCAGCGGCCGAGCAAACCAGGATAGCGCCGTCCATCTGAGCAGCACCGGTGATCATGTTCTTCACGTAGTCAGCGTGACCTGGGCAGTCGACGTGAGCGTAGTGACGGATCAGCGAGTTGTATTCAACGTGCGCGGTGTTGATGGTGATACCACGAGCCTTTTCTTCTGGAGCGCTGTCGATTTTATCGAAAGCAACAACAGCCGAACCGAAAACTTCGGAGCAGACGCGAGTCAGAGCAGCGGTCAGCGTGGTTTTACCGTGGTCGACGTGACCGATGGTGCCAACGTTGACGTGCGGGAGGGTACGGTCAAATTTTTCTTTAGCCACGACAATTAACTCCTTGCCTAAAGGGCTGAATCAGCCTTGTTTTTTGGTTACAGTTTCGACGATGTGCGTCGGAGCTGGATTGTATTTTTTGAATTCCATGGAGTAGCTTGCGCGACCTTGGGACATGGAACGAACGTCGGTTGCATAACCGAACATTTCACCCAACGGCACTTCAGCACGAATTACCTTGCCGGAAACCGTGTCTTCCATACCCAGGATCATGCCGCGACGACGGTTAAGGTCGCCCATCACGTCACCCATGTAGTCTTCAGGCGTAACAACTTCTACTGCCATGATCGGCTCGAGCAACTCACCACCGCCCTTCTGGGCCAGTTGCTTGGTCGCCATGGAAGCAGCCACCTTGAACGCCATCTCGTTGGAGTCGACGTCGTGGTAAGAACCATCGAACACGGTAGCCTTCAGGCCGATCAGCGGATAGCCGGCAACAACGCCGTTCTTCATCTGCTCTTCGATACCCTTCTGGATAGCCGGGATGTATTCCTTAGGAACCACACCACCCACTACTTCGTTCAGGAATTGCAGACCTTCCTGACCTTCGTCAGCAGGAGCAAAACGAATCCAGCAGTGACCGAACTGGCCACGACCGCCGGACTGACGAACGAACTTGCCTTCGATTTCGCAGTTCTTCGTGATGCGCTCACGATAGGAAACCTGAGGCTTGCCGATGTTGGCTTCGACGTTGAACTCACGGCGCATCCGGTCAACCAGGATGTCCAAGTGCAGCTCGCCCATGCCGGAGATGATCGTTTGACCAGTCTCTTCATCGGTTTTAACGCGGAAAGATGGATCTTCCTGAGCAAGTTTGCCCAGAGCGATACCCATTTTTTCCTGGTCATCCTTGGTCTTAGGCTCTACGGCAACCGAAATAACCGGCTCCGGGAAGTCCATGCGAACCAGGATGATTGGCTTGTCAGCGTTGCAGAGGGTTTCACCAGTGGTGACGTCCTTCATGCCGATCAGGGCCGCGATGTCACCAGCGCGTACTTCCTTGATCTCTTCACGGGCGTTTGCGTGCATTTGCACCATACGACCCACGCGCTCTTTCTTGCCTTTAACCGAGTTGATCACGCCGTCGCCGGAGCTCAACACGCCCGAGTAAACGCGGACGAAGGTCAAAGTACCCACGAATGGGTCGGTAGCGATCTTGAACGCCAGAGCCGAGAACGGCTCCGCATCGTCTGCATGACGCTCCAGCTCGATAGTCTCGTCATCCGGGTCAGTACCCTTGATGGCAGGAATATCGGTAGGTGCAGGCAGGTAGTCGATAACGGCGTCGAGAACCAGGGGAACACCCTTGTTCTTGAAGGAAGAACCGCAAACAGCCAAGACGATCTCACCAGCGATAGTACGCTGACGCAGAGCGGCCTTGATTTCCTCGTTGGTGAGTTCTTCACCTTCGAGGTACTTGTTCATCAGCTCTTCGTTGGCTTCGGCAGCAGCCTCAACCATGTTGTTGCGCCATTCGTCAGCCAGTTCCTGCAGTTCAGCAGGGATAGCTTCACGACGTGGAGTCATGCCTTTGTCAGCATCGTTCCAGTAGACGGCTTCCATGTTGAGCAGATCGATCTGCCCCTGGAAGTTGTCTTCCGAACCAATGGCCAACTGGATTGGCACCGGAGTGTGACCCAGACGCTGCTTGATCTGAGCGATCACGCGCAGGAAGTTCGCACCAGCACGGTCCATCTTGTTGACGTAAACAAGACGTGGAACGCCGTATTTGTTGGCTTGACGCCATACGGTTTCCGACTGTGGCTCAACACCCGAAGTACCGCAGAACACAACGACAGCGCCGTCGAGTACGCGCAGGGAACGTTCAACTTCAATAGTGAAGTCTACGTGGCCCGGGGTATCGATTACGTTGAAGCGATGCTCGTCTTTGTACTGCTTGGCAGAACCTTTCCAGAAGGCGGTGATCGCAGCAGAAGTAATGGTAATACCACGCTCCTGCTCCTGCACCATCCAGTCTGTGGTCGCGGCGCCGTCATGCACCTCGCCCATCTTGTGACTTTTGCCAGTGTAAAAAAGGACGCGCTCGGTGGTGGTGGTTTTACCAGCATCCACGTGAGCGACGATACCGATGTTACGGTAGCGACTAATCGGAGTAGTACGAGCCATAAAGCCCTCGCAAAATTAGTGAAGCTAAAATTAGAAGCGGTAGTGCGAGAAAGCTTTGTTAGCTTCGGCCATACGGTGCACGTCTTCACGCTTCTTAACAGCAGCACCTTTACCTTCAGCAGCGTCCAACAGTTCGCCGGCCAAACGCAGAGCCATAGACTTCTCGCCGCGCTTACGGGCGAAGTCTACCAACCAGCGCATTGCCAGGGCGTTACGACGGGACGGGCGAACTTCGACCGGAACCTGGTAAGTAGCACCGCCTACACGGCGCGACTTCACTTCGACCAGCGGAGCGATGGCGTCGAGAGCTTTCTCGAAGATTTCCAGGGGATCGCTGTTCTTGCGTTCTTTAACCTTTTCCAGCGCGCCATAAACGATACGCTCGGCAACGGCTTTCTTGCCGCTTTCCATCACGTGGTTCATGAACTTGGCCAGGATTTGGCTTCCGTATTTTGGATCGTCAAGCACTTCGCGCTTGGCTGCTACGCGTCTTCTTGGCATGGATAAGCCCTCAAACGGTCTTCAGGTTCGCTCGGAATCGGTGCCCTTGCGGGACGCCTCCGACCTTACTCTTATCGACTCAGAAAATAAGATGATTCAGTTTTTACAAAAAGCCGCTACTACTTAGGCTTCTTGGTACCGTACTTCGAACGACCCTGGTTACGACCTTTAACGCCGGAAGTATCCAAGGAGCCGCGTACGGTGTGGTAACGAACACCTGGCAAGTCTTTTACACGACCGCCGCGGATCAGTACCACGCTGTGCTCTTGCAGGTTGTGGCCTTCACCGCCGATGTACGAGGAAACCTCGAAACCGTTGGTCAGACGCACACGGCATACTTTACGCAGTGCCGAGTTAGGTTTTTTCGGCGTGGTGGTATACACACGGGTGCATACGCCACGACGTTGCGGGCAGTTCTGCAGCGCAGGCACGTCGGATTTCTCGACGATACGCTTACGCGGCTGACGTACCAGCTGGTTGATAGTTGCCATCTACTAGCTCCACTGTTGTCTTGCGACGCTATTGTCTTGCAAGAAAAGCAAAATGGCAGGAACGAATTCCCGCCAAATTTAGGGGTACAAGAGTCTAAAGAGGATCTTGCCCCCAGTCAAGGCAAGGCCCCAACCTCCCCACCCATCGAACCTCGACAAATTGTCAGGATTCGACGAACGGAGCGGTCAGGGCCTTACGCTCATTTATCGCAGAACTCAGTTACCGCTCGAGTTCAGCGCTTCGGTCAGTGCAGCTTCCACTTCACTGGCGCTTACGCGCAACGGTTTGTCAGCATCACGGCGACGCTTGCGCTCGCTGTGATAAGCCAGACCGGTACCAGCCGGGATCAGACGACCCACGACCACGTTTTCTTTCAGGCCGCGCAGGTAGTCGCGCTTGCCGGTTACCGCCGCTTCGGTCAGTACACGAGTGGTCTCTTGGAAAGAGGCCGCCGAGATGAACGATTCGGTGGACAACGACGCCTTGGTGATACCCAGCAGAACGCGAGTGAACTTGGAGACGAACTTGTCGTCGCCAGCCAAACGCTCGTTCTCGACCAGCACGTGAGTCAATTCCATCTGGTCGCCCTTGATGAAAGTGGAATCGCCGGATTCAGCGATTTCAACTTTACGCAGCATCTGACGCAGGATGGTCTCGATGTGCTTATCGTTGATCTTCACGCCTTGCAGACGGTAAACGTCCTGGATCTCGTTGACGATGTACTTGGCCAGCGCACTTACACCCAGCAGACGCAGGATGTCGTGTGGATCGCTCGGGCCGTCGGAGATAACTTCGCCGCGGTTTACCTGTTCGCCTTCGAAGACGTTCAGGTGACGCCACTTCGGAATCAGCTCTTCGTACGGATCGGTACCGTCGTTCGGAGTGATAACCAGACGGCGCTTGCCTTTGGTCTCTTTACCGAACGCGATGGTGCCGCTGACTTCAGCCAGAATCGAGGCTTCTTTCGGACGACGAGCTTCGAACAAGTCGGCAACACGCGGCAGACCACCGGTGATGTCACGGGTCTTCGAAGTCTCTTGTGGAATACGCGCGATAACATCACCGATCGCGATTTTCGCACCATCCGCTACACCGACCAGGGCGTTGGCTGGCAGGAAGTACTGAGCAATTACGTCAGTGCCTGGCAGCAACAGATCCTTGCCGTTGTCGTCGACCATCTTCACGGCAGGACGGATGTCTTTACCGGCAGCTGGACGATCTTTGGCGTCGAGTACTTCAATGTTGGTCATACCGGTCAATTCGTCAGTCTGACGCTTGATCGTGATGCCTTCTTCCATGCCCACGTAGGTCACGGTACCTTTCATTTCGGTAACGATTGGGTGAGTGTGCGGATCCCACTTGGCCACGATTGCGCCAGCGTCGACCTTGTCACCCTCTTTAACCGAAATCACAGCACCGTACGGCAGCTTGTAGCGCTCACGCTCACGACCGTAGTCATCAGCGATCGCCAGCTCACCGGAACGGGACACAGCAACCAGGCAACCATCCACTCGCTCAACGTGCTTCAGGTTATGCAGACGGACGGTACCGCCATTCTTCACCTGAACGCTGTCGGCTGCGGAGGTCCGGCTTGCCGCACCACCGATGTGGAACGTACGCATGGTCAGCTGGGTACCCGGCTCACCGATGGACTGGGCAGCGATTACGCCGACCGCTTCACCGATGTTCACCTGGTGACCACGAGCCAGATCACGGCCGTAGCACTTGGCGCAGATGCCGTAGCGGGTTTCGCAGCTGATCGGCGAACGCACGATCACTTCGTCGATGCTGTTCAGCTCGATGAACTCGACCCACTTCTCGTCAACCAGGGTGCCAGCAGGAACGATGACGTCCTCGGTACCTGGTTTGAACACGTCACGGGCAATAACACGACCCAATACGCGCTCACCCAGCGGCTCTACAACGTCACCGCCTTCAATGTGCGGAGTCATCAGCAGGCCGTGCTCGGTACCGCAGTCGATCTCGGTTACAACCAGATCTTGTGCCACGTCTACCAGACGACGAGTCAGGTAACCGGAGTTAGCGGTTTTCAACGCGGTATCCGCCAGACCTTTACGAGCACCGTGAGTGGAGATGAAGTACTGGAGTACGCTCAAACCTTCACGGAAGTTCGCAGTGATCGGCGTTTCAATGATGGAACCGTCCGGCTTGGCCATCAGGCCACGCATACCGGCGAGCTGACGGATCTGCGCAGCAGAACCCCGTGCGCCCGAGTCGGCCATCATGTACATCGAGTTGAAGGACTCTTGCTCGACTTCGACGCCATGACGGTCGATGACTTTCTCTTTCGAGAGGTTGGCCATCATCGCCTTGGAAACTTCGTCGTTCGCCTTGGACCAAAGGTCGATCACTTTGTTGTACTTCTCGCCCTGGGTTACCAGGCCGGAGGCGTACTGACTTTCGATCTCTTTCACTTCATCGGTGGCTGCACTGATGATGCGGGCTTTTTCATCCGGGATAACGAAGTCGTTAACACCGATGGAAACGCCGGAAATGGTCGAATAGGCAAAACCGGTGTACATCAGCTGGTCAGCGAAGATCACGGTCTCTTTCAAACCAACCACGCGGTAGCACTGGTTGATCAGCTTGGAGATCGCCTTTTTCTTCATCGGCAGGTTGACGACATCGTACGACAGACCTTTCGGCACAACCTGGTACAACAAGGCACGGCCGACAGTGGTGTCGACGATACGAACGTTGCTCACGCTGCCGCCATCACGGTCGTTGACGGTTTCGTGGATGCGCACTTTGACCTTGGCGTGCAGTGCGGCTTCGCCGGCACGGAACACACGGTCAACTTCTTGCAGATCCGCGAACACACGACCTTCGCCCTTGGCGTTGATCGCTTCACGAGTCATGTAGTACAGACCCAATACAACGTCCTGCGACGGAACGATGATTGGCTCACCGTTGGCTGGCGACAGGATGTTGTTGGTCGACATCATCAACGCACGCGCTTCCAACTGGGCTTCCAGTGTCAGCGGTACGTGCACGGCCATTTGGTCGCCGTCGAAGTCGGCGTTGTACGCAGCACAGACCAGAGGGTGCAGCTGGATAGCCTTACCTTCGATCAGTACCGGTTCAAACGCCTGGATACCCAGACGGTGAAGGGTCGGTGCACGGTTGAGGAGAACCGGGTGTTCACGGATCACTTCAGCGAGAACGTCCCAAACCTCTGGCAGCTCGCGCTCGACCATTTTCTTGGCCGCTTTGATGGTGGTTGCGAGACCACGCATTTCCAGCTTGCCGAAAATGAACGGCTTGAACAGCTCGAGAGCCATTTTCTTCGGCAGACCGCACTGGTGCAGACGCAGGGTCGGGCCTACGGTAATTACCGAACGACCGGAGTAGTCAACACGCTTACCGAGCAAGTTCTGACGGAAACGACCCTGCTTACCCTTGATCATGTCAGCCAGGGATTTCAGAGGACGCTTGTTGGAACCGGTGATAGCGCGGCCACGACGACCGTTGTCGAGCAGTGCATCGACAGCTTCCTGCAACATACGCTTTTCGTTGCGCACGATGATGTCCGGAGCGGACAGATCAAGCAGGCGCTTCAAACGGTTGTTACGGTTGATCACTCGACGATACAGATCGTTGAGGTCGGAAGTCGCGAAGCGACCGCCATCCAGCGGGACCAGTGGACGCAGGTCTGGCGGCAGAACCGGCAGAACGGTCAGCACCATCCATTCTGGAAGGTTGCCGGAACCCTGGAAGGCTTCCATCAACTTCAGACGCTTGGACAGCTTCTTGATCTTGGTTTCCGAGTTGGTTTGCGGAATTTCTTCACGCAGGCGGCCAATCTCGTGCTCCAGGTCGATAGCGTGCAGCAGTTCGCGGACAGCTTCGGCACCCATGCGGGCATCAAAGTCGTCGCCGAACTCTTCCAGCGCTTCGAAGTACTGCTCGTCGTTGAGCAGCTGACCTTTTTCAAGGGTGGTCATGCCTGGATCGATAACGACGTAGCTCTCGAAGTAGAGAACGCGTTCGATATCACGCAGGGTCATGTCCATCAGCAAGCCGATACGCGACGGCAGCGATTTCAGGAACCAGATGTGGGCAACTGGCGAGGCCAGTTCGATGTGCGCCATGCGCTCACGACGAACTTTTGCCAGTGCAACTTCAACGCCGCACTTCTCGCAGATCACACCACGGTGCTTCAAGCGCTTGTACTTACCGCACAGGCACTCGTAATCCTTTACCGGGCCAAAGATCTTGGCGCAGAACAGGCCGTCACGCTCAGGTTTGAACGTACGGTAGTTGATGGTTTCCGGCTTTTTAACTTCACCGAACGACCACGAACGGATCATCTCAGGCGATGCCAATCCGATACGGATGGCGTCGAACTCTTCGACTTGACCCTGGTTTTTCAGCAAATTCAGTAGGTCTTTCAAGGCCTTTCCTCCTGGCGGAGCAGAGAGCGGGCAATCGCGCCCCGCTCTCGATTCACGTCACGTGTTATTCGGTTTCCAGATCGATATCGATGCCGAGGGAACGAATTTCTTTGATCAACACGTTGAAGGACTCGGGCATGCCCGGCTCCATACGGTGATCGCCGTCCACGATGTTTTTGTACATCTTGGTCCGGCCGTTCACATCGTCCGACTTCACTGTGAGCATTTCTTGCAGAGTGTATGCAGCACCGTATGCTTCCAGTGCCCAGACCTCCATCTCCCCGAAACGCTGACCACCGAACTGCGCCTTACCACCCAGCGGCTGCTGGGTAACCAGGCTGTACGAACCGGTAGAACGAGCGTGCATCTTGTCGTCTACCAAGTGGTTCAGCTTCAGCATGTACATGTAGCCAACGGTAACCGGGCGCTCGAACTTGTTGCCGGTACGGCCGTCGGTCAGCTGCATCTGGCCGCTTTCTGGCAGGTCTGCCAGTTTCAGCATGGCCTTGATTTCGCTTTCCTTGGCACCGTCGAACACTGGAGTGGCCATTGGTACGCCGCCACGCAGGTTTTTCGCCAGATCCAGGATTTCCTGGTCGGAGAAGTCATCGAGACTTTCCTGGCGCCCGCCGATCTCGTTGTAGATCTCGTGCAGGAACTTGCGCAGCTCGGCAACTTTACGCTGCTCTTCGATCATGCGGTTGATCTTCTCGCCCAGACCCTTGGCCGCGAGGCCCAGGTGGGTTTCAAGAATCTGACCAACGTTCATACGCGAAGGTACGCCCAGTGGGTTGAGGACCACGTCGACCGGAGTGCCATTGGCATCGTGCGGCATGTCTTCAACCGGCATGATCACGGAGACCACACCTTTGTTACCGTGACGACCGGCCATCTTGTCGCCCGGCTGGATGCGGCGACGGATTGCCAGGTAAACCTTGACGATTTTCAGCACGCCTGGAGCCAGGTCATCGCCCTGCTGCAGTTTGCGCTTCTTGTCTTCGAACTTGTCGTCCAGCAGACGGCGGCGATCAACGATGTAGGCCTGGGCCTTCTCGAGCTGCTCGTTCAGAGCATCTTCAGCCATGCGCAGTTTGAACCACTGGCCGTGCTCAAGACCGTCGAGTACTTCGTCGGTGATCTCCTGACCTTTCTTCAGGCCGGCGCCGCCTTCGGCTTTGTGGCCGACCAGAGCGGAACGCAGACGTTCGAAAGTCGCGCCTTCAACGATACGGAACTCTTCGTTCAGATCCTTGCGGATCTCGTCGAGCTGAGTCTTCTCGATGGACAGAGCACGAGCATCACGCTCAACGCCGTCACGGGTGAAGACCTGTACGTCGATGACAGTGCCCTTGGTACCGGTTGGTACACGCAGGGATGTGTCTTTAACGTCGCTGGCTTTTTCACCGAAGATCGCACGCAGCAGTTTTTCTTCCGGAGTCAGCTGGGTCTCGCCTTTCGGAGTGACCTTACCCACCAGGATGTCGCCTGCGCCTACTTCAGCACCTACGTAAACGATACCGGCTTCGTCCAGCTTGTTCAGTGCCGCTTCACCCACGTTCGGGATGTCGGCAGTGATTTCCTCTGGCCCAAGCTTGGTGTCACGTGCCACACAGGTCAGTTCCTGGATGTGGATCGTGGTGAAGCGATCTTCCTGAACTACACGTTCCGACAGGCAGATGGAGTCTTCGAAGTTGAAGCCGTTCCATGCCATGAAGGCGATGCGCATGTTCTGACCCAGCGCCAGTTCACCCATGTCGGTGGACGGGCCGTCGGCCATGATATCGCTACGCTGAACCCGATCACCTTTACGCACCAGCGGACGCTGGTTGATGCAGGTGTTCTGGTTGGAGCGGGTGTACTTGGTCAGGTTGTAGATGTCGACACCAGCTTCGCCGGTTTCAACTTCGTCATCAGCAACACGAACCACGATACGGCTGGCGTCCACGGAATCGATAACGCCGCCACGACGAGCCACGACGCAAACGCCGGAGTCACGAGCTACGTTACGCTCCATGCCGGTACCGACCAGCGGCTTGTCAGCGCGCAGGGTGGGTACAGCTTGACGCTGCATGTTCGAACCCATCAACGCACGGTTGGCGTCATCGTGCTCGAGGAACGGGATCAGCGACGCTGCAACCGAAACTACCTGCTTCGGTGATACGTCCATCAGGGTGACGTCTTCCGGCGCCTTGACGGTGAACTCGTTCAGGTGACGAACAGCTACCAGCTCGTCGATCAGGACTTTCTTGTCGTTCATCGTGGCCGAAGCCTGAGCGATCACGTGATCAGCTTCTTCGATGGCGGACAGGAACACGATCTCGTCGGTAACCAGGGCGTCTTTCACCACACGGTACGGGCTCTCGAGGAAGCCGTACTGGTTGGTGCGCGCATAGGCCGCCAGGGAGTTGATCAGACCGATGTTCGGACCTTCCGGCGTTTCAATCGGGCAGACACGACCGTAGTGAGTCGGGTGTACGTCACGGACTTCAAAGCCAGCACGCTCACGAGTCAAACCGCCCGGGCCGAGTGCAGAGACACGACGCTTGTGGGTGATCTCGGACAGCGGGTTGTTCTGGTCCATGAACTGGGACAGCTGGCTGGAACCGAAGAACTCTTTCACCGCCGCAGCAACTGGCTTGGCGTTGATCAGGTCTTGCGGCATCAGGCCTTCGCTTTCAGCCATCGACAGACGCTCTTTGACCGCACGCTCAACACGTACCAGGCCAACGCGGAACTGGTTCTCGGCCATTTCGCCTACGCAGCGAACACGACGGTTACCCAGGTGGTCGATGTCATCGACGATGCCTTTACCGTTACGGATGTCGACCAGGGTCTTCAGTACCGCGACGATGTCTTCCTTGCACAGCACGCCCGAACCTTCGATCTCGGTACGACCGATACGACGGTTGAACTTCATCCGGCCGACCGCAGACAGGTCATAGCGCTCAGGGCTGAAGAACAGGTTGTTGAACAGGGTCTCGGCAGCGTCTTTGGTTGGCGGCTCGCCTGGACGCATCATGCGATAGATCTCGACCAGCGCTTCCAATTGGTTGCTGGTGGAGTCGATCTTCAGGGTGTCGGAGACGAACGGACCGCAGTCGATATCGTTGGTGTACAGAGTCTCGACGCGAACAACCTGGGCCTTGGCGATTTTCGCCAGGATTTCGGTGTTCAGCTCGGTGTTGCACTCTGCCAGGATTTCGCCGGTTGCCGGGTGCACGATGGCCTTGGCGGTAGTGCGGCCCAGGACGTAGTCCAGAGGCACTTCCAGGGTCTTGAGGCCGGCTTTTTCGATCTGGTTGATGTGGCGCGCAGTAATACGGCGACCAGCCTCAACGATGACCTTGCCCTTCTCGTCCTGAATATCAAGAACAGCGATTTCACCACGCAGACGCGAAGCAATCAGTTCCAGACTGAGGGTTTCGCCGCTCAGGTGGAAAACGTTGGTGGTGTAGAACGCGTCCAGCACTTCTTCAGTGGTATAGCCCAGCGCGCGCAGCAGTACCGATGCAGGCAGCTTGCGACGACGGTCGATACGCACGAATACGCAGTCTTTCGGGTCGAACTCGAAGTCCAGCCACGAACCGCGGTAAGGAATGATCCGCGCCGAGTACAGCAGTTTGCCAGAGCTGTGCGTCTTGCCACGGTCGTGGTCGAAGAACACGCCCGGGGAACGGTGCAGCTGGGAAACGATTACACGCTCGGTACCGTTGATTACGAAGGTACCGTTCTCAGTCATCAGGGGGATTTCACCCATGTAGACTTCTTGCTCTTTGATGTCCTTGATCGCTTTGTTCGACGATTCTTTGTCGAAAATGATCAGGCGCACTTTTACCCGCAAAGGTACGGCGTAAGTTACACCGCGCAATACGCATTCTTTGACATCAAATGCCGGTTCGCCCAGGCGATAACCGACGTACTCCAGCGCAGCATTGCCGGAGTAGCTGATGATCGGGAAAACGGATTTGAAGGCCGCATGCAGGCCCACGTCGCGGAACTGATCTTTAGTCGCTCCCGCTTGCAAGAATTCACGATACGAATCCAGCTGGATGGCCAGGAGGTAAGGCACATCCATGACGTCCGGCAACTTGCTAAAGTCCTTGCGGATACGTTTTTTCTCAGTATATGAGTAAGCCATCAGCGTTCCCCAGCTTGGTCACCTGCTTGTTTGGCCCCTCCCGACGGGAGCAGCCAGAAAATCGTGCAAACCCCATGGTTTGCGCCACCGCATCGGGTGGTTACAGCACGTTATCGACACCGACCCAATCGGCTGCCAATAACGGAAAAAGGCCGGTGGCAAGAGCCACCAGCCATCAGCCTTTCGCTTAACGCTCGGGCTGGAGACGCAAAGTCGAAGCTTACTTCAGCTCGACTTTAGCGCCTGCTTCTTCCAGAGTTGCTTTGGCTTTGTCAGCTGCGTCTTTCGAAACAGCTTCCAGAACCATGGCAGGAGCGCCGTCAACTACAGCCTTGGCTTCTTTCAGGCCCAGACCGGTCAGTTCACGTACTGCCTTGATCACGTTTACTTTCTTCTCGCCAGCTTCGGTCAGCATGACGTTGAATTCGGTTTGCTCTTCAACAACGGCGGCAGCAGCAGCTGGACCAGCCGATGCAGCAGCAGCGGAAACGCCGAATTTTTCTTCGAAAGCTTTGATCAGCTCAACAACCTGCAGAACCGACATTTCAGCTACGGCGTTGAGGATATCGTCTTGGGAGATAGACATTGCTGTATTTCCTGAATTGGGGGACGGCCTACGCGGCCATCGAAATAAACAAAAATACGCGAGAGAAAGTGCTCAGCCTTAGGCTGCGGCAGCTTCTTTTTGCTCGCGAACTGCAGCCAGAGTACGAGCCAACTTGCTGGTAGCGCCTTGAATCACGCTCATCAGCTGAGAAATAGCTTCGTTACGGGTCGGCAGTGTTGCCAGTACGTCGATTTGGTTAGCTGCGAGGAACTTGCCCTCGAACGCAGCTGCCTTGATCTCGAACTTATCCTGACTCTTGGCGAATTCCTTGAACAAACGGGCAGCAGCGCCTGGGTGATCTTTGGAGAACGCGATCAGAGTCGGGCCGGTGAACACGTCGTTGAGGACACTGTATTCAGTGTCAGCAACAGCGCGCTTGAGCAGGGTGTTACGTACAACACGTACGTATACGCCAGCTTCACGAGCCTCTTTACGGAGTCCGGTCATAGCGCCTACTGTCACACCACGGGCATCAGCCACGACAGCGGACAGAGCAGCTTTGGCAGCCTCGTTGACTTCAGCGACGATGGCCTTCTTGTCTTCGAGATTAATTGCCACGGGTTTAACTCCTGCTTGTTACCGTTTCATCTGGCCGGAGCCGGATGTCGTTTTGGTGTCTGATTCGGTAAGGAACCGGGAGCACCATCTGCGTAGGCTTGTGGTTTAAGACTTACGTCGCCTACGGTCTTGGATAGCCCCCGCCAGGCAGGGACCCCAATTTTTTCAATTGGCGTGATTTCTCACGCCAATGTATTGCTTATACGTCCAGCGAGCCTTGGTCGATGACCAGACCTGGGCCCATAGTGGTGCTCAGGGTAACGCGCTTGACGTAGATACCTTTCGAGGAAGCTGGCTTGATACGCTTCAGATCAGCGATCAGGGCTTCAACGTTTTCCTTCAGCTTGACGGCGTCGAAACCGACTTTGCCAACGGAAGTGTGGATGATGCCGTTTTTGTCGGTGCGATAACGAACCTGACCAGCCTTGGCGTTTTTAACCGCGGTAGCTACGTCTGGAGTTACGGTGCCGACTTTAGGGTTAGGCATCAGACCACGTGGACCGAGGATCTGACCCAACTGACCTACAACGCGCATTGCATCCGGGGAAGCAATAACGACGTCATAGTTCAGGTCGCCGCCTTTCATTTCGGCAGCCAGGTCGTCCATGCCAACGCGATCGGCGCCAGCGGCCAGAGCAGCTTCAGCTGCCGGGCCTTGGGTGAAGACAGCAACACGTACAGTCTTGCCAGTACCGTGTGGCAGCACAGTAGCGCTACGAACGACCTGGTCGGATTTACGTGGGTCAACGCCCAGGTTTACAGCAACGTCAACGGACTCGCTGAACTTGACAGTCGACAGCTCGGTCAGCAGGGCAGCAGCGTCTACAAAGTTGTAGGACTTGCCCGCTTCGATTTTGCCGGCGATAGCCTTTTGGCGCTTGGTCAGCTTAGCCATTACACACCCTCCACGTTAAGGCCCATGCTACGAGCAGAACCGGCGATAGTACGCACGGCTGCTTCCATATCAGCTGCAGTCAGATCCGCGTTTTTGGTTTTCGCGATTTCTTCCAGCTGAGCACGAGTTACGGTGCCAACCTTAACGGTGTTAGGACGAGCGGAACCGCTAGTCAGACCAGCAGCCTTCTTCAGCAGAACCGAAGCAGGGGTCGACTTGGTTTCGAACGTGAAGCTACGGTCGCTGTAGACAGTGATGATCACTGGAGTCGGCAGACCTGGCTCAAGACCCTGAGTACGGGCGTTGAAAGCCTTGCAGAATTCCATGATGTTCACGCCGTGCTGACCCAGGGCCGGACCAACAGGTGGGCTTGGGTTAGCCTGAGCGGCCTTCACTTGCAGCTTGATGTAAGCGGTAATCTTCTTGGCCATGAGGCACTCCAATTACGGGTTCAAACGCCTCGAAAGGCTCCCCGGTTACTTGCGCGTTTATCCCAGTGACGACAAAACCCCACAGCCTAGGGCTGCGGGGTTGGGATGCTTGTTCGGCTAGACCTTTTCGACCTGGCTGAACTCTAGCTCTACCGGAGTAGAGCGACCGAAAATGAGCACTGCCACTTGGATCCGGCTCTTTTCGTAGTTAACTTCTTCGACCGTGCCATTGAAATCGGCAAACGGACCGTCGGTGACACGAACCACTTCGCCCGGCTCGAACAACGTCTTCGGCTTCGGCTTGTCGCTACCATCAGCAACACGACGCAGAATCGCTTCTGCCTCTTTATCAGTGATCGGTGCAGGTTTATCAGCGGTACCGCCGATGAAACCCATCACCCGAGGAGTGTCCTTGACCAAGTGCCAAGTACCCTCGTTCATATCCATCTGGACCAGCACATAACCAGGGAAGAATTTGCGCTCGCTTTTGCGTTTCTGGCCATTACGCATTTCAACCACTTCTTCAGTGGGAACCAGAATTTCGCCGAAGCCATCTTCCATGCCAGCCAGCTTTACGCGCTCTACCAACGAGCGCATGACATGCTTCTCGTAACCCGAGTAAGCATGCACAACGTACCAACGCTTAGCCACGGGACACCCTTAGCCAACAATCAAGGAAACAAGCCAACCGAGCAGGGAATCAAGCCCCCACAACAGCAACGCCATAACCAGAACAACAGCCACCACAATCAGGGTGGTCTGCGTGGTTTCTTGGCGAGTTGGCCACACGACTTTACGAATCTCGGTGCGAGCTTCCTTAACCAGTACAAAGAAAGACTTGCCCTTCGCTGTTTGCAGGCCTACAAAGGCAGCTGCAGCAGCAATAGCAAGCAAAGCGAGTACACGGTACAGGATCGGCGAAGCAGAGTAATACTGATTGCCAACAACGCCAACAACCACCAAAGCAGCTACTACTAGCCACTTAAGCAGATCGAAGCGAGAGCCTTGAGCTTCAGCCTTAGGAGTCATCTATGAAGATCCTGTGAAAAGAAAGCCAGACACACTGAGTGAATCTGGCAGGTCAGGAGGGAATCGAACCCCCAACCTACGGTTTTGGAGACCGTCGCTCTGCCAATTGAGCTACTGACCTAAAACAAAATCAGGCCGACCATTATGCCGGCCTGAAAAAGACATTACAACAACTTACTCGATTACTTTGGCTACGACGCCAGCGCCGACGGTACGACCGCCTTCACGGATAGCGAAACGCAGACCATCTTCCATCGCGATGGTTTTGATCAGAGTGACAGTCATCTGGATGTTGTCACCTGGCATTACCATTTCGACGCCTTCCGGCAGTTCGCAGTTACCGGTCACATCAGTGGTCCGGAAGTAGAACTGTGGACGGTAGCCTTTGAAGAATGGCGTATGACGACCACCCTCTTCCTTGCTCAGAACGTAAACCTCTGCAGTAAACTTGGTGTGCGGCTTGACAGTACCCGGCTTGACCAGGACCTGACCACGCTCAACGTCATCACGCTTGGTGCCACGCAGCAATACGCCACAGTTCTCACCAGCACGACCTTCGTCCAGCAACTTGCGGAACATCTCAACACCCGTGCAAGTTGTCTTGACCGTGTCACGAAGACCAACGATCTCAACTTCTTCCTGGATGCGAACAATGCCACGCTCTACACGACCAGTCACAACCGTACCACGACCAGAGATCGAGAATACGTCTTCAATTGGCATCAGGAACGGCTTGTCGATAGCACGCTCAGGCTGCGGAATATAAGTATCCAGAGTCTCGACCAACTTCTTGACGGCAGTAGTGCCCATCTCGTTGTCGTCTTGACCATTCAGCGCCATCAGCGCCGAACCAATGATGATCGGAGTGTCGTCACCCGGGAAATCGTAGGTGCTGAGCAAGTCACGCACCTCCATCTCAACCAGCTCCAGCAGCTCAGCGTCGTCAACCATGTCAGCCTTGTTCAGGAAGACCACGATGTACGGAACGCCTACCTGGCGGGACAACAGGATGTGCTCACGGGTTTGCGGCATCGGACCATCAGCGGCCGAGCAAACCAGAATTGCGCCATCCATCTGAGCAGCACCGGTAATCATGTTTTTTACGTAGTCGGCGTGACCTGGGCAGTCAACGTGTGCGTAGTGACGCACGGCCGAATCGTACTCAACGTGAGCGGTGTTAATGGTAATGCCACGAGCTTTTTCTTCAGGGGCGCTATCGATCTTGTCGAAGTCGACCTTCGCCGAACCGAACACTTCGGAGCAGACGCGAGTCAGAGCAGCAGTCAGAGTAGTTTTGCCGTGGTCGACGTGACCAATAGTGCCTACGTTGACGTGCGGCTTATTACGTTCGAACTTTTCCTTAGCCATCGAATTCACCCCTACAGAGAAGAATTAAACAAGTCACACTAGCCATTAAAACAAAGGCAGATATTTTCATATCTGCCTTGTTATATGGAGCTCTTGAGCGGATTTGAACCGCTGACCTCACCCTTACCAAGGGTGTGCTCTACCAACTGAGCTACAAGAGCGAAACACTTTGCACAACCTGCAAACTTGGAGCGGGTAGCGGGAATCGAACCCGCATCATCAGCTTGGAAGGCTGAGGTTCTACCACTAAACTATACCCGCGTAAGCTTGCAGCTCACGCTAAAAATGGTGGAGGGGGAAGGATTCGAACCTTCGAAGTCGTAGACGTCAGATTTACAGTCTGATCCCTTTGGCCGCTCGGGAACCCCTCCTAAGCGAGCCGGCATTCTACATCATGCCAGCCTTCTGTCAAGCATTTTCTCATTAAAAACCTGAGGTTAGCTGCGTTGACCGTGCTTCGCGATGTTTGCCGTTAAAGGCCTTCACTGCGTAGCGGGCGCCATTCTATGCAACCTATTGAGCAGTTGCAACCCCCTCGCACCGCATTATTTTATGTTTTAACTCATTGAATTCATTAACAAGCTTCTGCAAGGCAGCGTCATCGGCCAAATGCCGGGTTTGCGGGGATACGCGCATCCAGAAGCCGGCTGAATCTGGCAGCGAAGTTGCCAGCTGTTGCACCTTGATATCGAGCGCAGCCAGCCGCCCCTCGAATGCCCTGGCCGTCTCCTGGCGAGCAAATCCGCCCAGGTACAGGCAGCTCTCATCCGCCGACTCAGCCCTGGACGTGTCGCGCGCCACTGCGGAGCTCCTGGTTTCACTCAACAGCCGGATATCCTGCTGCGACCCCTTATACAAACTTAGCGGAGTAACGTCCTTGGCACGCAAGGGCACCTCCTGCTGATGCCAGACGTAATAGAAGACGTTAAGAACCAACAACAGCAGAAACAACCAACGCATAAGAACCTCAGGACAATGGACAGGCCATGGCCAGACCCACGAATACAAGATCCGGCACTACCCGCGCTTGCGGGACGACGCCGGACACCAGGTCCGCGTCGCCGCCGGTGAGAAACACGCTGAAATCTTCGCCCCAGTACTCACGCGCCAGTTCCAGCTGAGTCAGGACAAACCCACGCAGCATCAATGAACAGCCACGCTCGACCGCCTCAACCGTATTACGACCCGGCGCGAAACTTTCCAGCGCCCGAGAGGCCGCGATGTCGTCATAACGAATGCGCCGGGTGTGCGTGCGTAATTGATGACGCATCAGCGGCATACCCGGGCAAATGAAGCCCCCCAGGTGTTTGCCATCAGCAGCAATGAAGTCGGCTGTCAGTGCCGTACCGAAATCCAGTACCAGACAGGCCCCTGCGGCCAGGTGATAGGCGCCGAGCATGGCCAACCAGCGATCGAGGCCGAGTCGCTGAAAATCCTCGTAACCATTCTCAACCCCGGACATCGACCTGGACGGCGCCGCACACAGCGCGAAAACACCAAATGCATCGGCCAATGCCGTCACCAACGCTGCCGTTTCATCATTGGTGCGCACACTGACCAGGCGACAGTACTTGAGATCCAGCCCCACACAGCCGCGCAGACCTTCCAGCAGGGCCAGGTCCGAGTCCACCACACCCTCGGCAAACAGATGCGTGGCGTCTGCATGCAGCACGCGCCACTTGATAAAGCTATTCCCACAGTCGAGCTCAAGAATCATCGCGCAGCCTCAAACTTAGCTCGCCACCACTAAAAACCTTTTCCACGCCGTCGACTTTCAAGCGCAGCGCACCTTGCCCGTCGATACCCATCACCACACCATCAATCCGGTTCACCCCGGCAATCAGCGATACCGCACGCCCTTGCCAGAGGTGACCTTGCTCCCACTGCGCCTGCAGCACCGAAAAACCTGCAGACTGGTGACGATTAAGGTGTTCCTGGAGCACACCACCGAGGTGTGCCACCAGCAGATTACGATCAAACCCCTTGCCCGCCTCCAAGTACATGGAGGTCCACTGCTGATCGACCTCATCAGCCTCCTGCATATTCACGTTGATCCCCACACCCAGGACAACGTGGCACACATCAGCAGGATCTCCGACCAACTCCAACAATATGCCGGCGATCTTTTTCTCGCCAACCAGTACATCATTGGGCCACTTCAACCCCGCCCCAGCAATGCCCAGGTCTCTCAAAGTCTGCATCACGGCAAGGCCTACCACCAGGCTCAAGCCCTCCAACTGGCGCATACCACCATCGATACGCAGCACTAGGCTGTAGTAAAGGTTTTCGGCAAAGGGACTGACCCACTTGCGACCCCGGCGACCACGACCGGCCGTTTGCCGCTCCGCAAGCACCAGGAACGGCGCCGCCATCCCCCGCTCGATTGAACGCAGGGCTTCGGCATTGGTTGAATCAAGCGAGTCAAAGACCAGCACCGGCCATTGACTGGACGGCGAATGCTCAGCGATCCCGGCCGGATCGAGCAGCGTCAGGGGCGCGCGCAACTGATAGCCGCGACCACGCACCTTATGAATAGTGAGACCCAACTCCGCCTCGAGATGCTGGAGTTGCTTCCAAACAGCACTCCGGCTGATCCCCAGAGCAACGCCAAGCGCTTGCCCGGAATGGAAACGACCATCTTTCAAGAGTTTTAACAACGTCAGCATGCAAGTATCGCCTCACAATGAGGCCCGCATGATAGCCATGCCCCGCGCTGTTGCATAGAAACCCTATACGCCA